>NZ_JBJIEP010000010.1:0-217722 GCF_046557955.1 Shinella agrisoli | reverse complement strand
TGCACCGGCCGGGATGCGCATCCCGGCCGGTGCATCCAGTAAACCACACTTCTTCCACACAAGCCCGAGGATGACGGAGGAGATGGGGGAGAGCGGGGATAAGGTGAGGGGCCGGGCAAGACGGACGGGCTGCTCACCAGCTCGTTCAGCCTCTCAAGCAGCCGATCGATCCGGCCTTACGCCGCCGGCGAAATCAGGCACGCGCCGTCCACCCGCGGCAGGTCGTCCGCCGCAACCGCCCTGCCGCCCTCCATGCGCACCCTGCCTTCCGCCACGAGCCTGAGCGCCAGCGGGTAGCTGCGGTGCTCGACGGTCAGCACCCGCGCGGCGAGCGTGTCGGCCGTGTCGGCCGGCAGGACCGGCACGGCCGCCTGCACGATGGCCGGGCCCTCGTCCATGCCTTCCGTCACGAAATGCACCGTGCAGCCGGCGATCCGCATGCCGGCGTCGAGGGCGCGCTGGTGCGTGTGGAGGCCGGGAAAGAGCGGCAGCAGGGAGGGGTGGATGTTGAGGATGCGACCCTCGTAGCGCTGGATGAAGGCGCCGGATAAGAGGCGCATGTAGCCGGCAAGGCAGACGATGTCGGGCGAGAGCGCGTCGAGCGCCTCGAGGATCGCCGCCTCGTGCGCCTCCTTGCCGGCAAAATCCCGGCGCAGGAAGGTGCGGGTCTGAATGCCCAGCGCCTCGGCCTTCGCCAGCCCGCCGGCCTCCGCCTTGTCGGAGAAGACCGCGACGATCTCCGCCGGGAAGTCCGGCGCCTCGGCCGCCTTCGCCAGCGCCAGCATGTTGGAGCCGCCGCCGGAGATGAAGGCGACGACGCGCTTGCGGGCGCGCGTCATAGGGCGAGCGCGCCCTTGTAGATCGTGCCGGCCGCGCCTTCGTTGCGGGCGACCATGCGACCGAGGCGGAAGACGCTCTCGCCCTCGCGGGCCAGCACGGCGGCGACCGCATCGGCCTTCTCCTCCGGCACGACCGCGATCATGCCGACGCCGCAGTTGAAGGTGCGCAGCATTTCCTTCGCCTCCACGCCGCCGGTCCCGGCGAGCCAGGAGAAGACGGGCGGCGCCTTGACGGCGTCAAGGTCGATCTCGGCGGCAAGATGCTTCGGCAGCACGCGCGGGATGTTCTCCGGGAAGCCGCCGCCGGTGATATGCGCCAGCGCCTTGATCGCGCCCGTCTCGCGGATCGCCTTCAGGAGCGGCTTCACATAGATCCTCGTCGGCGTCAGCAGCGCCTCGCCGAGGCTCTTCGCGCCGTCGAACGGGGCAGGGGCATCCCAGGCAAGGCCGGAGAGCGCGACGATCCTGCGCACCAGCGAATAGCCGTTGGAATGCACGCCCGAGGAGGCAAGGCCGAGGATGACGTCGCCTTCGGCGATGTCGCCCGCCGGCAGCAGCTTTCCGCGCTCGGCGGCCCCCACGGCGAAGCCCGCGAGGTCGTAGTCGCCATGCGAATACATGCCCGGCATTTCCGCGGTCTCGCCGCCGATCAGCGCGCAGCCGGCCTGCCGGCAGCCTTCGGCGATGCCCTCGACGATGGCCGCGCCCTGCTCGGGATCGAGCTTGCCGGTGGCGAAGTAGTCGAGGAAGAAGAGGGGTTCGGCGCCCTGCACCACGAGGTCGTTGACGCACATGGCGACGAGGTCGATGCCGACGGTGTCGTGCCGATTGGCATCGATCGCGATCTTGAGCTTGGTGCCGACGCCGTCGTTGGCCGCCACGAGCACCGGATCGGAAAAGCCGGCGGCCCTGAGGTCGAACAGCCCGCCGAAGCCGCCGATCTCGCCGTCCGCGCCGGGGCGGCGGGTGGAGCGCACCGCCGGCTTGATCTTCTCGACCATCAGGTTGCCCGCGTCGATGTCGACGCCCGCATCGCTATAGGTCAGACCGTTCTTTCCCGACTGGCTCATGCTCTCGTCTCCGGCTCGCGCGCTGTTGCGCCCGATTGGCACGATGGGGGATGAAGTGCAAGAAGAATGCCGGGAATGCAGGGGTTTTTTCACCGGTTTGCCGGCGGCCGTGTGGAGATTGCCCCTCACCCTGACCCTCTCCCCGCAGGCGGGGAGAGGGGACGCGCCACGCAGCCATGTGGAAATGGGGGAAAACGGTTCGGCATCTTTCCTTCGCCCCGCCTGCGGGGAGAAGGTGGCCGGCAGGCCGGATGAGGGGCATTTCGCACGAATGCGGCTTCTCCTGCTTTTCCAACGGAGCCTTGACCTTCCTCGCCCCCGCATCCTATCTCGTCTGCCAACAGCGGCGGAACACGGGAAAGAGCGCGATGGCAGCCCATATCAGCGGCGCGGGATTGAAGCGGCAGGTGATCTTCTGGCTCATCGCGCTCGCCTTCTTCGTGCTCTTCCTGCTCGTCTTCAGCGACATCCTCCTGCCCTTCATCGCCGGCATGGCGCTCGCCTACTTCCTCGATCCGGTGGCCGACCGGCTGGAGCGCTGGGGCCTCAGCCGCCTCATGGCGACGGTGGTCATCCTCGTCGCCTTCGTCGTGCTCTTCGCGCTGTCGCTGATGATCGTCATCCCGCTGCTGGCGACCCAGGCCGCCGACTTCCTCGAGACGCTGCCGGGCTATGTCAGCCAGCTGCAGGAGCTGGTGGCGAGCTTCAACCCCGATCTCCTGCCCACCTGGATCAGCAGCCAGATGGGCACGATCAAGCAGAGCTTCTCGTCCATCCTCGCCGAGGGCGCCGGCTTCCTCGGCACGGTGTTCAGGCAGCTCTGGAACTCCGGCATGGCGCTGGTCAACATCGTCTCGCTCCTCGTCATCACGCCGGTCGTCGCCTTCTATCTCCTGCTCGACTGGGACCGCATGATCGCCAAGGTCGACAGCTGGGTGCCGCGCGACCATGTGACGAACGTCCGCCGGATCGCTTCGGAGATGGACGCGGCGATCGCCGGCTTCGTGCGCGGGCAGGGCTCCATCTGCATCATCCTCGGCCTCTACTACGGCGTCGGGCTTTCCTTCGCGGGCCTCAACTTCGGCCTGCTGATCGGCCTCTTCGCCGGGCTCATCAGCTTCATTCCCTATGTCGGCTCGCTGGTCGGCCTGGTGCTCGCGGTCGGCGTGGCGATCGTGCAGTTCTGGCCGGACTACTGGATGATCGTCCTCGTCGCCGCCATCTTCTTTTCCGGCCAGTTCATCGAGGGCAACATCCTCCAGCCCAAGCTCGTCGGCTCGCGCGTCGGGCTGCATCCGGTCTGGCTGATGTTCGCGCTGGTCGCCTTCGGCGCGCTCTTCGGCTTCGTCGGGCTGATGATCGCGGTGCCGGCCGCCGCCGCGGTGGGCGTTCTTGTCCGCTTCGGCCTCCAGCGCTACCTTGACAGCGACCTCTATCACGGGGCGAGCAAGCCCGTCCTCCTCGAAGAGAGCCTGCCGGAAGAGTGACCGGCCTCGACAGCGTATCCGGGTAAGACCATGACCTCGCGCAGCAAGACCGCCGAACAGTTGCCGCTGGCCTTCGGGCACGATCCCGCCACGGGGCGCGACGACCTGCTCGTCGCAAAGCCCGTCGACGCGGCGGTGGCGATGATCGACGCCTGGCCGCACTGGCCCTCGCCCGTCGTCGTCATCGCCGGGCCGGTCGGCTCGGGAAAGTCGCACCTTTCCGCCATCTGGCGCGAGAAGGCCGGCGCGACGCTGGTTTCGGCCCGGCCGAGGGAGGGCGCGGAAGAGGCGGCCGCGCGCGGCCCCGTGCTCATCGAGGACGCCGACCGCGCCGGCTTCGACGACCGCACGCTCTTCCACGTCATCAACAATGTGCGCCAGCACGGCCACACGCTGCTCGTCACCAGCCGGCTCTGGCCGATGTCCTGGCCGGTCGACCTGCCGGACCTGCGCTCGCGCCTGAAGGCGGCGACCGTGGTGGAGATCGGCGAGCCCGACGACGAGCTGCTCTCCCAGGTCATCGTCAAGCTCTTCGCCGACCGCCAGCTCTTCGTCGACGACAGGCTCGTCGCCTATATCGTCGCGCGCATGGAGCGCTCGCTGGAGGCCGCCCAGACGCTGGTGGACCGGCTCGACCGCCTCGCGCTCGCCCGCGGCAGCCGCATCACCCGCGCGCTGGCGCAGGAGGTGCTGGGCGAGATGGTCGGCGGGGAGGATTTCGCGGGGTAGGTTCCCGGTGCCTGCGGTTTGCCGCCGTCGCATTTGGCGTTCGCCCCTCACCCTGACCCTCTCCCCGCAGGCGGGGAGAGGGGACTTGCCTTGCGGGCCGCCATTGCTTCAGGAAAACGGTGCGGCACATCTCCTTCGCCCCGCCTGCGGGGAGAAGGTGGCCGGCAGGCCGGATGAGGGGCAGTCTCCAGATGCGGCGGCCTGACCGCGATGGGAGATGCCCGGCAGAGGGGGAGTACCCGCCTTATTCCACCGCCCCGGATTGACTGTCACAGTTCCGTCGTCAAACTGGGATAGGAGCCGGAAGACGGTCAACGGGCGGAATGTGAAATGGATACAGCGACTTCGGACCTCTCTCAGGAAAAGCCCGTCGAGGACGCGGCGCCGGAAGGGGCGGTGGTCGACATCGAAGCCCTGATGGCGAGCCCCGAGCGCTTCATCAACCGCGAATTCTCCTGGCTCCAGTTCAACCGCCGCGTCCTGGAAGAGACGCTGAACACGGCCCATCCGCTGCTCGAGCGCGTGCGCTTCCTGTCGATCTCGGCGGCCAACCTCGACGAGTTCTTCATGGTGCGCGTCGCGGGCCTGGAAGGCCAGGTGCGCCAGGGCGTCGGCATCCGCAGCCCCGACGGCAAGACCGCCGCCGAACAGCTCGACGACATCCTCAAGGAGATCGACAACCTCCAGATGGAGCAGCAGGCCTCGCTCGCCGTGCTCCAGCAGTATCTCGCCAAGGAGGACATCCTCATCGTCCGTCCCACGGCGCTGTCGAGCGACGACAAGGTCTGGCTCCAGCAGGAGTTCACCCAGTCGATCTTCCCGGTGCTGACGCCGCTCTCCATCGATCCGGCCCACCCGTTCCCGTTCATCCCGAACCTCGGCTTCTCCATCGGCCTGCAGCTGGAAAGCACGACGGGCAAGGAGCCGATGACGGCGCTCCTGCGCCTGCCGGTCGCGCTCGCCCGCTTCATCCGCCTGCCGGACGCCGACCAGGCGATCCGCTACATCACGCTGGAAGACGCCGTCGGGCTCTTCATCGGAAGACTCTTCCCCGGCTACATCGTGCGCGGCTCGGGCACGTTCCGCATCATCCGCGACAGCGACATCGAGGTGGAGGAAGAGGCCGAGGACCTGGTGCGCTTCTTCGAGACGGCGCTGAAGCGCCGCCGCCGCGGCTCGGTGATCCGCATCGAGACCGATTCGGAAATGCCCGAATCGCTGCGCCGCTTCGTGGTGCAGGAACTCGGCGTGCCGGACAACCGCGTCGCCGTCCTGCCGGGCCTGCTCGCCCTCAACACGCTGTCGGAGATCACCAAGGCGCCGCGCGACGACCTGAGGTTCGAGCCCTACAATGCCCGATTTCCCGAACGCGTCCGAGAGCACGCCGGAGACTGCTTCGCCGCCATCCGCGAAAAGGACATGGTCGTCCACCATCCTTACGAGAGCTTCGACGTGGTGGTCCAGTTCCTTCTCCAGGCTGCGCGCGATCCTGACGTCCTGGCGATAAAGCAGACGCTCTACCGCACCTCCAACGACAGCCCCATCGTGCGCGCCCTCATCGACGCGGCCGAGGCCGGCAAGTCGGTGACGGCGCTGGTCGAGCTCAAGGCCCGCTTCGACGAGGAGGCGAACATCCGCTGGGCGCGCGATCTGGAGCGCGCCGGCGTGCAGGTGGTCTTCGGCTTCATCGAGCTGAAGACCCACGCCAAGATGTCGATGGTGGTGCGCCGGGAGGAGGGCAGGCTTCGCACCTACTGCCACCTCGGCACGGGCAACTACCACCCGATCACGGCGAAGATCTACACGGACCTTTCCTTCTTCACCTGCAACCCCACCATCGCCAACGACATGGCGAACATCTTCAACTTCATCACCGGCTACGGCGAGCCCGAGGCCGGCATGAAGCTCGCCTTCTCGCCCTATACGCTGCGCCCGCGCATCCTGCGTCACATCGACGAGGAGATCGCGCACGCGAAGAACGGCGCGCCGGCGGGTATCTGGATGAAGATGAACTCGCTGGTCGACCCGGAGATCATCGACGCGCTCTACCGGGCGAGCCAGGCGGGCGTGGAGGTCGACCTCGTCGTGCGCGGCATCTGCTGCCTGCGCCCGCAGGTGCCGGGCCTTTCGGACAACATCCGCGTCAAGTCCATCGTCGGGCGCTTCCTCGAGCATTCCCGCATCTTCTGCTTCGGCAACGGCCACGGGCTTCCCTCGGACAAGGCGCTGGTCTATATAGGCTCGGCGGACATGATGCCGCGCAACCTGGACCGGCGGGTCGAGACACTCGTGCCTCTGATCAACCGGACGGTGCATGAGCAGGTACTTTCGCAGATCATGCTGGGCAATCTCATCGACAACCAGCAGAGCTACGAGATCCTTCCGGACGGAACGTCCCGGCGCATGGAAGTGCAGCCCGGCGCCGAGCCGTTCAACGCTCAGCACTACTTCATGACCAACCCCAGCCTGTCCGGCCGGGGCGAAGCCCTGAAGTCCAGCGCACCGAGGGCGATCGCGGGCTGGCAAGGCCGCCGGAAGAAGTAACTGGACATGCATGGTCGAATCTGAAGCCCAGGGGCGTTTGCCTGGAATTGCCCCGGTCTCGGTGGTGGATATCGGTTCCAACTCCATTCGCCTCGTCATCTACGAGGGCATGAGCCGTTCGCCGGCCATGCTCTTCAACGAGAAGGTCATGTGCGGTCTCGGCAAGGGGCTTGCGAAGACCGGCCGCATGGACCCGGCGAGCGTCGAGCGGGCGCTCTCCGCCCTCCACCGTTTCAAGGCCCTGTCGAAGCAGGCCCGCGCCTCCACCATGTTCGCGCTGGCGACCGCCGCCGCGCGCGAGGCCGAGAACGGCCCCGATTTCATCCACCAGGCGGAAATGATCCTCGGCCAGAAGGTGCGCGTGCTGACCGGCGAGGAGGAGGCCTATTTCTCCGCCCTCGGCATCGTCAGCGGCTTTTACGATCCGGACGGCATCGTCGGCGACCTTGGCGGCGGCTCGCTGGAGCTGGTGGACGTCGCCGGCGGCATGATCGGCAAGGGCATCACCCTGCCGCTCGGCGGCATCCGGCTTTCCGAGGCCTCCGGCGGTTCGCCCGCGCAGGCGCGCGTCGTCGCGCGCAAATACCTGCGCACCGCCGGCCTCCTGAAGAACGGGGCGGGCCGCGCCTTCTATGCGGTCGGCGGCACGTGGCGCGCCATCGGCGCCCTGCACATGGAGATGCAGAACTATCCCCTGCACATGATCCAGGGCTACGAGCTCGGCTTTTCCGACGCCATGGATTTCCTGACGGACATCGTCACCGCCAAGGACCAGAAGGACCCGGCCTATGCGGCGATCTCCAAGAGCCGGCGCAACCTCCTGCCCTTCGGCGCCGTCGCCCTGCAGGAGACGATCGCCATCATGAAGCCCTCGCGGGTCTTCTTCTCCGCGCAGGGCGTGCGCGAGGGCTACCTCTATTCGCTGCTGCCGGAACGCGAGAAGGCGCGCGACCCGCTGCTCGCCGCCGCGGGCGAGCTCGCCATCCTGCGCGCCCGCTCGCCCGAGCACGCCCGCGAGCTTGCCGAATGGACCGGCCGCATGATGCCGCTCTTCGGCATCACGGAGACGGCAGAGGAGCGCCGCTACCGCGAGGCCGCCTGCCTTTTGGCCGACATCAGCTGGCGCGCGCATCCGGACTACCGCGGCCTCCAGGCGCTGAACCTCATCGCGCACGGCACCTTCATCGGCATCACCCATCCCGGCCGCGCCTTCATCGCGCTCACCAACTACTACCGTTTCGAGGGGCTCAACGACGACGCCGTCAGCAGTTCGCTGGCCGGCATCGCAACGCCCCGCCTGCGCGAGCTCGCCAAGCTCGTCGGCGGCCTCCTGCGCGTCGTCTACCTCTTCTCGGCCTCCATGCCGGGCGTCGTGCCGCACATCGCCTTCCGCAGGTCGGCGCAGCCGGACGTCGACCTCGAGCTCGTCGTGCCGGCGGACTATGCCGAGCTCGCCGGCGAACGGCTCGACGGCCGCCTCCAGCAGCTCGCCAGGCTGACGGGCAAAAAGCTCGCCTTCCGGTTCCTGTGATGCCCATGGCGAGCACCCGCTTCCTGTCCGCATCCCTCCTCGCCGCCGGCCTCCTCCTTGCGGCACGCGCCGCCGCGCAGGACTGGCAGGCGGTCGAGCGGGTCGAGCCCTATACGGTCGAGGGCTCGACGGGCCTGGAGATCTACCGGTCGATCGGCGAGCGCGGCCCCAAGCTCGGCGTCGCCCGCGTCATCGCCCATACCGGCTTCAAGCTCACCTGGACGCGCAAGTACGAGCGCCAGGGCGATGCCTGCGTCATCACGGTCAACCGGCCGAAGCTCGTCATCACCTACACGCTGCCGAAGCTGAAGACGAAGCTCTCCGAGCCGCTGAAAAGCCGCTGGGAGACCTTCATTTCCGGCGTGACGGCGCACGAGAAGGTGCACGGCGACTTCATCAAGGACATGGTGCGGCAGATCGAGGCGGTGAGCGTCGGCATGACGGTCGGGAACGACCCGCACTGCCGCAAGATCCGCCCCGAGCTGCAGGCCCGCCTCGGCGAACTCTCGCAGGCCCAGCGCGCCCGCAGCCGCGATTTCGACAAGGTCGAGATGAGCGACGGCGGCAACGTGCACCAGCTCATCCTGCAACTGGTCGATCCGCGGTAGCGGGGCGGTGCCGGCCCGCTTTCCGGTTCATTCGGCCTTCAAGAGCGCGCCGGCTTCCAGCAGCACGAACTCGTTGTCGTCCGCCTTGTCGAGCGCGCGGCCGGCGGAGAAGGGCAGGTTGTTGTCGTTGCCGACGACGATGTGCGTCTCGTCCACCCGGTCGACGTTCTCGATCGTCACGAACGGCATGTCGTAGAAGCCGTCGCCGCCGCCCTGGCGCTTCCGGTTGTCCGGGTCGGCGATCTTCAGGAGGTCGATATAGCCGATCTTGCGCACCGCCTTGCCGGCGTTCTCGTCGGTCATGGCGATCTTGTAGATGCGCTTGACCTTGGAGGGGGTGGCGAAGCAGTCCGGCTTCGGGTCCTTGGGATCGGCGCAGGCCTTGTCCGCCGTGCCGGCGCCGTTGTCGCGCTCGATCACCAGCGCGGTCGTCTCGTCCAGCATGTTGAAGTCGCCGATCGCCTCGCCGCCGTCCGCGAGCGGATAGAGCCAGCTGCGGCCCGTCCACGCCTTGGAGGCGGTGTCGAGCTCGATGATGCGCAGCGCCGGGCGGCCGTCCGCCTGCTCGACCGATTCGCTGTCGGTCCACAGCGGGCCTTCCAGCAGGCCGTAGAGCTTCGTGCCGTCCTTCGAGAGCGCCAGGCCCTCGTAGCCGCCGGAGCGCTTCAGGTTGAAGGCCGGCGCCTTCTTCGACGGGTCGGCCTGCACGGTGAGCGTCGGGTTGTCCGGCGAGGTCACCGGCTTGCCGTCGACTTCTGTCGCGATCACGTCGGTCAGCCGGCCGTCGAGGTCGAACTTCAGGATGTAGGGGCCGAATTCCTCGCCGACCCAGAAGCCGTCCGCCACCGGCTGGATGGATTCGACGTCGAAGTCGCCGCCCGTCAGGTAGCGCTTCCCGGCGCCTTCCATGACGATCGGGAAGGGCGCCTTCCTGTCCGGGTCGGAAAGGAAGACGGTCTTCACCGGCTCCAGCGTGCCCTTTTCCCAGTCGAAGCGCACGTTGTGCAGCATCAGCATGGCGTCGGTCGAGTTCAGCTTGTTGCCGAAGCCGTTGTCGGAGAGCGTCCAGAACGTGCCGTCCTCCATGGCCTTGATGCCGGAGAAGCCCTGCATCGGCTGGCCCTCGAAGGGCAGGGCGAGGCCCGTCTCGCGCACGCCGTCCTTGCCCATGACGCTGCCGGGCGCCTCGGCGCGCTTGCGGTCGGCGGTCGAGAACTTGCCGGAGGTCTTGAGGTAGTCGGCGGCGTCCGCCGGCGCGGCGATGATGGTGTCGGCCGGAAGGATCGCATGGCCCTTCAGCGTGGCCGGGAATTCCCTCTCCTCGGCGAGGGCGGCGGTGGTCATCACAAGCGCGAGCGCGGCGGTCGAAAGAAGGTGCCTGGTCATGATCGTCCCCATGGGTTGGCAAAGCGACGCCAGTTGATAGGCGGCGCACATGACGCTCGCTTGACAGTTGCTTGTCGCTTTCGTGACGGGGGAGGGATCAGGCGGCATCGTGGCCCAGCTTGCGGCGGATCTCCGTCAGGAACAGCCGCAGCGACGGCACCGGATCATTGTGGTGATAGACGATATAGACGTCGGAGACGGGCGGGTTCGGCCGGATCGGCACGAAGGCGAGCGGTCCGGCCGTCAGCCTGGCGATGCCAGCGGGCACGATGCTGACGCCGAAGCCCGCGACGATGAGGCTCGGGATCGACTGCGCGTCGATCACCTGCTGCGAGACGCGCGGACGATAGCCGGCGGCGACGATGCAGGCCATCACGTAGGCCGCGAAATCCGAGCTGTCCGGCCGCAGCACCACGTGCTGGTCCTCGCGCAGGTCGGTGATCGAGACGCTGGCGCGCCCGGCGAGCCGGTGGTCGCTGCGCAGCAGCGCCACCATCTCCTCCTGCCAGCCGTATTCGCAGGCCAGCTCCTCGTCGCGCGGCATCGAGCGGTTGAAGCTGACGTCGGTGCGGCGGCTGAGCACCTCGTTGATCTGCGCGGCGGGCGACTGCTCGTGCACGCGAAGGGTGATCCGGGGATGCGCCGCGGCGAAGCCCGCCAGGAGCTCCGACAGGCCGCCGCGCAGGATGGAGCCGGTCGTGCCGATCTCGATCATGCCGTCCTGGCCCTGCTGGATCTCGCGGATTTCCTGCAGGCTGCGCTCGTACTGGTCGAGCATGTTCCTGGCCCGCTGCAGGAACAGTTCGCCCGCGCGGGTGAGCGTCACCTTGCGGCTGGTGCGGCTGATCAGCTCGGCCCCCAGCTCGCGCTCGAGTGTCTGGATCTGCGTGCTGAGCGGCGGCTGGGACATGTTCAGCCGCTGGGCCGCGCGGGTGAAGCTCAGCTCCTCGGCCAGGACGACGAAACATTGAAGCTGACGCATCCTCATAGCGTTACCGTATAGATCGGTGATAAATCGATATTAGACAAAGATATGATATTCGCCAATATCGTTCCACGAGGGGCAACCGCTGCGCCGCCGATGCGAGGGAGACGGTGGAGGCCGTGCATCCGGCTCGCAGGCTGTCCCTTCCGTCACAGGGAGGAACACATATGCCGAATTGGTCGAAGTCCTTGTTTGGACAGGTCTGCCTCGCGCTGCTGCTCGGGGTGGCCGCCGGTTTCTTCGCGCCGGAGTTCGCTGCGAAGATGAAGCCGCTCGGGGACGGCTTCATCAAGCTCATCAAGATGCTGGTCCCCGTCATCGTCTTCTGCGTGGTCGTGCACGGCATCGCGGGGGCGGGGGACCTGAAGAAGGTCGGCCGCGTCGGCGTGCGCGCCATCGTCTACTTCGAGGTGATCACCACCATCGCCCTCGCGCTCGGCATCGCCATCGCCTACATCTTCGGGCCGGGCCACGGCATGAACATCGACGTCAGCACGCTCGACGCCTCGGCGCTGTCCTCCTATGTCGAGAGGGCGCACGAGGTCAGCAGCGGCGGCACCGTCGAGTTCCTGATGAAGCTGATCCCCAGCACGATGATCAGCGGCTTCGCCCAGGGCGACGTGCTGCAGGTGCTGGTGGTCGCCATCCTGTTCGGCTGCGCCCTGTCGCAGGTGGGAGAGCGCGGCAGGCCGCTCCTGCACATGATCGAGCTGGCCGGCGACGTGACCTTCAAGATCATGTCCTTCATCGTCCGCCTGGCGCCGATCGGCGTGTTCGGCGCCATCGCCTTCACGGTCGGCCGGTACGGCATCGGCTCGCTGGCGCAGCTCGGCTATCTGGTGGCGCTGTTCTACCTCACCATCGCGGTCTTCGTCTTCGTCGTCCTCGGCTTCGTGATGCGGCTCGCGGGCTTCAGCCTGGTCAAGCTGCTGCGCTACCTGCGCACCGAGGTCGGCATCGTCGCCGGCACCGCATCGAGCGACGCCGTGCTGCCGCAGACCATGCGCAAGCTGGAGCATCTCGGCATCAAGGATTCCACCGTCGGCCTGGTGATCCCGACCGGCTATTCCTTCAACCTCGACGCCTTCTCGATCTACCTGACGCTGGCCGCCGTCTTCATCGCCCAGGCGACGAACACGCCGCTGTCGACGGTCGACCTGCTGGCGATCCTGGGCGTGGCGCTGGTGACCTCGAAGGGCGCCCATGGCGTGCCGGGCTCGGCCATCGTGATCCTCGCCGCCACGCTCGCGGCGATCCCGACCATTCCGGCCATCGGCCTGGTTCTGGTGCTGTCGGTCGACTGGTTCATGGGCATCGCCCGCGCGCTGGGCAACTACCTCGGCAACTGCGTGGCGACGGTGGTGATCGCCTCCTGGGTCGGCGACATCGACCAGGACCGCGCCCGGCGGGTCCTCGACGGCGAGGCCATGCCGGCCCCCGCCTTCCCGGAAGAGCCCGCCACGCACGGCGCGGGCTGACGCCGGCGGAAGGCTGCGAGGAAAGGCCCGCGCCACGGCGCGGGCCTTTTCCGTTCCGCCCGCGGCGGAATGCTAAAGCTCCACCGCCTCGATCCGCTTGTCGACGAAGCGCAGCGCCACCTTGCCGCCGATGAGGTTGAGGGCGGTGTCGCCGAAGAGCTCGCGGCGCCAGCCGTGAAGGGCCGGCACGTCCGCCGCCTCGCCCTCGATGGCGATCCTTTCGAGGTCGTCGGAATTGGCGATGATCTTGGCCGCGACACCTTCCTTCTCGGCGACGATCTTCAGCAGCACCTTCAGCATCTCGCTGGCGGCGGCGGCGCCCTCCGGCACGTGGTTCTGGCGCGGCAGGCGCGGCAGGTCGGCCTTGGGGATCGCGAGCGCCTCGTTGATCGCCTCGACGAGCGCGGCGCCGGACTGCGAGCGTTCCCAGCCCTTGGGGATGGTGCGCAGGCGCGCCAGCGCCTCGGCGTCGGCCGGCTGCTGCTGGGCGATCTCGTAGATCGTGTCGTCCTTCAGGATGCGCGAGCGCGGCACGTTGCGCCCGCGCGCCTCGCGTTCGCGCCAGGCGGCGACCTTCTGCAGGACGGCCAGCTCCATCGGCTTCTTGACGCGCATCTTGAGCCGCCGCCAGGCGTCGTCCGGGTGCAGGTCGTAGGTCTCGCGCGATTCCAGCACCGCCATTTCCTCGGTGAGCCAGAGCGAGCGGCCGGCCGCGTCCAGCTTCTCCTTGAGCGCCAGATAGACGTCGCGCAGGTGCGTGACGTCCGCGAGCGCGTATTCGAGCTGCTTTTCGGTCAGCGGCCGGCGGCTCCAGTCGGTGAAGCGCGAGGACTTGTCGATGTGCACGCCCTTGATCTTCTGCACGAGCTGGTCGTAGGACACGCTGTCGCCGAAGCCGCAGACCATGGCGGCGACCTGCGTGTCGAAGATCGGATGCGGGATCAGCCCGCCGCGGTTGAAGATGATCTCGATGTCCTGCCGGGCGGCGTGGAAGACCTTCAGCACCGCCGGGTTCGCCATCAGCGCGAAGAAGGGGGCGAGGTCGAGGCCCTTGGCGAGCGGATCGACGATGACCTCGGTGTCCGGGCCGGCGAGCTGGATGAGGCACAGTTCCGGCCAGAAGGTCGTCTCCCGCAGGAACTCCGTGTCGATCGTCAGATACTCGGAACGGGCAAGCGTCTCACAGGCGTCGCGAAGGGCTGCGGTGGTATCGATGATCTGCATGACGGGCTCGGGCGGAACTTTCTCGAAATTTTCGATCGGGCAGCTTTAGACTCTTCACGGTTTTGCCACAATCGAAAAGTTGGCCGATGCAACCGGAAGGGTTGGGCATGGACGCCCCGCGCGCCGCCTGGTTCCCGGGCCGGGCCCGAGGATGACGACAGAAGAGAGGTGCGGAGGGCGATCACGACGGTTCCGCGTGCCGCGCCGCCGATGGGCAGCCCTCACGCCACCCGCACATAGCTCGTCATGCCGGTCTTCTGGTGCTCGATGATGTGGCAGTGGAACACCCAGTCGCCGGGATTGTCGGCGACGAGGGCGAGCTGCACCTTCTCGTCCGGCAGGATGAGGTAGGTGTCGGAGAAATGCGGGGCGGGCCGCTGCTTGTTCGAGTTCATCGGCCGGAAGACGAGGCCGTGCAGGTGGAGCGGGTGGATCTGCGGCGTCGGGTTCTCGACGTTGAAGATGTAGGTCTTGCCCGCCTTCATCTCGGCGAGCGGGGCGGTCGGGTCGCCCGTGTCGTCCGCCCACGGCACCTTGTTGATGGCCCAGAAATTGTAGCCGAGCGAGCCGCAGATGCCGTCCTTCGGCCGCTCCTCCGCCGAGGCGCTGAGGACGAAGGGGATTTCGCTGGCGGCCGAAAGGTCCGGCTCGGGCAGGGGATTTGCCGAAAGCGCCGGCAGGTCGGCGATGGCGCGCTTCAGCGAGGCGCCCGCGGCGCGGAAGGTGGCGAGCGTGGCGGGCTTCGTGCCGCGAAGGTCGCGCAGGGCGGCGAGCGCGCCCTCGCCGTCGGGCATGCGCAGCACGAGGTCGAGCCGCTGGCCGGGGCCGATCATCAGGTGGTCCGGCACGAAGCGCTCCGCGACGGGATTGCCGTCGAGGGCGATCACCTGCGCCTCGGCGCCCTCCACGGAGAGCGCGAGGATGCGGGTGACGTCCGTCGCGGCGAGGCGCAGGCGCACGAGGCCGCCGGCCGGCGCGTCGTATTGCGGCGACATCCGCCAGTTGGCGGTGCGCACGGTGCCGAAGGTGCCGGCGCGGGCGGCGTCGCGCGGGCGGAACTGGGCGATGAACTGCCCGTCGCCGCCGAGCCGCCAGTCGCGCAGGTTGAGCACGATCTCCGCGTCGAAGGCCGGGTCCGCCGGGTCCTCCACGACGACGACGCCGGCAAGGCCGCGGCCGATCTGCGTGAGCGTGTTGCAATGGGGATGATACCAGAAGGTGCCGGCGTCGGGCGGGGTGAAGGCATAGTCGAAGCCGTCGCCGCCGTAGACGTAGGGCTGCGTGAGGAAGGGCACGCCGTCCATGCCGTTGTCGATCCTGAGGCCGTGCCAGTGGATCGTCGTCGGCTCGTCGAGCCGGTTGTCGAGGCGCAGCGCGAACGGCTTGCCGCGCCGCATGCGCAGCACCGGCGGCACCTCCGCCTCGCCATAGGTCATGGCGCCCTTCGTCGGCCCCTTGCCGGTGATCATCGCCTCGGTGGTGCGCGCGACGAGCGTTTCCGCCGCCTCGGCGTTCGCCGGCCCGCCGAAGCGCCCCGCAAGGCCGAGCCCGCCGGCATAGGCCCCGGCGGCGAGTGCGCCCTTCATCAGCGTGCGGCGTGTCAGCATGGCGGTCCCTCCGGGTAGCGTTCCCCGCTGCCCCCTCGTCCGCCTGCCGGCATATCCGTTTCCCTCTCCCCTCGGGGAGAGGTGTGCCGGCGAAGCGGCGGCGGGGCGAGGGGGCGATGCGAAATGCTGTCCTGCTTCTAAACCTGAGCGCAGCGCTCAGCAATAAGCGGCGGGCGACCAGATTGCCGCAGCCTCAGCGCTCGTCGTCCCGGTCCTTGTCGGAGGCGGCGAGCTTGTTGAAGAAGAAGGAGGTGCGCAGGAGGTTGCGGAAGCGGCTGCGCCGCTCGCCGGCCGGCACGGGCGGGCGCGCGCTCATGCGCAGCGCCGTATAGGCCATGAAGGCGACGAGCACGGCGGCGGTGTAGAGGAACAGCGCCTCGGGCCCGAAGAACTGCAGGAGCACCGAGGCGAAGAGCGGGCCGATGATCGCCCCGATGGACCAGAAGAACAGCATGCCGGCCGAGACCAGCGCATGCTCGCCCTCGCCGGCATGGTCGTTGGCATGCGCCGAGCAGAGCGAGTAGAGCGGCATGGCGAAGGCGCCGAAGACGAAGATGCCGACGAAGTTCCTCCACTCGTCGCCGCCGGCGAAGAAGGCGAGGTAGAGCGCGGCGAGCGCCGAACCGAGCGTGGCGACGAGGATGATGAGGCGCCGGTCGAGCCGGTCGGAATAGACGCCGAGCGGATATTGCAGCACCACCCCGCCGACGATGCCGGCGCTCATGAAGCTGGCGATCGCCGTCACCGAGAGCCCGATGTCGTGCGCGTAGATCGGTCCGAGGTTGCGGAAGGCGGCGTTGGTGAGGCCGACGACGATGCAGCCGACGGTGGCGAGCGGCGAGATGTTCCAGAGCTTCTTCACGTCGAAGCGGATCGCCTCCGGCACGGTCGGGCTGGAGCGGTCGGCGAGCGAGATCGGCACCAGCGACAGCGACAGCGCCATGGCGATGACGGCGAAGAGCTCGAAGCCGCCGATGCCGATGCCGGGGATCAGGTATTGCGCGGCGGTGACGGAGCCGAGGTCGACGAGGCGGTAGACGGAGAGCGTGCGCGCCCGGTTGGCGTTGGTGACCGCCGCGTTCAGCCAGCTTTCGACGGTAGCGAAGAGGCTGGCGAAGCAGATGCCCGCCACCAGCCGCATCGCGAACCAGAAGAGCGGGTCGACGACGAGCACCATGGCGATGGCCGAGGCCGAGGCGATCGCCGCCATGGCGGAGAAGGTGCGGATGTGGCCGATGGCGCGCAGCACGCGCGTCACGTAGATGCAGCCGATGGCAAAGCCGATGCTGTAGCCCGCCCCGACGAAGCCGATCACCGAGGTGGAGAAGCCTTCCTGCGCGGCCCGGAGCGCGATGAACGTGCCCTGCAACCCGTTGCCCCCGATCAGGATGCCTGCGGTGACGAGAAGGGGAATCAGGGGACGAATCGTCGACATGCGGCCACTATGGCGAAGCTTTCGCGGAAAGGGAGAGGGAAAGCGGCGGCCTGCCGAAATTGTATACGAGAGGGTGGTTCGGAGCCCAAGGGCAAGCCGCCGCATAGCCTGCCCCTCATCCCGCTGCCGCGACCTTCTCCCCGCAGGCGGGGAGAAGGGGGATGACGCGCCGTTTTCCTCAGGCAAGGCCGGTTTGAAAAGCATGTCCCCTCTCCCCGCTTGCGGGGAGAGGGTCAGGGTGAGGGGCAAAGCCGCAGGCGCTTCCATTGGGGAGGGGAAGCCGCTCCTCAGCCGTCCAGCAGTTCCGCATCGTCCGCAGGTGGTCGGCCTGCAACGGCTTTTCGAAATAGCTCTTCACGAAGCTGTACTGCATCGCCCGCTCCCGGTCCCTGCCGAGATGCGAGCTGGTCAGCATGGCGACGACGGGGGCGTGCACCTCGAATTCCTGCGCATAGCGGTCGAGGAACTCGAAGCCGTTCATCACGGGCATGTTGATGTCGAGGATGATGGCGTCCGGCGTCTCGGCCCCTGCGGGCGCCGACCCCGTAAAATCCGGCTTTTCAGGCGGCGTCGTCGCGCGCCTGGGCCGCTTCCAGCCGTTCGGTCAGCGCCTGGAGCTCGCCGGTCAGCGCTTGCAGGGCTTCGAGCGGGCATCCCGTCGCCTTGCCGATCGCCATGCGGATGGCGACCGCCTCGTGCTGCATGGCGCGGCCCTTGTCGGTGAGCGTCACGAGCACCTGGCGCTCGTCGCTCCTGTCGCGGGCGCGGCGGATGTAGCCGGCCGCCTCCAGCCGCTTGAGAAGGGGGGAGAGCGTGCCGGAATCGAGCCCCAGCGTCTCGCCGAGCGCCTTCACCGTGCGCCCGTCCTCCTGCCACAGCGTCATCAGCGCGATATATTGCGGATAGGTGAGGCCGTAGGGGTCGAGCAGCGGCTTGTAGGTGCGGTTGAGCGCATGGGCCGCGGAATAGACGGCGAAACAGAGCTGCCGGTCGAGCGCCAGCATGTCCGCCGGAATGTCGTCTGTCTCAGCTTCGTCACGTTTGTCGGTCATGGTGCCATTGTCGCACAAACGGCCGGAATTGCAATTTGCAAAATCATATTGCGCGCAATCTAATTATGCGCTATCAGTATTCCATCGTCAACGACAGCAGGAAGGAGACACCCATGCCCATTCTCTACAGGACCAAGGCTTCCGCAACCGGCGGCCGCGCCGGCCACGGCGCGACGGAGGACGGCACCGTCGACGTGACGCTCACCGTTCCGAAGGAGCTCGGCGGCGACGGCGCGACGGGCGCGAACCCGGAAAAGCTCTTTGCGGTCGGCTATTCCGCCTGCTTCCTCGGCGCGCTGAAGTTCGTCGCCGGCAAGGAGAAGGTGTCGATCCCGGACGACGCCAAGGTCACCGCCACGGTCGGCATCGGCCCGCGCGAGGACGGCGGCGGCTTCGGTCTGGAAGCCGCCCTCGAAGTCTCGGCCCCCGGCGTCGACAAGGCCGTGCTGGAGGACCTCGTGAAGAAGGCCCACGTCGTCTGCCCCTACAGCCACGCCACCCGCGGCAACCTCGACGTCAAGACCACCGTCGCCTGACCGGCTCCGGCCATCGAGCGAAAAGGCCGCCCGCCGAACCGGGCGGCCTTTTGCCTGTTCCGCCGGGAACAGCGTCGGGAAGGGGGATGTGCGACCTTCCGATCACCGGATGAGAGAGGCTCATCCCAACCGATCAGGAGAGACCCCATGCGCAAGATCATCGTTTCCGCCGCCATCGCAGCCATCGCCGCCGTTTCCTTCGCCGCCCCCTCGCAGGCCGGCTACTACGGCTACGGCTACAAGCCGCACTGCTTCGTCAAGAAGGTGAAGTCCTACGACTACTACGGCAACGTGATCATCAAGAAGATCAAGGTCTGCAAGTAAGCCGTTCGCCCGCCGACCTCCCCGAAGGCCCGGACGTTCCCTGCGTCCGGGCCTTTCTTTGTGTGGTCGTACGGAGGTGGGTCCTCGGGTCAAGCCCGAGGATGACGACAGAAGAGAGGTGCGGCGATCGAAGCGGCGTCGCCGCATGCCGCATCGTTCAATAGACGGGAAACCGCTTCCTCCCCTCCGTCATCCTCGGGCTTGACCCGAGGATCCGTCCACACGGCACGCCGCACAATACATCTTGTCACGGGAAAAATAACGCCTATATTGTTTCCCATGAAAGGAGATCGTGTCATGCAGCGCAAGCCCGTACCGCAAGCCAATGCCGAAGGCGTCGTGCTCACCAAGGCCGCCGTCAATGCGGCGGAGCGGCTGGGGCTGACGGCGCGCATCCTTTCGGCGGTCATCGGCGTGTCGGAGGCGACGGTCTCGCGGCTGAAGCGGCAGGACGTGCTCCTGGAGCGCGGCACCAAGCCGTTCGAGCTTGCCGTGCTGCTCGTGCGCCTCTTCCGCTCGCTCGATGCCATCACCGGCGGCGACGAGACCGTGGCCCGCGCCTGGATGACGGCGCAGAACAGCGTCCTCGGCGCGCGCCCCGTCGACCGTATCGTCTCCATTTCCGGCCTCGTCGATGTCCTTGCCTACCTGGACGCCCGCCGCGCTCTCGTCTGAGGCGCGGCCCTTTTCGGGCGCCGTCTGGCGGTTCGTCGAGGCGCAGCACCGCGTCTCGACGCTGAAGCTCGTCGATACGCTGGACGAGCAGGCGCTGCTGGAAGACCTCCTCGAAGAGAGCAAGCCGGTGCTGCCGCCCGAATGCGCCGGGCTCGACTACCTGCTCGCCACGCCCTTCCGCTACGGCGCGGTCTATCCGCACGGCTCGCGTTTCCGCCGGGCAGGGCGCACCCTCGGCGTCTACTACGCCTCCCTCGCGGTGGAGACGGCGCTCGCCGAGATGGCCTTCTACCGGCTGCTCTTCTTCGCCGAATCGCCCGCAACGCCCCTGCCGGGCAATGCCGCCGACTACACCGCCTTCTCCGCCGCGATCGCGGCGGACGAGGCCATCGACCTCACGCTTCCCCCGCTCGACCGGGACGCGGCCTTCTGGACCCACCCGACCGATTACGCCGCCTGCCAGGTGCTGGCCGACGGCGCGCGCGCGGCGGGCGTCGCCGCCATCCTCTACCGCTCCGTGCGCGATCCCGCCGCCGGCGCCAATCTCGCGCTCCTCACCGCCGCCGCCTTCGCCGCGCCGCGGCCGGTGGAACGCCAGACCTGGCGCATCCGGCTCTCGTCGCTCGGTGTGCAGGCGCTCTGCGACCACCCGCCCCGCCGCATCGGTTTCTCCCGCGAGGATTTCCGCGCCGATCCGCGCATCGGGTGAGGGGCAGCGCCGAGCGCTTCCTACCGCCGCAGGCTTCCCAGGATGCCGCGCACCAGCGCCTTGCCGAGCGAGGTCGCCACGCTGCGGGCCACCGACTTCATCGCCGCTTCCGCCACCGTCTCGCGCTGGTAGCCGGAGCGGGCGCGCGGCTGCCTGGGGGCGGGCTGGGCGGCCGGTTCCTCGTCGCCGAAGCCGGGCAGCTTCCAGCGGCTGCCGCCGGAGGACGGCTGTCCGGCCTGCTCGGCCTCCGCCTGCTGCTGCGCGGCGGCGGCATCGGCCGCCTGCCTGGCGCGGGCGGTGAGGATCTCGTAGGCCGATTCGCGGTCGACATCCTCGTCGTAGAGGCCGGAGACGGGGCTGACCTTCATGATGTCCTGGCGCTCGGCGTCCGTGACCGGGCCGAGGCGCGAGGACGGCGGGCGGATCAGCGTGCGCTCCACCATGGAGGGCGCGCCCTTGCCTTCGAGCGTGGAGACCAGCGCCTCGCCGGTGCCGAGGTTGGTGATGACGGCGGCGCAGTCGAAATCCGGGTTCGGGCGGAAGGTGTCGGCCGCCGTCTTCACCGCCTTCTGCTCGCGCGGCGTATAGGCGCGCAGCGCGTGCTGCACGCGGTTGCCGAGCTGGGCGAGCACGGTCTCCGGCACGTCGAGCGGGTTCTGCGTGACGAAGTAGACGCCGACGCCCTTGGAGCGGATGAGGCGTACGACCTGCTCGACGCGCTCGACCAGCACCTTCGGCGCGTCGTTGAACAGAAGGTGCGCCTCGTCGAAGAAGAAGACCAGCTTGGGCTTGTCCGGATCGCCCACCTCCGGCAGCACCTCGAAGAGCTCGGAGAGCATCCAGAGCAGGAAGGTGCCGTAGAGGCGCGGGTTCATCATCAGCTTGTCGGCGGCGAGCACCGAGATCGCGCCGCGCCCGTCGTTGGTCGTGCGCATGATGTCGGAGATCTTCAGCGCCGGCTCGCCGAAGAACTGCTCGGCGCCCTGCTGCTCGAGGATCAGCAGCTCGCGCTGGATCGAGCCGACGGAGGCCTTGGAGATGAAGCCGAACTGGCTGGAGAGCGCGCCGGCGTTCTCGCCCATATAGTTGAGCAGCGCCTGGAAGTCTTTCAGGTCGAGCAGCGGCAGGCCGCCCTGGTCGGCGATCTTGAAGGCGATGTTGATGACGCCTTCCTGCGCGTCCGTGGCGTTCATCAGGCGCGAGAGGAGCAGCGGCCCCATCTCCGAGATGGTGGTGCGCACCCGGTGGCCCTTCTCGCCGTAGAGGTCCCAGAAGATCACCGGGAACTCCTGGAAGTCGTAAGGGGTGAGGCCGATCTGCTCGGCGCGCTTCTCAAGGAAGTCCTTCGGCTCGCCCATCGCGCCGATGCCCGAAAGGTCGCCCTTCACGTCGGCGCAGAACACCGGCACGCCGGCATTGGAGAAACCCTCGGCCAGGATCTGCAGCGTCACCGTCTTGCCGGTGCCGGTGGCGCCGGTGATGAGGCCGTGGCGGTTGCCGAACTTCAGCTCCAGATATTCCGGCTTGTTGTTCGTATCGTCCGGCTTGCGGCTGGTGCCGATATAGAGCTTTCCGTCCTGAAGAATGGAATCCGCCACGTTGAAACTCCTTGGCTGCCGGTTCCTCGTCCGATCCCCGAAAGGAGGCGGATCGCCGCGCCCTGACGGTTTTCATTGAATCGTCTCAGGCAGGTTATAAGGATAGTCCGGCACGGGAACAACACGCTTTGCAAGCGGTCCGCCCCGGCTGTCGAAGAGGCTGAAGGCCGGCTTGAGTTTGCCGGAGAATTCATTTACCTTGACGTCAACGTCAATTCCTTCGGAGGGTTTTCCATGAACGAACTCGTCACCCGCGTTTCCAATGCTGTCGGCATCGACGCGGCTCTCGCCGAAAAGGCCATCGGCATGATGCTCGGCTTCCTGCAGCGCGAGGCCGCGGACGGCCCGGTCGCCAGGATGATCGAATCCATCCCGGGCGCGGCCGACCTCGTCGCCAAGTACAACGGCGAAGGCGAGGGCAAGGGCCTCATCGGCGGCCTGATGAGCGCCATCGGCGGCGGCGGCGTGATGGGCCTCGGCCAGCAGCTGATGAGCCAGGGCCTCGGCATGGGCGAGATCACCGGCCTTGCCAAGGAGACCATCGCGGTCGCCCGCGAGCATGCCGGCGACGAGACCGTCGACGAGGTCGTCGCCTCCGTGCCGGGCCTCAGCCAGTTCGTCTGAGCTTGCCTTCGCCATCCCGCGCCGGCGCGGGATGGCCTGCCCGCATCATGCTTGGGCTTTCAGCCACTTGCGCAGGCGGCCGCGCGCATTGGCATAGGGGGATGAGGTGTTGAACTGGATCATCCTGCCCATCGGCCATTTCCCGTACCACGGGCGGCCGTAGAGCGCCGCGTCGTCCTTCTCGTTTATCGCGGCGACGATCCTGTCCTTGGCGGCATGCAGCCGTTCGACGAGTTGCGGATAGGGGACCCCGGCATAGTCGGCGTAGAATTTCTGCGCGAGGCGGCCGAGTTCGTTCCACTTGAATCCCGTTTCCGGAAAATCGACGGGCTGGCCAGCGGCGTCCCGCTCCAGCCATTTGAGCACCAGTTCGTTCCAGCCGGTGAGATAGGCGACGAGGTCGAGGGGGCTCATCTGCGTGCCCCTGGCATGCCCCTCCATCGTGCGCGCGTGGGCGAGGGCCGGAGGGACATCGTCCAATGCCTTTGCGAGCTTGCCGAACTCCGTGCGGATCGCCGCGAGCAGTCCGTCCCTGTCCCGTGGAACCGCCATGGCCGTCACCGCCGCCGCGAAAGCAGCATCACGGCGGTGAAGGCGACGAGGCCGAGGCCGACGGAGAGCGGTCCGGCCTTCGGCCCGCCGGCCTCCATGATCGCGCCGGTGAGGCCGGAGCCCGCGCCGCTGCCGGCCGCATAGGCGAGCGCGAAGGCGGCGCTGCCGGCGACCAGCATCGCGCCGCTGTAGCGTTCGCCGAGGATGGTGAGCGCGCAGGTATAGAGCGAGAAGGCGGCCGCGCCCATCAGCGCGAAGACGCAGAGGATCGCCGCCTGCGATTCCATCGACGGCAGGGCGAGGTAGCTCGCCGCCGCCACGCCGGCGGCCCCGAGCGCGACGCGCTCGCGCGGCAGGCGGTCGAGGGCGACGCCGATGAAGGGCTGGGCGATCGCCGTCGGCAGGGCGAGCACGGTCACGCTGACCGCGGCGAAGGCCTCCGAATGGCCCGTCTTCACGAAATAGACCGGCATGGCGGAGATCGCCGCGATGTCGGCGAAGCCGAAGGCGAAGACCATGCCGACGAGCAGCGGCGCCGCCCTGAAGAAGCGGAAGACGTCGCCGGTGGAGGACGGCTCCGGCACCGTGCGGGTGGAGACCGTCAGCATGCCGGTGGCGAAGGCGACGATGGCGAGGTAGACGGCCGTCAGCGCGAAGCCGAGCCCGCCCTCGCTGCCGAGGAGCGGAATGGCGAGCGGGCCGGCCGCAAAGCCGGCGCACATGCCCGCGCCGTAGATGCCGGAGACCCGGCCGCGCAGCCGGTCCGGGCAGGCGGCGTTCAGCCAGGCTTCGCCGAGCATGAAGATGAGGCTGGCGAAGAAGCCGAGCAGGAAGCGGGCGGCGAGCCAGACGGCGAAGGACGTGGATGCCGCGAAGGTGGCAAGGCACAGCGAGCAGCCGACGAGGCTCGCGATGATCAGCCGGTCGGCCCGCCAGCGCGCGGTGAGGCTGCCGACGAGCAGCGTCGAGGCCGCCAGCCCCGCGGCGAAGGCGAGCGCATTGACGCCGATCAGCGTCGAGGAGGTGCCGCGCGCCTCCAGCGTCAGCGAGATCAGCGGATAGGTGAGTCCCTGCGCCACGGAAAAGGCGGTGACGCCGAGGATGACGGCCGCGATGGCCGGCCAGTCCGGCGAAAGGACGGTGGTGGACGAGGACTGCATGAGGGCTCCCTGCCGCGCGCGGGGGGCGGCATGCTCTCCTTACCGGGTGCGCCGGGGATTGGGAAGGGAGGCCATGACGAGCGTTGCAGCATCGAGGGGGGTGGCTTGTCTTGCGGAACCGTTCAGCCCTTCACCGCCACGACGAACAGCCGGGGAAACCGCAACAGCCGCCGCCCGTCCGCCATCGGCGGGTAGGCGTCGGCGATGCGGCCTTCGTAGTCGGCGAGGAAGCCGCCGCGCTCGTCCGCCGGGATGCGGTCGAGATAGGGGCGCAGGCCCGTGCCCTTCACCCATTCGACGATCGCCGCCGCGTCCGCCATCGGGTGGTTGTAGGCCGTGTGCCAGACGTCGACGCGCGCCGCCTTGGGGCCGAGCGCATCGAAATAGGCGGCGGGGGCGGGCAGGGGCCTGCGGCGCGGGGTGCCGGCCTCGAAGGCCGCGCGCCAGGGCCCGGCGCGCGCGCTTTCCTCCATCAGAAGGTGGGAGGGCTCGCAGAGGTTGTCCGGCATCTGCACGGCGAGCACGCCGCCCGGGCGCAGGCCCTCCATCAGCCGCGCCAGCAGCGTAAGGTGATCGGGCAGCCACTGGAAGACGGCGTTGGCGAAGAGCAGGGCGGCCGGCTCGTGCGGGTGCCACTTCGCAAGGTCGCATTCGACGAAATCGACGCCCGGCAGGCGGTTCCGCGCCGCCTTGAGCATGTCGGCCGCGTTGTCGACGCCGCGCACGCCGCGGCCGGGAAAGCGTGCCGCCAGCAGTTCCGTCGAGTTGCCGGGCCCGCAGCCGAGGTCGTAGACCGTGCCGGCGGGAAGCGCGGCCGGCACCTGGGCGAGGAGGTCGCGGGCCGGGCGCGTGCGCTCGTCCTCGAATTTCAGGTACTGCGCGGCGGACCAGGCCATTCTAGAGGCTCTCCAGCGAGGGCAGGATCAGCGCCGGGCCGAGGTCGAAATACTCGTCCGGCATGCCGCTCCGGTTGATCCAGACGGTGCGGAAGCCGAATTTCGTCGCCCCCGCGATGTCCCAGCGGTTGGAGGACTGGAAGGAGACGGCGTCCGGATAGAGCCGGTAGCTGGTCGTCACCAGGTCGTAGACGGCGGGCGCGGTCTTGTAGGTCCTCAGCGCGTCGACGGAGAAGATGTCGTCGATCACCGTGTCGAGCGCGGCGTTCCTCACCGCCGAGGCGAGCATGGCCGGCGAGCCGTTGGAGAGGATGGCGACGGCGGCGCCGCGCTGCTTCAGCGCCTTCAGGACGGCGGGAACCTCCGGGTAGCAGTCGAGCTTCCAGTAGGCGTCGAGCAGCTTCTGGCGCAGCGCCGGATCGACGCCGCCGATGCGCTGGAACGTATAGTCGAGCGCCTGCTCGGTAAGCTGCCAGAAATCGGCGTAAGCCCCCATCAGCGCCCGCGTCCAGGAATATTCGAGCTGCTTGGCGCGCCAGATCTCGGAGAAGATCTGGTAGTTCGGCCCCACGTCGCCCGCATGGCGCCGCACCGCCGCGTGCACGTCGAACAGCGTGCCGTAGGCGTCGAAGACATAGGCGGCGTGGGACATGGGCGGCGATTCCTTATGGCACTGTCGTGGCGATTGGCGGGTATCGGGCGGGGAAAGTCAATCGCGGCCTGCCCCTCGTCCGCCTGCCGGCACCTTCTCCCGCAGGCGGGGCGAAGGACGGGATGTGCCGGCTTCCCCCGGGCGGAAGAGCGCGGCTTTCGGGAAAAGCGAGACCCCGGCCGCCTTCTCCCCGCTTGCGGGGAGAAGGTCGCGGCAGCGGGATGAGGGGCAACAATGCCCTCAGAACCGCGTGATCACGCTGATGCCGAGCTCCGTCGCCCGGTCCATCGCCGTCAGCGCCGGCACCGCCTCCTCCAGGCCGATGTGCCGGCCGATCAGCTTCTGCGGCGCGAGCCTGCCGCTTGCCATCATCGCCAGCATGGCGTCGTAGCGCCAGGCCTGCATGCCGTGGCTGCCGTAGATCTCCAGCTCGTGGCCGATGACCTGCGCCATCGGGATCTCGGGCGTCGCATGCTCGGCCAGCATCAGCCCGACCTGCACGTGCCGCCCGCGCCGGCGCAGGTTCCGGATGGAGTTGAAACAGGTGGCGGGCGAGCCCAGCGCGTCGATGGAGGCATGCGCCCCGCCGCCGGTGACCTGCCGCACGGCCTCCGCGACGTCCGCGACGTCGCGGGCATTTACGGTGGCGACCGCGCCCACCGTCTTCGCGAAGTCCAGCTTCTCCGCCGAGATGTCGATGGCGACCGGATTGGCCCCGAGCGCCGCCGCGATCATGATCGCCGACAGCCCAACGCCGCCGCAGCCGTGCACCGCCACCCATTCGCCGCCCGTCACCCGCGCCTGGTCGACGACGGCGCGGAACGAGGTGGCGAAGCGGCAGCCGAGGCTGGCGGCGGTGGCGAAATCGATCGTTTCGGGCAGATGCACGAGGTTGTGGTCGGCATGGTCGATCGCGACATATTCGGCGAAGGAGCCCCAGTGGGTGAAGCCCGGCTGGAACTGCGCCTCGCAGACCTGCTGGTTGCCCGAGCGGCACTCGCCGCAATGGCCGCAGCCGGAGACGAAGGGCACCGTCACCCGCTCGCCCACGCGGAACCGCCGCACCGCCGCGCCCACCGCCGCCACCGTGCCGGCGAGCTCGTGCCCCGGCACGTGCGGCAGGCGGATGTCCGGGTCGTGGCCCATCCAGCCATGCCAGTCGCTGCGGCAAAGGCCCGTCGCCTCCACCTTGATCACCACCCCGCCGGGCGCCGGCGCCGGGTCCGGCAGGGTGCGGATTTCGGGCGTCGCCCCGAAGGCCTCGTAATACATCGCGCGCATGGCTTTCTCCCTTTTCGTCCTCTATCGCACGCGCCCCGGAGACCCTCAACCGCGCGATCCATGACAAGGCCTGATGCACCCATTCAACATCTTGAATGGACAAGCCGCGCGCGCTGCCCGAAGGCATTTGCGGCTTGACCGGGCGCGCCGGGCGGGCCTTGATGGGCGAAAAGGAGTAGAAAATGCCAGTCGATACCTCACCACGCTCGACGACCTGGACCTTCGTGGACGGCGAATGGGTTTCCGGCAACCCGCCGCTCGTCGGCCCCACCTCGCACGCCATGTGGCTCGGCTCCACCGTGTTCGACGGCGCGCGCTGGTTCGACGGCATCGCGCCGGACCTCGACCTCCATTGCCAGCGCGTCAACCGCTCCGCCGAGGCGCTCGGCCTCAAGGCGGCGGTGAGCGCGCAGGAGATCGAGGCG
Organism: Shinella agrisoli; assembly: GCF_046557955.1. NCBI lineage: Bacteria > Pseudomonadati > Pseudomonadota > Alphaproteobacteria > Hyphomicrobiales > Rhizobiaceae > Shinella > Shinella agrisoli. The sequence continues at coordinate 190,315 of NZ_JBJIEP010000010.1, read as the reverse complement.
CTCGCCTGGGAGGGCGTCCGGAAATTCGACGGCCGGACGGCGGTCTACATCAAGCCGATGTACTGGGCCGAGCACGGCTCCCCCGCCAGCGTCGTCGCGCCGGACCCGGATTCGACCCGCTTCGCGCTCTGCCTGTTCGAGGCGCCGATGGGCGATCCCAAGGCCGGCTCCTCGCTCACCGTCTCGCCCTTCCGCCGGCCGACGGTGGAATGCATGCCGACCGACGCCAAGGCCGGCTGCCTCTATCCCAACAATGCCCGCATGCTGGTGGAGGCGAGGAAGCGCGGCTTCGACAACGCGCTGGTGCGCGACATGCTGGGCAACGTCGCCGAGACCGCGTCCTCCAACATCTTCATGGTGAAGGACGGCGCCGTCTTCACGCCCGCCGCCAACCGCACCTTCCTTGCCGGCATCACGCGCGCCCGCGTCATCGGCCTCCTGCGGGAGGCGGGCTTCGAGGTGGCCGAGGCGACGTTGACGCTCGCCGATTTCGAGGCCGCCGACGAAATCTTCACCTCTGGCAACTATTCCAAGGTGGTGCCGGTCACCCGCCTCGACGGCCGCGACCTTAAGCCCGGCCCCGTCACCGCCAAGGCGCGCGACCTCTATTTCGACTGGGCGCATTCGAACGGCGACGCGTGAGGGAAAAGCCGGCGGAAGAGCCGCCTCCTTGCCCTATTCCTGCCCCGCCGGGTCCTGCGTCGTGTTGTCCCCGGTCGCGGCGCGGGCCTTCGCCGCCGCCTCGCGCTCGCTCTCGCGCACCACATGCAGGAACTCGGCGGCGATCGGCGGGGAGACCTCCACCGTCTTCTTCTGCTTGTCGTAGATGCAGACATAGGTGATCTGGCTCTTGGCTTCCGGCGAAAGCCCCTCGACGGCGGCGATGCCGAAGGACTGCGTGCCGGTCGGCTCGACGAAGACGGTGGGCGTCCCGAGCGCTTCCGGCAGGCTCGCAAGGCAGCTCTTCTCCACGTCGGCGCGGAACTCCTCCCAGGCATCCGGCGAGGAGGCGCGGGCGGCCGGTGCGGCGAGGCAGAGGGCAAGAAGGGCAAGGGGGATGGCGCGCATGGAAGGCTCCCGTGTTGCAGGCGGACGGGGCGAAATGCCCCGGATGCGATTTCGGTTCCCCGCCCGCGTCCTGGCGGGCGGAACGGGAAGGATTTTGCCCGCGGCGCGGAAAATTTGGAAGGCGGGCGGTTGCCTCTTCCGGTTGCCACTCCTATGTTCCGGGTCACGGATTTCATTCACAAAATTCCGTCGCCAGGCAATCCCGGCAAAAGTGCGCGATGCGGCTTTGGTCCGGGACTGCGTCAAAGCAAAGAGGAGACACGACGATGGCTTTCGAACTTCCGCCGCTTCCCTACGATTACGATGCGCTCGCGCCCTTCATGTCGCGCGAAACGCTCGAATATCACCACGACAAGCACCACAAGGCCTATGTCGACAACGGCAACAAGCTGGCGGAGGAAGCCGGCCTGGCGGACCTGCCGCTGGAGGAGATCGTCAAGAAGTCCTACGGCACCAACCAGGGCCTCTTCAACAATGCCGGCCAGCACTACAACCACATCCACTTCTGGAAGTGGCTGAAGAAGGGCGGCGGCGGCAAGAGCCTGCCAGGCGCGCTTCAGAAGGCGATCGACAGCGACCTCGGCGGCTACGACAAGTTCCGCACCGACTTCATCGCCGCCGGCACCACGCAGTTCGGCTCCGGCTGGGCCTGGCTCTCGGTCAAGGACGGCAAGCTCGCTATCTCCAAGACCCCGAACGGCGAGAACCCGCTGGTGCACGGCGCCGAGCCCATCCTCGGCGTCGACGTGTGGGAGCACTCCTACTACATCGACTACCGCAACGCCCGCCCGAAATACCTCGAAGCCTTCGTCGACAGCCTGATCAACTGGGACTACGTCCTGGAACGCTACGAAGCGGCCACGAAGTAAGCGCCTCGTTCCGCGAGATGACTCCAGGCCCCGGCCGGTGACGGCCGGGGCCTGGATTGTCGACACCCTTGCTCCCGGCACGCCGTCATCCTCGGGCTTGACCCGAGGATCCATTCTTTTCAAAGGCTTATGGATGGCCGGGTCAAGCCCGGTCATGACGGAGGAGAGGTTTGCGGACTTTGACGGCAGTCTGGGCCTGGCCGGGAGTGGCCGGGTTTTTTGTTCCGGGCCTCAAAAAGATTTTACTTTCATCGACTTCCCAAAATGCAATCATGCGGCCGCATCGTAAATCGGCGGCGCGGAATCGGCCAGCCGCCAGCAATCGGGAGAACTCGATGAAGTTCAGGATTTTGGCGGCCGCGGCCGCGCTTGCGGCCCTCGGCGCGGGCGCCGTCGCGGCGGCGGATGAGCCGCAGGTCGTCCGCCAGGACATGATGAAGAAGGTCGGCGGGGCCATGGGCGCGCTGTCCGGCATCGCCAAGGGCGAGAAGCCCTACGACGCGGAGGTCGTCAAGGCATCGCTGACCACGCTCAGCGAGGTGGGCAAGGCCTTCCCGGACCAGTTCCCGCCCGGCTCCGAGGCGGGCCACGAGACGGAGGCGAGCCCGAAGATCTGGGAAGCGACGGACGACTTCAAGGCGAAGTCCGCAAAGCTTGCGGCCGATGCCGAGGCCGTGCTCGCCGGCCTGCCGGCGGACCAGGCGGCGGTCGGCGCCGCGCTCGGCACGATCGGCCCCAATTGCGGCGGCTGTCATGAGGTCTACCGCCTGAAGAAATAGGCGGTAGGCCGGCTCCTCCTCAAGAATACGCTGACTGTCCCGGCATGCGCCGGGGCGGCAGCCTTGCGTCTCCCGGCCGCGGGAGCGGGATCCCGGTCAGCGAGAGGGAAAACCATGGCACTCAAGAAACTCCTCGGCGGCATCGTGCTGCTCGGCGCGGTCGGCGCCGGCGCGTTCCTCCTCGTGACCGCGCCCGGGCGGCTGCCGGCCGAGACCTGGGCCGCGGCGGGCGAGCCGGACCTTGCCAACGGCGAACGCGTCTTCCATGCCGGCGGCTGCGCCAGCTGTCACGCGGCGCCCGGCGCGCCGGACGACCGGAAGCTCGTGCTCGCCGGCGGGCTGGCGCTGAAGAGCCCGTTCGGCACCTTCCACGCGCCGAACATCTCGCCCGACGAGACGGCGGGCATCGGGGCATGGACGCTCGCCGAATTCGGCGACGCCATGAAGCGCGGCACCGGCCGCGACGGCGGGCACCTCTACCCGTCCTTCCCCTACGCCTCCTATGCGCGCATGACGGTGAAGGACATCGGCGACCTCTACGGCTATCTCAGGACGCTGCCGAAGAGCGCGAATGTCGCGCCGGGGCACGACCTGCCGTTCCCCTTCAACATCCGCCTGGCGCTCGGCGGCTGGAAGCTGCTCTACCTGAACGAGGCGCCGCGGGTGGAGCTGGCGGACGCCGACGAGACGGTGAGGCGCGGCCAGTACCTCGTGGAAGGGCCGGGCCACTGCGGCGAGTGCCACACGCCCCGCGACGTGCTCGGCGGCCTGAAGACGGACCAATGGCTCGCCGGCGGGCCGAACCCGGAAGGCGAGGGGCGCATCCCCAACATCACGCCCGCCGAGGGCGGCTTCGGCAGCTGGAGCGCGGGCGACATCGCCAGCTATCTCGAAACCGGCTTCACGCCGGAATTCGACAGCGTCGGCGGCTCGATGGTCGCCGTGCAGAAGAACCTCGCGCAGCTGCCGAAGGAAGACCGCGAGGCGATCGCCGCCTATCTGAAGGCGATCCCGGCGCGGTGAGGCGGACGATTGCGGCCGCGGGGCCCGGTCAGGCCGTCGCCTGCCGATGCTCGTCGCCGTACATCGCAAGATAGTCGAAAAGCTCGGCCGAGCCGAGGCCGATCGCCTCGAGGACCTCCCGCGCGAAGGTGACGGGCGCCGCGCCGGAGGCGGTGACGACCGCGCCGCCGCGCACGGCCTGCGGCTGGTTGCGGTAATGCGCCTCGCCGCGATAGGCGGGCACGACGTCCTTGAGCTGGCCGGGATAGTTGCCGGTATGCGCCCGGCCGTCGAGCAGGCCGAGGCGGGCGAGCTCCAGCGTGGCGTCGCAGATCGCCGCGACGGGCCTGCCGGCGTCGGCGAAGCGCCCGATCGGAGCCGAAAGGTCGGGCGCCGCGCCGGATTGCCAGATCGTGCCGCCGCACAGCACCAGCACGTCGAAATCCTGCGGCGAGGCGTCTTCCACGCTGCCGGCGGACCTGACGGAAAGGCCGCCGAGCGAGGTGACGTCCGCGCCGCCCGGCGTCAGAACCACGGTCTGCGCCCCGCAATCGCCGCGGGCCGTCGCCATCAGCAGGGCGCATTCCCAGTCGGCATATCCCTCGGTCAGTACGATCGCCAGTCGCTTCGCCATGTCTCGGCCTCCTGATCAGGATTCTTCGCGATTTCGGGCGCGGGACCGCCGCGCATTCCCGCCGGTTTCCTAGCCCAGGGACTGAACGTAGCGCATTCCGGTCACCGGGCCAGCCCGGAAATTCATCTGCTCGTAGAAACGGTGCGCGCCGAAATTGCCGGTCGCCGCGCTCACCGAGAGGTAGCCGCAGCCGGCGATGCGCGCATGCTCGCGGGCGCGGGAGACGAGGTGGCGGCCGATGCCGTGGCCGCGGTGGCCCTCGCGCACGAAGATCTGGTGCAGCTCCATGCCGCGCAGGCCTTCGAGCGCACGGTACATCGGAACGAGGAGCGCGTAGCCGATCAGCCGGCCGCCGGCCTCGGCGACGAGCGCGGTGATCCACGGGCCGGGGCCGAACAGGTCGCGGTCGAGATCGGCGGCGGAGATTTTCGCCGTGTCGCCGTGGCATTCGGCATGCAGCGCGATCATGTCGAGGATCTGCTGGAGGTCGCCCTGGCGCGCGGCGCGGATGGTCAGCATCGGCGGGCGGTCGGCGGCGTGCGGTTCGAGCTTGATGACGGTGTTGTGCATTTCGGGCTCCTTGGGTTTTATGCCACCAGGTGCCCTTGAAACAACAAAGCCGCCCGATGGCGGCTTGTTGACATGATCGAACAGCCGCTCCTTACCGGAACAGCCAAAAATACGTCGCGGCGATGTGCGTGTTCTTGATCATGGCCGCGATATTCTCCGTTTCGCGCCGTTTGTCAATCGAGATTTGCGTGAAAGGCGCCGGGAGGGGATCGCGCCCTTCAGACCACGTTCTCCACGCGCCCGGCGCCGAGCCGCACGACGTGGTCCGAAGGGGCGATCACGCTCGTGCGGTGGGTGACGGCGAGGATCGTCACCTCGCCGGCAAGGCCGCGGATGTGCTGCATGATTCCCGCCTCCGTCGCCTCGTCCAGCGCCGAGCTCGCCTCGTCGAGGAAGAGGAACTGCGGATCGGCGTAGAGCGCGCGGGCGATGGCGATGCGCTGGCGCTCGCCGCCGGAAAGCTTCATGCCGCGCTCGCCGACCAGCGTCTCGAAGCCCTCCGGCAGGCCTTCGATGAAAGGCAGGATCGCCGCCTTCTCCGCCGCGCGGCGCAGCCGGTCCCGGTCCATCTTCCGGCCGAGCACGATGTTGACGGCGAGCGTGTCGTTGAGCAGCACCGGCTCCTGCGGCACGATGCCCACGGCGGCGTACCAGTCCTCCTGGGACACGCCGGCAAGGTCCGCGCCGTCGACGGTGATCCGGCCGGAGGCGGGGGAGAGCGACTTCAGCGCGAGGCGCAGCAGCGTGGATTTGCCCGATCCGGTCTCGCCGACGAGATAGGTGATGCGGCCGCGCGCCGCGGTGAAGCTGACATCCTCCAGGCCGCGGCCGTTCTCGTGGGCGTAGGAGACGGCCTCGAAGGCGAGCCGGCCCGCCTTCGGCAGGAAGCCGCCGGGCGTGGCGGCCTCCGGCTCCTCCGGTGCGGCCCAGATGCGGGCGAGCGGCAGCAGCGAGGCCCGCGCGCGCACCACGTCGTCGACGGCGTGGCCGATCATCTCGAAGGGCTGGTTGAGCTGGAGCAGCAGCGTGTTGAACAGCACCACGTCGCCGACGCTGAGCTCGCCCGCCCGGTAGCGCGGCAGGAGGATGAGGAAGGTGACGACGAACTGCACCGCGAGCCCCGCGCCGAGCAGCGAGGAATAGCCGATGCGGCGGCAGAAGGCGGCCCAGTTGTCGCGCTCCTCGCGGGCCTTTTCGGCGAAACGCGCGCGCATCCAGCCGTGGCTGCCGAAATGGCGCAGCGTCTCCATGGCCGTCATGGCGTTGCCGACGAACCTGGAATTGGCCTGGCCGGCGGCGATCGCGGCATCGAGGAAACCGCGCGTGCGGTGGTTGGCGAGGCCGGTCAGCGCGATGAAGCCGCAACCATAGGCAAGGACGATCAGCACGACTTCGAGGTTGATCGTCGCGCCCAGCATGGCGAGCGCCAGCATGATCTGCGTGATGCCGGGCACGAAGACGACGAGGCCGAGCTGCACCAGCGTCATCAGCGCACCCTGGCTGCGCCGGCTGGCGTTTTCGATCTCGGCCGGGTTGTGCTCGACGAAGAAGGCGGCGCGCTTGCGCAAAAGCCGCTCGAACAGGCTGGTGCCGACGATGAAGCTGAGGTTCTGCGCGCTCATGTAGGAGAGGTACTGCACCATGTGCTGGAGCGCCGCGGCCGCGCCGATCATGAGCGCATAGACGGCAAGGCCCGCCGCCAGCCCCTCGGCGAGCCGGTCGGCGCTCATGGCGTCGACGAGGCGGGAGAAGAGGTAGGGCGCGGCGACCGCCGAGACGGCCGACAGGAACACGATGGCCGCGACCAGCGCCAGCAGCCCGCGCGATGCGCGCCAGTAATTGGCAAGGATGATCTTCACCGGCGCGGCGATCAGCCGCCAGTCGTCGTTCATGGCGAATCTCCCGGAGAGGATGGGGAAGGCGGCATGATGGAGGGGCCGGGGCGGGGAGGCAAGCCTTTGCACCGGCCTTTCTCCGGCGAAGGCAAGGTGGTGCGTCTGCCGCGTCACCCCCCTCTGTCCTGCCGGACATCTCCCCCTCAAGGGGGGAGATTGGATGGGGCACGGCCTCGCCCATTGCTGACGTTGCGGATTGAGCAAGGTTCGCACGTCTTGCCGATCTCCCCCTTGAGGGGGAGATGCCCGGCAGGGCAGAGGGGGGTGGCCCCGCCTCCTGAGCGGTGCAGGCCCGCTACGGCAGCGTATAGGCGATGACGTAGTCGCCCGGCTTGGTGCCGACGGAGCCGTGGCCGCCGGCGACGATCAGCACGTATTGCTTGTCGCCCACCGTGTAGGTCATCGGCGTCGCCTGACCGCCGGCGGGAAGGCGGGCTTCCCAGAGCTGGCGGCCGTCGGTGACGTCGTAGGCCCTCAGGTAGTTGTCGACGGCCGCGCCGAGGAAGGCGACGCCGCCCTTGGTGATGATCGGCCCGCCGATGCCCGGCACGCCCACCTTGAAGGGCAGCGGCAGCGGCGTCATGTCGTAGACCGTGCCGTTCTTGTGCTTGTAGGCGATCTCGCCCGTCGCAAGGTCCGCGCCGGCCACATAGCCCCACGGCGGCGCCTGGCAGGGAATGCCGAGCGGGCCGAGGAACGGGCCCATGTAGACGCCGTAGGGCGCGCCCTCGTTGCGGTTGAGGCCCTGCTCGGAGCCCTTCTCGTCCTGCCCCTTCGGCGGGATCTGGTCGCGCGGCACGAGGCGGGAGGTGAAGGCGAGGTAGGTCGGCATGCCGAACATCACCTGCCGCTCCGGATCGACCGCGACCGAGCCCCAGTTGAACGTGCCGAAATTGCCGGGATAGACGATCGTGCCTTCCAGCGAGGGCGGCGTGTAGCGCCCCTCGTATTTCAGCGACAGGAAGTCGATGCGGCATTTCAGCTGGTCGAACATGGTGATGCCCCACATGTCCTTCTCCGTCAGCGGATCGGGCATGAAGGTGAGGCCGGAGACGGGCTGCGTCGGCGCGGTGAAGTCCTCCGGGATCGCGCCGGTCGGGGCGGGCACCTCCTCGATCGGGATGATCGGCTCGCCGGTGCGCCGGTCGAGCACGTAGACGTCGCCCTGCTTGGTGGGGCCGACGAGGGCGGGGACGGTCGTCCCGTCGCGGGTGATGTCGATCAGCGCGGGCTGGGCCGGAACGTCCATGTCCCAGAGGTCGTGGTGCACGGTCTGGCGCACCCAGCGCACCGCGCCGGTCGCGATGTCGAGCGCGACGATGGAGGAGGAGTACTTCTCCACATGCTCGCTGCGGCCCATGCCGAGCTGGTCGGGCACGCGGTTGCCGAGCGGGATATAGACGAGGCCGAGCGCCTCGTCGTAGCTGAAGACGGACCAGGAGTTCGGCGAGTTGACCGTGTAGACCTGGCCTTCCGGCAGCGGCGTCGTGACGTCCGGGTTGCCGGAATCCCAGTTCCAGATGAGCGCGCCGGAATTGACGTCGAAGGCGCGGATGACGCCCGACTGCGACTGGGTCGAGTAGTTGTCGTTCACCGCCCCGCCGATGATGATCTTGCCGTCGGTGATGACGGGCGGCGAGGTGGAGTAGTAGTAGCCGGCCGGGTTGTAGGGCATGCCCTGTTCCAGCTGGAGCACGCCATTCTCGGCAAAGCCGGTGCAGACGTCGCCGGTCGCCGCGTCGAGCGCGATCAGCCGGGCGTCGGAGGTCGGCAGGTAGACGCGCGCCGCGCAGGCCGTGCCCGCGGTCGCCGCCGGGTCGGCATAGTAGGTCACGCCGCGGCAGGTCTGGTGCTGGCGGTCCGGGTTCATGCCGGAGTTGGAATCGTACTTCCACTTCTCCTTGCCGGTGGCCGCGTCGAGCGCGATCGCCCAGTTGTGCGGGGTGCACATGTAGAGCGTGTCGCCGATCTTCAGCGGCGTCACCTGGTAGGTGGTCTCGCCCACGTCGTCGGGCAGCTTGACGTCGCCGGTCTGGTACTGCCAGGCGACCTGGAGCGTTCCGACATTGTCCTTGTCGATCTGGTCGAGCGGCGAGTAGCGCTGGCCGTATTGCGTGCGGCCGTACTGGTGCCATTCGCCGGCCGGCACGTCGCCGCCGAGCGCGGGCGTCGCGTTGACCACGTCGGTCGGCAGCGCGCCGGCGACGTCGTGCGGGTCCTGCGTCATCGAATAGCCGGCGGCGGCGATGGAGACGAGGACAGCGATGGCCAGCGGCAGGGCCGAGGCCGGGTAGGGTATGCCGGTGGGGCTCGCAAAGCCGAGCGGCCGGCGGATGGCCGGCAGCATCAGCCACAGGCCGAGAAGCACGATGACGCCGCCGCGCGGGCCGAGCTGCCACCAGTCGAAGCCGACCTCCCAGACCGCCCAGCCGAGCGAGCCGAGGATGACGAGGGCGTAGAGCCAGAGCGCCGCGGCCGAGCGGCGCAGGAGCAGGACGGCGGTGGCGAGGAAGGCGATGCCGGTGACGAGATAGTAGGGGCTGCCGCCGAGCGACAGCAGCCACCCGCCTCCGCCCGTCAGCACCAGTCCGATGATGGCGATGACGGCGGCGGTAAGTGTTAGCAACATGACGGTCTCCGTTGGTGATGCCGGCCGCGGGGAGGAACGGCCGGCAAGACGTCCGGCTCAAGGAGGGACGCTGGAGAAATTAGGGCGAAAACGTGACGCTTCAATCCCGGAAAAGAAGGGATGCGAAAATTATACTTTTATACTCATGTTTTGATGGGCGAGGGCAGGCGCCAAGCGCGATGCCCCTTTCCTCCTCACGTGCCGCAGAAGGTGGCGGTGATCTCTTCCCCCGGCTTCGGCGGCTCGGCATAGGCGGCGAAGGCCGGCTGGTCCTCGTAGGGCCTCGCCAGCACGTCGTTCAGCGCGAAGAACAGCGAGAAGTCGCCGTGGTCGACCGCCTCGGTCAGCGCCTCCTCGACCTTGTGGTTGCGCGGGATGAAGGCGGGGTTGACCTTGCGCATCGCCGCCGCGCGCGCCTGCGGGGGCGTCGTCCCGCGCGAAAGCCGCTCGCGCCAGGCGGCAAGCCAGGGCGCCAGCGCGGCGGGATCTTCGAGCAGCCGGCCGAGCGCGGCGTTCGCCGCGCCGCTTTCCGCCGCGTCGGCGAGGTAGCGGAAGGCGAGCGTATAGTCGGCCTTCTGCTCGTAGAGGGTGACCAGCAGGTCGCGGATCAGCGCCTGGTCGCTCTCCTCCTCGTCCGCGCCAAGGCCGATCTTGGCGCGGATCACCGCCTTCCAGTGCTCCTGGAAACGGTCCATGAAGCGCCCGACGGCCTCGTTCGCCGCCTCCACCGCCTTCTCCTGGTCCTCGTCGAGAAGGGCAAGCAGGCATTCTGCGAGCCGGGCGATGTTCCACTGGCCGATCATCGGCTGGTTGCCGAAGGCGTAGCGGGCCCCGTGGTCGATGGAGGAATAGACGGTGCGCGGGTCGTAGCGGTCCATGAAGGCGCAGGGGCCGAAGTCGATGGTCTCGCCGGAGATCGTCATGTTGTCGGTGTTCATGACGCCGTGGATGAAGCCGACGCCGAGCCATTTCGCGATCAGCGAGGCCTGCCGCTCCGCCACCGCCTCCAGCAGCGCGAGATAGGCGTTCTCCTCGCCCTTCAGCTCCGGATAGTGCCGGCCGATCACGTAGTCGGCAAGGAGGCGGACATTGTCCGTCTGGCCGCGCGCGGCGAAGAACTGGAACGTGCCGACGCGCACGTGGCTCGCGGCGACGCGCGTGAAGACGGCGCCGGGCAGCACCCGCTCGCGGTAGACCGGCTGGCCGGAGGCGACCGCCGCGAGCGCCCGCGTCGTCGGGATGCCGAGCGCGTGCATCGCCTCGCTGACGATGTATTCGCGCAGCACCGGGCCGAGCGCCGCGCGCCCGTCGCCGCGGCGCGAATAGGGCGTCTGGCCCGCGCCCTTGAGCTGGATGTCGCGGCGCTTCCCGTTCCGGTCGACCACCTCGCCGACGAGGATCGCCCGCCCGTCGCCGAGCTGCGGCACGAACTGGCCGAACTGGTGGCCGGCATAGGCCATGGCGAGCGGCAGCGAGCCGGGCAGGGGCACGTTGCCGGAGAAATAGGCGGCCCCGTGCCGTTCGAGCGCGTCCGCGGCAAGGCCGAGCTCCTCGGCCAGCGGCCGGTTGAACGCGATCAGCCGCGGCGCCTCCACCGGCGTCGGATCGACCGGCGAGAAGAAGGCGTCCGGCAGGCGCGCATAGCTGTTGTCGAAGGGAATGGGGCGGGCCGTGTCCGGGGTCTTTTCCGGGGCCGTGTCCGCCGTCGCCGTGGTTGCGCCGCTCATCATCGTTCCGTCCCTTCCTTCGCGTCCATGCCTATCAGATAGGGTCTGCGGGCGGCGAGCGAAAGGTTTCTTCGCCGTAAAGCCCTTGCGGGGCGGGCAGGGATGGAATTTCATGGTCTTCTGAATAAGCGGAAGGGGCCGTCCGTTTCCTTCTTCAGCGGGGATGCGCGCCGTTCGGGATGCCGGCGGTCCCGGTCGTTCCTGGCCCGGTCGTTTCTTGGAGGATATCGTGCAGCGGAATGTCCATCGGTTGATCGGGGCGCTCGCCGCCTGTCTCATCGTCCTTGCGGCGCCCGCGGCCTTCGCCGCCGAGCGCTACGCGCTCCTCATCGGCAATGCCGGATACGAGGATGCCGAACCCCTGGAAAACCCGCTGAACGACATCGACCTCGTCGGCGAGGCGCTGGAGCGGGCCGATTTCGACGTGACGCGCGCCACCGACGTCGACCATCTCGGCATGCTCTCGGCGCTCAACACCTTCACGCGGGTGGCGGAGAAGGCCGAGAACCCGGTGCTCTTCGTCTATTTCTCCGGCTATGCGGTGCAGATCGGCGGGGAGAACTACCTGCTGCCGACGGATGCGTCCGGCCGCACGCTGACGGGCCTGCGCAACCGCTCGCTCGCCGTCTCCGAGATCGCCGACGCGCTGCGCAGGCTCGGCACCGGCCTCAAGGTCGTGCTCTTCGACGCCGCGCACGAAAACCCGTTCCCGGCGCTGCGCGACATCCCGGAGGGCCTTGCCGAACCGGGGAACGCCGGCGGCATCCACTACGCCTATGCCGCCGCGCCCGGCGCGGCCTACGACTATGCCGGCACGCCGATCAGCCCCTTCGCCTCGGCCTTCGTCGATGCGGTCAGCATTCCCGGCATCGCGCTCGAGGACGTCTTCCGCAAGGTCTCCGACATCGTCAGGGAGCGCAGCCAGGGCCGGCAGGCCGTCTGGCAGAGCGACGCGGACTACGGCGGGTTCGCGCTGAGCGCCAGGGACGCCAAGGTCGACGAGGCGGAGATCGCCTTCTACGAGTTCGCCTCGCTCTCGGACAACCGCGAGGCCTATGACCGCTATCTCAGCCGCTATCCGGAAGGCGTCTTCGCCTATGTCGCCGAACGCAAGATCGACCTCCTCGGCAGGACGTTCGAGGGCGCGCATGCGGACACGGGCAGCCTGCCATACGTCACGCTCTCCAACGACCGGCACGATCCCTGCGGGCGTCTCGCCTTCGCCGGCAACGATCGCGACCGGCGCCTCTCCGACATCTACAAGGACGGCCAGCTCGTGCTGATCGACCTCAGCTTCTGGGCGCCGCCGGAGGGCTGCGACTATCTCTCCTATTTCACGACCGTCTATTCGCACGAGCGGCTGCGCAACGTCATCACCTCGGCCGCCATCCCCGAGCGCCGCGTCCATGTCGCCACGCAGGACGACCTCAGCCCGAGCGAGGAGCGCGCGATCTACGACTACTTCGACGAGGACCGCCGCGGCTACGCCCAGTCGCTGATGTTCCGCGCGGTCAACGAGGACCGCCGCCACGGCCTCGGCATCGCGGTGAAGACGCCGGACGACAGCGCGCGCGAATATGTCGACGAGATCGACTGCGGCGACGGGTGCCTGCGCGTGCGCGGCCTCGTGCGTTTCCGCGACAATTCCGTGCGCTCGCTGGAGGACTACGAGTTCGAGTTCGTCGACGTGCGCCGCCTCGGCTACTACGACAGGTACCGCGACGCGCTGCGCGACTTCCCGGCCGCCGAGCATGCCTCGAACGACCATGCGGGCCACGAGGCGAAGGCGGACGGCTATGCCGGGGGCGGCTCGTCCGGCCATGACGACGGCTACGGCGCGGATGCCGATCCCTACCGCGCGGTGCGCTCGGTCGGCGGCTGGGACGTCGCCGCGGACTTCGCCGACGGGCGCTTCCTCAACTGCCGCGCCGTGCGCCGCGACGGCGGCCGCCATGCCGCCTTCCGCTGGTACGCCGACGGCCACGTGACCTTCGGCTTCCAGGATGCGTCCTACGACTATGCCGACAGTTACACGAAGGACGGCACCTACTGGATCGACGACGGCAGGGGCTACGACGTCGTCGGCAAGGCCTACGGCCGCCAGGAGATCGCCTACGACCTCGGCAGCGACCATGCGGTGATCGACGCCCTGAAGCGCGGCCGGTTCCTGCGCATCGGCGACGTGCGCACCAGCCTCAAGGGCTCCAGCGCGATGCTGACCGATTTGCAGGCCTGCGTCGGGGTGTTCCGGTAGGACGTCCGCCCCTCATCCGCCTGCCGGCACCTTCTCCCCGCAAGCGGGGCGAAGGGGTACGAGGCGAGGGCTTCCCGAAATCCGGAAAATGGCGCGGCATGTCCCTTCTGCCCGTTTACGGGGAGAAGGTGCCGGCAGGCGGATGAGGGGCAATTCCCGATCCTACACCTTCCCCGCCACCTTGATCGCGAAGGCGTATTCGAAGGCGATCTCCTCCAGGCGCTGGAAGCGGCCGGAGGCGCCGCCGTGGCCGGCGCCCATGTTGGTCTTGAGGAGGATCGGCTCGGCGCCGGTCGTCTTCTCGCGCAGCCTGGCCACCCACTTGGTCGGCTCCCAGTAGGTGACGCGCGGGTCGGTGAGGCCGGAGAGCGCGAGGATCGCGGGATAGGGCTTCGCCTCGACATTGTCGTAGGGCGAGTAGCCGGCGATGAGCTGGTAGAAGTCCCTGCTCTCGATCGGGTTGCCCCATTCGGGCCATTCCGGCGGGGTCAGCGGCAGCGTGTCGTCCAGCATGGTGTTGAGCACGTCGACGAAGGGCACGGCCGCGATGATGCCGCCGAACTTCTCCGGCGCCATGTTGGCGACCGCGCCCATCAGCATGCCGCCGGCCGAGCCGCCCTCGGCGACGATCTTCGCGTAGGACGTGAACTTCTCCTGATTCAGATAGTCCGCCGCGGCGATGAAGTCCTTGAACGTATTGGTCTTCCTGTCCATCTTGCCGTTCTCGTACCAGGCAAAGCCCTTGTCCTTGCCGCCGCGGATATGGGCGATGGCATAGACGAAGCCGCGGTCGACGAGCGACAGGCAGTTGGTGTTGAAGGACGCCGGGATGGTGATGCCATAGGCGCCGTAGCCGTAGAGCAGGCACGGGGCCGAGCCGTCCAGCGGCGTGTCCTTGCGGTAGAGCAGGGTGACGGGCACCGTCTCGCCGTCCGGGGCCGGGGCGAAGACGCGGCGGGTGACGTAGTCGTCCGGGTCGTGGCCGGAGGGCACCTCCTGCGTCTTCAGGAGCGTGCGCTCGCGCGTCGCCATGTTGTAGTCGAAGAGCTGCGAGGGCGTCGTCATCGAGGAATAGGAGAAACGGATGACGTCGGTATCGTATTCCGCCGCGCCCGAAAGGCCGAGCGAATAGGCCTCCTCGGAGAAGGCGATCGCGTGTTCCTCGCCGGTCTTGCGGTCGCGCACGACGATGCGCGGCAGGCCCTCGTGGCGCTCCAGCCACACGAGGTGGCGGGCGAAGGCCATGTGGCTGAGGATCAGCGTGCCGGGGCGGTGCGGCACGACCTCGCTCCAGTTCTCCCGGCCCGGCGCCGTCACCGGCGTCTGCATGATCTTGAAGTCCTTCGCCCCGTCCGCGTTCGTCAGGATGAAGAAGACGTCGCCGCCCTCCGTCATCGAATATTCGAGGCCCGTCTGGCGCGGGGCGACGACGATCGGCGTCGCGAGGAGGTCCTTGGTGGAGAGAAGCCGGTACTCGCTCGTCTCGTGGTCGTGGATGTCGATATAGATGAAGTCGTCGATGAGCGAGCCGCCGACCGACAGGAAGAAGCCCGCGTCCTTCTCCTCGTAGACCAGCCGGTCGTTCTCCTGCCGCTCGCCGAGGATGTGGTGGAAGATCTTCGAGGGGCGGTGGTTCTCGTCGAGCGCGGTGTAGAAGAAGCTCTTCGCGTCCGGCGCCCACACCCCGCCGCCGCCCGAGTTGACGATCTCGTCCGCGCGGTCCTCGCCGGTCGCAAGGTCGCGCACCTTCAGCGTGAAATATTCCGAGCCCTTGTCGTCATAGCCCCAGATGCCGAGCGAATGGTCGCTGGAATGGTCGAGGCCGGAGAGGCGGAAATACTCCTTGCCGGCGGCCTGCCTGTCCCCGTCGAGCAGGATCGCCCGCTCGCCGCCCTCGCGCGGCTCGCGGAAGTAGCGCGGCTGCTCGCCGCCGGTGACGTAGGCGGTGCCGTAGGCATAGGGGCCGTCCTTCACCGGCACGGAGCTGTCGTCCTCCTTGATGCGCCCGCGCATCTCGGCAAACAGCGTCTTCTGCAGCGCCTCGGTGTCGGCCATGGCGGCGGCCATGTAGGCGTTCTCCGCCTCCAGGTGCGCGCGGATCTCCGGCTGGAGGATGGAGGGATCCTTGAACATCGCCTGCCAGTTCTCGTCGCGGAACCAGGCGTAGTCGTCGGTGCGGGTGATGCCGTGGCGGGTGTCTGAGACGGGCTTCTTGGCGGCGACGGGGGCGGGCGGAAGGTTCTTGAAGGCGGACAATATCTCACTCCGGCGGATGGGTAGGCGGGACAGAAGAGATAGAGAGCCGGGGCGCTCGCATCAAGCGGAGGTTTTCGGTGAGAGGGAAAGCTTGCCCCTCATCCGGCCTGCCGGCCACCGTCTCCTTGGCTGCGGGGCGAAGGAGATATGCCGGGATGTTTTCCTCAACCACCCTTCTTGAGGCACGGCCCCTCTCTCCGCTTGCGGGGTGAGGGGCAAAGCCACAAGACCGCTGCCGTTCACCCCGGCAGGCTGCGGCGGGCCTTGCGCTTCGCAGGCCGCAATTCGTCGGCGATGGTCATGCCGATGATGGAGAGGGGAAGCGCCAGCATGGCGCCGGCCGCGCCCCACATCCAGGTCCAGAAGATGATGGCGGTGAAGATGATGAAGGCGTTGACCTCCAGCCGCTTGCCCATCACCGCCGGCATGACGAGGTTCTCCATGGCCAGGTGCACGAGGAAGAAGGCGAAGGCCGGCAGGAGGCCCATCACCAGCGTCTCGTGCGTCAGAAGGCCCGCCGTGGCGAGCGCGATGGTCATCAGCGTCACGCCGAGGAAGGGCACGAAGCTGGAGAGGAAGGCGAAGAGCCCCCACAGCGCCGGCATGGCGAGCCCGCCGCCCCAGGTGATGAGGCCGGTGACGACGCCGAGCGCGCCGTAGACCAGCGCGGCGGTGGCGAAATAATAGCCGAGCGCGCTGTCGATGGCGTTCATGATGCGGATGGTCGTCAGCCGCTGGCCGCGGCGCGGGAAGGCCATGATGATCATCTGCCTCAGCTTCAGCCGCGCCGAGAGGAAGAGCACGAGCGCGGCGAAGAAGATCATCGCCTGAAGCAGGGCGGGCGTGAGGCTCGCCGAGAGGATGCCGAGGATGCTGCCGGTGTTTTCCAGCACCTTCTCCATCGACATCTGGCCGGTCTCGAAGGTCTGCGGGCTGATGTTCAGCCAGCCGAGGCGGGAGAAGAGCGGGGTGATGCGGTCGTAGGCGCCGCGCACGAGGTTCGGCGCGTCGGCGGCCAGCTGCGCGACCGGCTCGGCCAGCAGCCCCGCCACGAAGAACAGGCCGAGGCCGAAGAGGCCGGCGAGCAGCAGCGCGGTCGGCAGCGGCGGAATGCCGAGGTCGTGCAGCTTTTCCGCCGCCACGCCGAAGATGAGGCCGGTGACGACGGCGAGCGAGAGGGGGATGAGGATCGGCGCCATCAGGTAGACGACGCCCATCGCCATGATGGCGAAGATGCCGATCGCCGCCCAGGCGGCGGCGATGTCGAGGCCGTAGCGGCGCGGCGCGCCTTCCACGAGGCCCTTCTCTATGTCGAGGCTGCCCCGCAAGAGGCGGCGTTCGGCCGGCTTTCCCGACAAATCGTGCATGGTGCGTCCCCCCAAGTTCGCGCCAGAAACGCGCGCCGCGAACGGAAGTTCCAGAACGCGGCGCTTGAAACCTTGGGTGGGTTGCGGCTGTCGTCAAATCGACCTATTGCGCTTCGGTCCCCAATGGGACGAGGCATGACGGCACGAAGAGGAGGCATATCGTTGAAACGGCACGCAACCGGGCTTCGGACCATCCTTTGCACGCTGGCGCTCGCGCCGCTCGCCGCATCGCCCGCGCTCGCCATCGACGCCCGCATCCGCAGCCAGCTCGAGAAGCTGACGCCCGAGGAGCGGCTGGAGCAGCGCTGCGACATCGAGGCGATGGACCGGATCGGCGACGGCAAGGGCGGCTTCCGCCCGGACAAGGTGATCGCCTACGCCTTCGGCGACCCCAAGCTCGACGGTACGACCTTCAAGACGAAGGGCGCCGTCTTCCGCAGCAGGGGCGAATGGTACCGCCTCTCCTACAGATGCGAGGCGAGCGAGGACCGCCTGGAGGTCAACGCCTTCAAATACAAGGTCGGCGACCGGGTTCCGCGCGAGGACTGGGCGGCGCATTACCTCTACGACTAGGCGAAGCGCCGGCGTCGGTGACGCACCCCCTCATCCGGGCCCTTCGGGCCCGAGGATGACGACAGAAGAGGGGTGCCGGACAAGCGGAGCGGCGCTTTATGCGCCGTCCATCCTCACTTATGCCGTAAGCTTCAGCCCGATGCCCCAGGGATCGACGAGCGATACCGTGCTGCCCGTGCGCGTTGCGGGGATCGAGAGGGCGTCGAGCTTCTTCACCGCCGCTTCGAGCCTTGCCGGATCGTTGAAGCGGATCGTGTAGTCGGAAAGGCCGCTCATGCCGTCCTGCCGCTTCGGCTGGCCGCGCGAGTTCCAGACGTTCGCCGCGACGTGGTGATGGTATTTTCCCGTGGCGAAGAAGCTGGCGCCGGGATAGCGCGCCATGACGTCGAGGCCGAGCACGTCCCGGAAGAAGGCGTCGGCCTGCGGGATGTCGGAGACCTGCAGGTGGATATGGCCGATGGCCGTGCCGTTCTCCTGGCCGCTCCAGCCGTCCTTCGGCGCCTCGTCGTAGAGCGCCTGCAGGTCGAGCCGGCGCGTCGCCATCTTCACCGTGCCGTCGGGCACATAGGTCCATTCGGACCGGTCGCGGTCGCGGTAGATCTCTATGCCGTTGCCTTCCGGGTCGTCGAGGTAGATCGCCTCGCTGACGAGGTGGTCCGAGGCGCCGGTGAGCGGCACGTTGCCGTGCGCGGCGTGCGCCAGCCAGCGGCCGAGCGCCTTGCGGTCCGGCACGAGGAAGGCGGTGTGGAAGAGGCCCGGCGCGTTGCGCGGCGCGCGGGCGGCCCTGCCGTCCGTCGTCAGCGTGAGCAGCGGCCGGCCGCCGACGCCGAGCGTCTCGCCGGAGGCGGATTTCTCGATCGTCTCAAGCCCCATCACCTGCCGGTAGAAGGCCGAGAGCATCGGCAGGTCGATCACTTTCAGGTGCGAATGGTCGACGAAGGCCGGCATGTCGATGGCGCCGGCCGTTTGTGTGCTATTGTCGGTCATGGTGGCGGTCTCCGCGCGAATGGGGCCGGCCTTGCTTGCAGCGATGCCAACGGCGGCGGCGCCGAGGAACGTCCGTCTGTCGAGGTCCGTCATGATGGGTCCTGTTCCGGTTTCATGGGAAACCGCTCTGTCGGGACGAATATGGCGGAGCGCGCGCGTTCACGAAAGGCGGCGTTTCGGCGATTTACCGTCAACGTGGCGTTGACGATGCGCCGCCGGAACTTGATTCCGATCAATGCCGGCGGGCGCGGGCGATGCCAATTTCGGCGCATGTTGAAACGAAGGGAGACGGGTATCGTGACGGACCTGGCGCATTACAAGGACATTCTTCTCAATCGCAAGCGCGAGCTCTACAGCCGCCTCAACAGGATCGAGAAGGACCTGGAGACGCTGAAGAGCGGCGACAGCGCCGACCGCGCGACCGAGCGCGAGAACGACGAGGTGCTGGAGGAATTCGGCACGACGGGCCTCAAGGAGATCGAGGCGATCGACGCCGCGCTCGACCGCATATCCGCCGGCACCTTCGGCCTCTGCGCCAAGTGCGGCGAGCCGATTTCCGCCGCGCGCCTCGCCGCCGTGCCGCACGCCGCGCTCTGCGAGGAATGCATCGCGCGGCAGTGACGGCGTGCCGCGGGGTGACGGATCCCCAGGCCCGCCCCGAGGATCCGTGTCAAACGGCAAACTTTCGTGATCCGCGCGCTTCTTGCTCCCGCGCCGCAAACGCGCCACCATGGCGGAAAAGCACGATGCAGGGCAGGCGAAGGTGGAAATCAAGGGCGTCAAGTGGAACTATGACCGGTACGAGGTGATCGCCGACGGCATCGTGCATGGCGTCGGCGTGGTCCTGGCGCTCGTCGGGGTGACGGCGCTGATCTTCTACGCCACGGTCTTCGCGACGAGCGGGCAGCTTGCGGCGGCCTGGGTCTACGGCGTCGGCCTCGTCTTGGCGCTCTCCACCTCCTTCGCCTACAATCTCTGGCCGGTCTCGAAAGTGAAGTGGCACCTGCGCCGCTTCGACCATTCGGCGATCTTCGTGCTGATCGCCGCCACCTACACGCCCTTCCTGCAGCGCGGCATCGACGATCCGTTCCTGGCCGGCATGCTCGTCTTCATCTGGGCCATGGCCGCGGCGGGCGTGGCGCTGAAGTTCCTCTTTCCCGGCCGCTACGACAAGCTGGCCATCCTCATCTATCTCGGCATGGGCTGGAGCGGCGTCTTCGCCGCCGGGCCGCTGATGACGCACCTTTCCACCGCCACGCTGACGCTGATCGTCACCGGCGGCGTGCTCTATTCGGTGGGCGTCATCTTCCATGTCTGGGAGAAGCTGCGCTTCCAGAACGCCATCTGGCACGCCTTCGTCGTGGCGGCGGCGGCCGTGCACTATTCGGCGGTCGTCACCAGCGTCGTCTCCGGCACCTGACGGGTCATCGCGCGGCCGGCGCGGCGCCCTGCGCATCGGCGCAGCCCTCGGCGGGGCGCAGCGACTTGGCCAGCCTGCCGACGACGGGCGAAACCTCCGCCTTCATCGCCTCGGGGTATTCGAGCACGAACGAGGCCACCGCATCCGCGCAGAGCGCGACGATGCGGTGGTAGACGATCCTGTCGCCGCGCGTGCCGGAAAGGCTCGCCCAGCCGGCGGTCTGCCGGTCGTAGGCAAGGTCCCAGCCTTCCTGCCGGTAGGTCGCGCGCCGCGCCGCCACCTCGTCCTCGAAGTCGCCGGCCGCAAGGACGTGCGCCCAGACGGCGAGCGTCGCCGCGCCGTTCGCGAAGGTCGCCCCGTCGCCGTTGCCGGCCTCGCGGGCAAGGGCGAAGCCGGGCGGGATCTCCGCCGCAAAACCGAAGCGGGCGTTGGCATAGGGCTCCCAGCCCTCCGCGACGGCGGCGGCGGGCAGGAGCAGCAGGAAAAGCGCAAGGAAGCGTCGCATGGCAGGACCGTTCGTTGAGGCCGTCTTGCGGATGACGGACAAAGACGGGCGTTTCATCGCCCCGCGGCGCAAGCAGGCTGGACAGCTTTCCCGCTCCTCCTGTATGGCATGGGGCAAAACCGGGGGGAACCATGGACATTACGATACGCGACGCCATGGAGGCCGATCTTCCCGCCATCATGGACATCTACAACGATGCCGTTGCCAACACGACGGCCATCTGGAACGAGGCGGTGGTCGACCTCGACGACCGCAGGAGGTGGTTTTCCGCCCGCCGCGAACGCGGCTTTCCGATCCTCGTCGCGCTGCGCGGCAGGCAGGTGATCGGCTATGCCTCCTACGGCGACTGGAGGAACTTCGACGGCTACCGCCATACGGTCGAGCATTCCGTCTATGTGCGCAGCGACGTGCGCGGAAGCGGGGTCGGCAAGCGCCTCCTGAAGGCGCTGATCGACCGGGCGAGCTTCAACGGCGTCCACGTCATGATCGCCGGCATCGAGGCGGAGAACGCCGCCTCGATCAGGCTGCACGAAACGCTCGGCTTCCGCGTGGTCGGCCGCTTCAGCGAGGTCGGCATCAAGTTCGGCCGCTGGCTCGACCTCACCTGCATGGAACTGAAGGTGCCGAAGCGCTAGCCTTCGCAGCTCCGCACGCAAGACCGCTGCGCAGCTTCGCTGGGATTGCCCCGATCAGTCCGGGTCGAAGCGCAGCGCCACGCCGTTCATGCAGTAGCGCAGGCCCGTCGGCGGCGGGCCGTCGGGGAAGACGTGGCCGAGATGGGCGTCGCAGTCCGAGCAGCGGATCTCCGTGCGCGTCATGCCGTAGGAATAGTCCGGATGGTCCGTCACCGCCCCGGGCTCGATCGGCTGGTAGAAGCTCGGCCAGCCGGTGCCGGAATTGTACTTCGTCTCGGACCGGTAGAGCGGCCTGTCGCAACAGATGCAGCGGTAGGTGCCCTTCTTGGAAAGGTCGAAATCCGGGCTGGAGAAGGCGCGCTCCGTGCCGTGCTCGCGCGTGATGCGGAACTGCTCCGGCGTCAGGATCTGCCGCCACTCTTCCTTCGTCCTGCTGACCTTCAATGTCGTCGTCGTATCGCTCATGGTGTCCTCCTGTCGGCTCCATAGATAGGCCTTGGAATGTGGCAAGACAATCGGCGCCGTCTTGAAAGCCGCCACGGTTCCTCTTATCCTCCATTGGCGGTGGAACGGAGGAAGTCATGCCCTTGAACATCAAGGACGAGGAAGCCCATGCGCTTGCCCGCGCGCTTGCGGAGGCGACCGGCGAAAGCCTGACCCGCGCCGTCAAGACGGCCATCGAGGAGCGTCTGGACCGCGTGCGGCACCTCAAGGCGCCGCGCCTGGCGGATCAGCTCGATCGTATCGCTCTCGATTGCGCGGGCCTGCCGGTGCTCGACCCGCGCACGCCCGATGAAATCCTCGGCTACGACGAGAACGGCCTGCCGCGATGATCGTCCTCGACACCTCGGCGCTCGTCGCCATCCTCACCGACGAGCCGGAGCGCCGGGCCTTCAACGAGGCGATCGAACGCGCGGCAACCCGCGTGATGAGCGCGGCGACGCTGCTGGAGGCGAAGATGGTGCTCTTCGCCCGCTACGGCGGCACCGGCGTCAACGCGCTCGACGCCTTCGTGCTGCGCGCCAATATCCGGGTGGAGCCCGTGACCGCGGCGCAGGCCGAACTCGCCTTCGACGCCTTCCGGCGCTTCGGCCGCGGCACGGGCCATGCGGCGCACCTGAACCACGGCGATTGCTTTTCCTATGCATTGGCGCGCGAAAACGCCGCACCTTTGCTGTTCAAGGGTGGCGATTTCGGGCAAACGGACATAGAAACAGCGCTCTGACAGTTCGGGGCCAATGACGGGCGAAGCCCGCGCAGCAAGGGGAAGGGGATGATGCCGGGCACGATGGGCTTGACCTTCCTTGCCTTTTGCCTGCCGTTCCTCGGCGCGATGATCGCGCCGGCCCTCACGCGGCTGCTCGGCCACAACGCCGCCTGGCCGCTGGCGCTCGTCCCGCTCGCCGTCTTCCTGCATTTCCTCGGCTTCGGCGCGGAGGTGGCGCGCGGCGAGATCGTCACCGGCGGCTATGCCTGGGTGCCGTCCTACAATGTCAGCTTCTCCTGGCTGATCGACGGCCTGTCGCTCGCCTTCCTGCTGCTCATCTCCGGCATCGGCACGCTGATCGTGCTCTATGCCGGCGGCTACCTGAAGGGCCACCCGCACCAGGGGCGGTTCTTCTCCTTCATCCTGATGTTCATGGGCGCGATGCTCGGCCTCGTCGCCTCCGACAGTTTTTTGATGCTCTTCGTCTTCTGGGAGCTGACCTCGATCACCTCGTTCCTGCTGATCGGCTTCGACCATCGGCGCGAGGCCGCGCGCCGCGCCGCCCTCCAGGCGCTGATCGTCACGGGGGGCGGCGGGCTCTTCCTGCTCGCCGGCCTGCTGCTCCTGTGGAACGTCACCGACGTCACGCAGTTCTCGCTGCTGATGTCCTTCGGCGCGGAGGTGCGGGAAAGCCCGTTCTACCTGCCGGTCCTCTTCCTCGTCCTCGGCGGCGCCTTCACCAAGTCGGCGCAGTTCCCGTTCCATTTCTGGCTGCCGAACGCCATGGAGGCACCGACGCCGGTATCCGCCTACCTGCACTCGGCGACCATGGTGAAGGCCGGCGTCTACCTCCTGATGCGGCTCAACCCGGTGATGGGCGGCACGCCGGCCTGGGAGACGATCCTGCCGGCCTTCGGCGGGCTGACGCTGCTTGCGGGCGCCGTGCTCGCCATCCGCCAGACCGACCTGAAGCTGATGCTCGCCTATACGACGGTCGCCTCGCTCGGCCTCCTGGTGCTGCTGACCGGCTTCGGCTCGGAGCATGCGGCCGCGGCGGCCGCGCTCTATCTCGTCGCCCATTCGCTCTTCAAGGGCGCGCTCTTCATGGTCGCCGGCCTCGTCGACCACGAGGCGGGCACGCGCGACGTCACGAAGCTCGGCGGGCTCAGGCGCGCCATGCCCGTCACCTTCCTGGCCGCGCTTCTCGCCGCGCTCTCGATGGGCGGCCTGCCGCCCTTCTTCGGCTTCCTCGCCAAGGAGGAGGTCTATGCGGCGCTCGCCGGCGGCAGCCCGCGCGCGCTCGCCTTCACGGCGGCCGCCGTCGTCGGCAACGGCCTGATGTTCGCCGCCGCCTTCGCCGTGGCGCTGAAGCCGTTCCTCGGAGCGCCCGTCGCGACGCCGAAGGAGGCGCACGAGGGGCCGGCGCTGCTGTGGATCGGGCCCATGCTGCTGGCGGCGGCGGGCCTTGCCGCCGGGCTCTTCTCCGCCGTCGCCCATGCCGTCCTGACTGCGCCGCTCGCCTCGGCCATTGCCGGCAGGCCGCAGGCCGTCACCGTCTCGGCCGTGCCGCATCTCGGCACCGCGCTCGCGCTCTCCGTGCTTACCGTCGCCCTCGGCGTCCTCGTCTTCCTGGTGCTCGACAGGGCGCGGGCGGCGGCGGACCGGCTGGTGGAGGACATCGGCTGGGGGCCGGACCGGGGCTTCGACCAGGCGATGGGCGGCCTCGTGCGCGCCGCCGCGAAGGTCAGCCGGCTCGCCCAGCCGGGGCTCATGGAGGTCTACATGACGGCGACCTTCGCGGTCATCGCGCTGGCGCTCCTCGTGCCGCCGGCCGTCTACGGCGAATGGCCGCGCCTGCCGGTCTGGCCGGCGGGCATGCCGTTCCACGAGCTCGCCGTGATGGCGCTCGCCGTCGTCGGCATCGGCGCGGTGCTGACGGCGAAGAACCGCCTGACGGCCATCGTCGCGCTCGGCATCCAGGGGTTCTGCGTCGCCGTGCTCTTCCTCCTCTTCGGCGCGCCGGACCTCGCCTTCACCCAGTTCATGATCGAGACGCTTTCCGTCGTCATCCTCGCGCTGGTCATGACGCGGCTGAGGCTGACGCCGCGCGACCACCGGCCGCTCAGGGAGAAGATCCCGGACGCCGCGATCGCCGCCGCCTGCGGCCTCGGCTTCGCGCTCTATCTCCTGAAGGTCGTGCAGGGCCGCTTCGACACCGCGCTCACCGACTTCTTCAACCTCTATTCCAAGACGGTCGCGCACGGGGCCAACGTGGTGAACGTCATCATCGTCGATTTCCGCGGCACGGACACGCTGGGCGAGATCGCCGTCGTCATGGTGGCGGGGCTGGCGATCCTCTCGATCATCCGCATCCGCAAGGGGAGGGCGTGATGGCGGGCGTTTGCAGCCTACACCCCTCTCCGGCCTGCCGGCCATCTCCCCCTCAAGGGGGGAGATCGGCAGGAGGCACGGCCTTGCCAAATCATCCTTCTCCCCGCCTGCGGGGAGAAGGTGCCGGCAGGCGGATGAGGGGCAGGCAGGACGTCAACCTCTTGCCGCCACCGGCCCCGTTCGACCGGCGCTGCCCCTCATCCCGCTGCCGCGACCTTCTCCCCGCGGGCGGGGAGAAGGGGCAGGAGGCGCGGCTTTCCGTCCTCAGGCCATTGCCCTGCGCGGCGTCCCGGCCCGCCTCCATCCCGGAGGGCGCCGCCGCATGAACACCCTCATCTTCCGCACCGTCGCGCCGTTCCTCACCGCCCTCATGGTGCTCTTCTCCCTCTTCGTCCTGCTGCGCGGCCACAACGAGCCGGGCGGGGGCTTCATCGGCGGGCTGATCGCCGTCTCGGCGCTTGCCGTCTTCGGCATCGCCAACGGGGTCGCCGCGGTGCGCAGGGCACTGTGGTTCCACCCGATGGCGATCTCCGCCTTCGGGCTTTTCATCGCCTGCCTCGCCGGCCTGCTGTCGGCCGCCTTCGCCGTGCCCTTCATGACGGGGCTCTGGGTCTATCCGTCGGTCCTCGGCGTCGAGGTGCCGCTCTCTTCCGTCATGCTGTTCGATACCGGCGTCTATCTCGTCGTGGTGGGCTCGATCACCTCGATCGCGCTGGCGCTCGAAGCGGGGGACGACGCCTGATGGAAGTGCCCTTCGTCCTGCTCATCGGCCTCTTCTTCGCCGCCGCCGTCTACCTGATGCTGTCGAAGTTCCTGGTGCGCGTGCTGCTCGGCGTCGTGCTGCTCGGCAACGGGGTGAACCTTCTCCTCTTCACCGGCGGCCGCATCCTGCGCGAGGTGCCGCCGATCATCCCGGCCGGCCGCGACGTGCCGGCGACGCTCACCGCCAATCCGCTGCCGCAGGCGCTCATCCTGACGGCGATCGTCATCTCCTTCTCCTTCTTCGCCTTCCTCCTCGTGCTCGTCTACCGCGCCTACCAGGACCTCGGCACCGACAACGGCAACGAGATGCGCCTGGCCGAGCCGGAGGACGATCCCCTCCCGCCGACCGGCTACTGACAGGACCCGCCCCGCCGATGGCCGTGAACCCCGCAGACCTTTCCGCAGCCCTCGTCACGACGCCGGTCGCCCCGGCCGACTGGCTGGTCGTGCTGCCGCCGGCCTGGTGCATCCTTTCCGGCGCGGTGCTGCTGATGCTGCGCAAGTCGCTGCACCTGCAGGGATGGCTCGCCGTCCCCGCGCTCGCCGTGCTCGTGCTGCTCGACGCCCTGCTGCTCGCCCATGTCGCGCAGAACGGCCCCGTCACCATGGTCATGGGCCGCTGGCTTCCGCCCTTCGGCATCGCCTTCACGGCGGACCTTACGGGCGCGCTCTTCGCGCTCGCCGGCGCGGTCGTGGCGCTCGCCGGCGGCGTGCACGCGCTCGGCGACATCGACGGCAGCGGCCGGCGCTACGGCTTCTATCCGTTCCTCCTCCTGCTGATGGCCGGCGTCTCCGGCGCGTTCCTGACCGGCGACGTCTTCAACCTCTATGTCTGGTTCGAGGTGCTGCTGATCTCCTCCTTCGGCCTGATCGTGCTCGGCTCGGAGCCGCGCCAGATCGACGGCGCGGTGAAATACGCCTTCCTCAACCTCGTCGCGACGACGCTGTTCCTGATCGCCACCGGGTACCTCTACGGCCTCTTCGGCACGCTCAACATGGCCGACATCGCGGTGAAGGCGGCGGAGAACCGCGCCGGCCTGCCGCTGATGACGCTCGCCGCGCTCTATCTCCTCGCCTTCGGCATGAAGGCGGCGGCCTTCCCGGTGAACTTCTGGCTGCCGGCCTCCTACCACACGCCGCGCGTGGTGGTCTCGGCGCTCTTCGCGGGCCTCCTCACCAAGGTCGGCATCTATGCGCTGCTGCGCACGCTGGTCATGCTGTTTCCCGTCGAGCGGGAGGAGCTGAGCTTCGTCATCGCGCTCGCAGGCGCCGCGACCATGGTGCTCGGCGCGCTCGGGGCGCTCGGCCAGAGCGATATCCGCCGGATGCTCGGCTATGTCGTCGTCTCCGGCATCGGCACCATGCTGGCGGGCCTGTCGCTCGGCAGCCCCGGCGGCGTCGGCGGGGCGATCTTCTACGCGCTGCATTCCATGGTGGTGATGACCGCGCTCTACATGGCGGCGGGGCTCGCCGGGCGGCTTGCCGGCACGTTCGACCTCAACCGGCTCGGCGGGCTCCATGGCCGCTCGGCGCCGTTCTCCGCGCTGTCGCTCGTGCTCTTTTTCGCCGTCTCGGGCCTTCCGCCCTTCTCCGGCTTCTGGCCGAAGGTCATGGTGGCGAAGGCGGCGATGGACATCGGCGCCTGGTGGCTGACGGCGACGGTCCTCCTCACCGGCTTCCTGACGACAATCGCGCTCGGCCGCGTCTTCGCGCTCGCCTACTGGCGCCCGGCGGAGGGCGCCCTGCCGGACGAGGCGATCCCCGCAAGCGCGCTCGTCCCGCTCGCCGCGCTCGCCGCGCTCACGGTGGCCTTCGGCCTCTTCCCGGACGCGCTGCTCGCGACGATCCAGCACGCCGCGCAGGGCCTTGCCGATCCGCGCGCCTATATCGGCTCCGTCTTTCCGGAGGGAGGCTGACCATGCGGCCCGCTGCCATCATCGCGCTCTTCGCGCTCGTCTGGCTCGCCGTCTCGGGCAGCTTCACCGTGCCCAACCTGCTGCTCGGCATCGCCGCGGGCGCGCTGTCGCTCGCCCTCATCCGCGGCCATGTCCGGCCGGACGGAAGGCGCATCCGGCCGCTGAAGGTGCTGTCGCTGCTCGTCCTCTTCCTCAGGGAACTGGCGCTCTCGGCCTTCAAGGTCGCGCTGCTGGTGGCGAGCCCGAAGATGGCGCTGAAGCCCGGCATCTTCGCCTTTCCGCTGACGGTCGACCGCGACTTCGAGATCGCGCTGCTCGCCAACCTCATCACGCTGACGCCGGGCACGCTCTCCGTCGACGTCTCCGAGGACCGCAAGGTGCTCTACGTGCACGCGCTCGACTGCTCCGATCCCGCCGGCATGCGGCGCGCCATCGCGGGCGGCTTCGAGAGGAAGATCATGGAGGCTTTCCGCTGATGGGTGCCGCGACCGTCATCTCCTTCGCCTCGTCGATCGCGCTCTTCCTGATGTGCGCGGCCTTCTTCCTGACGGCTTTGCGCGTCGTCAGGGGGCCGACGCTGCCGGACCGCATCGTCGCGCTCGACATGCTGGCGGGCATCGCCATCGGCTTCATCGCCGTCGTCGCGATCCGCACCGGCTTCAACCTCTATATCGACATCGCCATCGCGCTCGGCCTCGTCGGCTTCCTCGCGACGGTCGCCTTCGCCCGCTTCGTGCTGCGCCACGGCCTGGAGCCGGGCGAGGAGGACGAGGCCGGCCGCACCGCCCGGCGCGGCAGGCCGGCGGCAAAGGGGAGGGCGCGGCGATGACGGACCTCGTCCTTGCCCTCCTCGTCGGCGCCATGCTGATTGCCGGGGGCGTCTTCACCTTCCTCGCCGCGCTCGGCGTCGTGCGCCTGCCGGACGTCTATACGCGCATGCACGCCGCCTCGAAGGCCGGCACGGTCGGCTCGGGCCTGATGCTCCTTGCCGCCGGCATCCATGCGCTGGACGCGGCGGTCTTCACGCGGGCGCTGGCCGGCTTCGTCTTCTTCGTGCTGACCGCCCCGGTCGCCGCCCACCTCGTCGCCAAGGCCGCGCACGCCGCCGGCTACCGCCCGGCGCGGCTCACCGTTATCGACGAGATGCGCGACGCGCAGGAGCGCGATGCGAAGAAGCGTTGACAATGAGTTGAATTGCTTACCCCTAAATTTTGCAGTATCGGCTGGATTTCCGTGGATCGAATGGATTAATCAGAACTATCCTTCCCGAGATTCAAAATAATACTGGACAATGAATCCGGGAATGATATTTCAGGCTAAGTAAAGCATTCGGGTTGATTTAGCTTGCATGCGGCCTTCCTGTTTAAGTTGAGTTGATGCCCGGACCGCGCCCGCGCGGTATATATGTTGGCAAGAGAATCGGCGAAAACAGCGTCCGCTGTGGTGAAAAGTTATATTGACGCAAAATGCCGGTGTTTCGACAGGCATCGGTGCCTGCGGGCATTATTCCGCCACGCAATCGGCCGAGAACGAGGCTTTATAAGGAATTCGACAGCCAGGTCGATGGATGGGGCCATCGATCTTCGCGTTGCCCGATAGGAGAAAGAAATGACTGAAACGACCCTTGGCGCCGGCTCCAATCTACTCGTCGAACTCACCGCGGATATCGTCGCCGCCTATGTCGGCAACCATGTGGTGCCGGTCTCGGAACTGCCGGGCCTGATCGCCGACGTGCATGCGGCGCTCAACAACACGACCCAGCCGGCCGCCGCCGTCGAGGCGCCGGTCGTCGCCGAGAAGCCGAAGCCGCCGGTGCCGGTGAAGAAGTCGGTGCAGAACGACTACATCATCTGTTTGGAAGACGGCCAGAAGTTCAAGTCGCTGAAGCGCCACCTGATGACCCACTACGGCATGACGCCGGAAGAGTACCGCGAGAAGTGGGACCTGCCGGCCGACTATCCGATGGTCGCTCCCGCCTATGCCGAGGCGCGCTCGCGCCTGGCCAAGGAAATGGGCCTCGGCCAGCGCCGCAAGGGCAACAAATAAGAGCCCCCGCATCCGTTTCGCAGGCGGGACAGGCCGGAGCCGTGAGGTTTCCGGCCTTTTGCTTTGCAAGCGATAAGGAATAAAAGCCTACAGCGGGGATGACTGTCGCAAATTTATTAAGAAATTCAATGCATGGTTGTGGCTTGACGCTTCATTCATCCCCGCTCGTCCTCTAGGGTGTATGAATAAATTCCTATCAACGGAGTTGCCAGCCATGCACCAGTTCATCGTTTTCGAGAGGCGGCCGTCCCCGCAGGCCTCGCCCGGCGCCGTCCGCGCGCCGGAAACCAAGAGCGCGGAGCCGGACGCGGGCGCGCGGCCCGCCCGCCGGGCGACGGGCGCCCCGGAAGGCCCGGCCGTGCCGGCCCCGGTCGCCTGCCGCATCGTCCGCCAGCTCGTCCTGGAAATGACCGCGATGGCGAGCGACCGGCCGCTCTGGCGCCGCGACGGCAGGCGCTCCACCTGCCATGTGCGCCAGGTCGCCATGTATGTCTGCCATGTCGTGCTGCGGCTTTCGCTGTCCGACATCGGCGCGGCCTTCGGGCGCGACCGCACCACGGTCGGCCATGCCTGCAACGTGGTGGAGGATCGCCGCGACGATGCCGCCTTCGACGCCTTCGTCTCGGCGGTGGAGCGCGTCGTCATCTGCGTGTTCGGCACGGCGGGGATCGGCAGCCATGAGTGAGGTCCCCGAGAAGGCGAACGCCGCCGAAATGGCGCGGCTCCTGCGCTTCCTGCTGTCCGCCGGCGGGGCGGCGCTGGGCGGGGACGGCGTGCTTTCGGCCGGCAACGGGCGCTACCGGCCGCCGTCGCCCGCGCTCCTGGCCGAGGCGCTGCGCCTCGGCCTCGTGCGCCACACCGGCGCGCGCCTCGCCGCGACGCCGGAGGCGCGCGCCCACCTGAAGCGTCGGCTCTGCGAGGCGCAGACGCCGTTCGCCGGCCAGCATCGCGATCTGGCCGAGGTGGTCGTGCTGCGCGACGGGGCGCGGCAGACGGCGCTCGCCAACCGGCTGGAATCGCCGCTGGCCGCCCTCGCGCGGCTGAAGGAGAAGACGGGCGGGGCCTTCCTGCCGGAAAGCGCCATCGCGGCCGGCGAGCGGCTGCATGCGGACTTCACCCGCGGCGGCCTCCAGCCGCGCACGACCATGTCCTGGGAGCCGCGCATCGCCGGCCGGCAGAAGGGGGAGGCCGGCGCGGCGCGCGAGCTCACCGACACCGCGCTTGCCGCGCGCCTGCGCGTCGCCCGCGCCGTCGAGGCGATCGGGCCGGAGCTTTCGGGCGTGGCGCTCGACGTCTGCTGCTTCATGAAGGGGCTGGAGACGGTGGAGCGCGAACGGCAATGGCCGGCCCGCTCGGCAAAGCTCCTGCTGCGCGCCGCGCTGATGGCGCTTGCCCGCCACTATGCGCCGCCGGCCCCGGCGGGAAGGCGGTCGCATGCCTGGGGAGCGGAGGGCTATCGGCCGGAGCTTCGGCGGTGAGGAGCGGGACCGAAGAAAGGCCCTACGCCGCCACCTTCATCGCCGCCTCTTCCCGGATGCGCCTCACCATCGAGCGCAGGCCGTTGGCGCGCTGGGAGGAGAGGTGCTCAACGAGGCCGATCGCGTTGAACGTGTCGATGGCGTCGGTGGCGGCGATCTCGGAGGCGCGCTTGCCGGAATAGATGGCGAGCACGATGGCGACGAGGCCGCGCACGATATGGGCGTCCGAATCGCCCTCGAAGGTCATCACCGGGTCGGATCCGCCGTCGGCATGGCTGACGAGCCAGACCTGGCTGGCGCAGCCCTGCACCTTGTTGGCCGCCGTGCGCTTTTCCTCCGGCAGGTCCGGCAGCGCCTTGCCGAGCTCGATGACATAGCGGTAGCGGTCCTCCCACTCCTCGAGGAAGGCGAAGTCGTCGATGATCTCTTGCAGCGTGGCCATGTCGTATCCGTTCCGGGTGCTGGTTCCCATATAGGCGAGGGCGCCGCGGATTTGAACCGCAAACAGCCCCGGACGAAAAGAAACGCCGCAGGGAACGGGTCCGTGCGGCGGGTTGCAGGGCAACGAGTGAGGCAGGCAGAAAAGCAGGAAAAGAGGGGCGGCTCAGCCCTTGCGGTCGGGGCGGCGGGTCGGGATGGCGACGGTGCCGGTGATGACCTCGTCGTCGGCGTCGATCTTCGCGACGTCCGGCAGCGGCTGGTCGAGGGCTTCCTTCTTCGCCGGATCGGCCTTGGCGAGGTCGGCGCCCTCCTCGGCGAACTGGGTATCGAGGAACTGGTAGGCGATGCGGGCGCCCTCGCGGGCCCGGTGGCCGAGGGCGACGAAGGTTTCCGCGCCCTTCTGGCAGACGTCCGGCTTCTCAAGGCACATCGCGGTCACATAGTGGATCGCCTCGCTGGCGGCGGTGAACGTATCGCCGATCTGGACGGTCGGCCCCTGTTCCAGCTTCGCGGAGGATTCCGCGTCCAGGAAGGGGAGCAGGACGAGAACCAGTGAGAACCAGAACGTTCCCTTGATCAGAAACCACATCGCTTGCCATCCTCGTTGGGGCCTCGGCTCTTTGCGGCCTTCGGCTTGTTGGTCCTTGGCGAACCGTTGATGCGAGAATAGGGCCCGGAAGGAAATTCCCTTTTGCTGGAATCACTCGGGTTTTGCCCAGTTTTGATTAAAATGCGAGACAATCCGCACTTTAGCGGCATTTGAGGCAGATTTTAGCGAATGCCGTTAAGGATGATGGCGCGTCCTGCCGGCGCCCGTGCCCGGAATGCCGGAAGGCGCGCCTCCGGCCTCTTGCCCCAGAAGTTAATACGAACAGAAAAATGCCGCAAAATGAGGCGCTTACGCCCCGTTAACCACGCCGGACGAATGCCCGTTGGATTGCCCCGAAATGGGACTTTTGGGGCTTTTTCGCCCCCTTCCGGCCCCCCGCGTTTATCCTTTCCTTAAGTCGCCGATGCGATTTTGGGGCCACAGAAAAGAACATGAACGGCAGGGTTTTGCGTTGCGCCAATTGACCACCATCGCTGACAGAATGGCAGCCTGCCTGGGCGCCGTTGCCGGCGTTGCGGGCGCATGCGCCGCCGACGAGCGCCCGTCCTCGGCCCTGCGCGCCACGACGCTCGCGCTCATGGCCGCCGTTCCCGGCCTGCCGCTCGCCTTCTCCGCCGTCATGCCCGCTTCCGCCGCGCTGCCGGCCGGCGTCGCGCTCGCCGGTGCGGGCGCGCTGCTCGCCGCCGCGGCAAGCGCCGTGCGCCGTCCGAAGACCGCCCGGCCCGAGGCGGCCGCGCAGGAGGCGCCGCAAGCCGTCGCCGCCTTCTCCCCCTACGACCTCTTCGCCGGCCTGGTGACGCTGCACGACGCGCGCGGCTTCGTGACCGCCGTGCACGGCCGCGACCGCGCCGACATGCTCTCCTGGATGCGCGACCCGGCGGGCCGCGGCTATCTCGACCAGATCCACGTGTCCGACCGCCTCGGCTTCCTCGCCGCGATCGACCGCCTGCGCCAGGGCGGCGCGCGCGAGACCGTCGACATCCGCATCGACCGCCCGCGCATGGAGGCGGACGCCGAGCAGTTCGTGCACATGCGCGTGGAAATGACGGCGCTCTGCGGCCCCGACGGCGGGCTTGCCGCCGTCGTCGCCCAGTCGCGCGACATTTCCGAGGAGGCGAGGCTGAGGAACGAGAACGCGCGCAAGGCGGCGGAGGCCGAATCGGCCAACGACGCCAAGACCCGCTTCCTCGCTGCCGTCAGCCACGAGCTGCGCACGCCGCTGAACGCCATCCTCGGCTTTTCCGACATCCTCGCCGGCGAGTATTTCGGCCGGCTGGAGAACGACCGCCAGCGCGAATACGTGACGCTGATCCACCAGTCCGGCTCGCACCTGCTCTCGGTGGTCAACACCATGCTCGACGTCTCGAAGATCGAGGCCGGCCGCTACGAGCTGCTGACCGAGCCCTTCGCGGTCGCCGACAGCGTCAGGGCCTGCGAGCAGATGCTCGGCCTCCAGGCGCGCGAGAAGGGCATCAAGCTGACGAGCCGCGTGCCGCGCGCCATCGGCGAGGCGGTGGCCGAC
The DNA here is from genome assembly GCF_046557955.1 of Shinella agrisoli. Classification (NCBI taxonomy): domain Bacteria; kingdom Pseudomonadati; phylum Pseudomonadota; class Alphaproteobacteria; order Hyphomicrobiales; family Rhizobiaceae; genus Shinella; species Shinella agrisoli. The sequence goes on along the minus strand of NZ_JBJIEP010000010.1, from coordinate 156,772 downwards.
CAGCGCGCCATCCAGCAGATCCTCATCAACCTCGTCGGCAACGCGATCAAGTTCACCGACCGCGGCGGCGTCGTCACCATCGACGCGGCGCGCGAGGGCCGGGACCTCCTCCTGACGGTCAGCGATACCGGCATCGGCATCCCGGCCGACAAGCTGGAGCTGATCGGCCAGCCCTTCATGCAGGTGCAGAACGAGTATACCCGCAAGTACGAGGGCACCGGCCTCGGCCTGTCGCTGGTCAAGGGGCTCGTGGCGCTGCACGGCGGCAGCTTCGTCATCCGCAGCCGGCCGGGCGAGGGCACGGTCATCACCGTGCGCGTGCCGGTGGACGGCTCGGGCGTCGCGCGCGAGGGAGAGCGGGAGCCGAAGGGCGCCGCCCGATCCACCGTCGATTTCCCGCCGCGCCTTGCGGCGGCCATAGAGACCGTTTACGAGCCGTCGGACGATGGCAGGGACACGCAAGATGAACGCGCACGTCAGAAGACAGCCTGAGCGGCGGCCGCAGGGCCAGGCCCGCAAGGGCCGTTCCGGCGGGCGCGCGCCGGCGCCGCGCCGGCCGAACATCGTGATCGCCGGCCTGCTGGCGCTGGGGGGCCTCGCCGCGCGCCATCCGGGCGCCGTCGGCGGCACCTGCGCCTTCCTCGTCGTCTTCTCCTTCGTCGCGGCCAATGCGCTCTGGTACCAGCCGGGCGGCCATCCGGCGCCGTTCCTGAAGATGCGCTCGGCCGACAATTCGCTCGGCTTCACCGCCACGAAGCCGCAGCCGCACGACGTGACGACCTTCGTCATCGAGCGCCTGGACGAGGGCGAGGAACTGCCCGAGGTGACCGACGTCACGCCCGCCGAGCGGCCCTTCGACGAAGTGGCGACGATCATCGAGAAGCAGCCGGCGAAGACGCAGGCCGGCGAGGAGGGCGATCCGGTCGCCGCGGCGATCCTGGAAGCGGAGGCCGATCCCGCCGTCACCTCCGCCGTCGCAAGGCCGGCCCCGAGCGACCTGGTGATGAAGATCCAGAAGGGCCTCAGCAACATCGCCTATACGGACATCGCCGTGGACGGGCTGATCGGCGAGAAGACGCGCACCGCGATCCGCCATTTCGAGAAGCACTACCGCCTGCCGGTGACCGGCGAGCCCAACGAGCAGGTGCTGGAAAAGCTCAAGGACATCGGCGCCCTGTGACGCCGCCGGCATTCGACGAAAGTCTTACGCCTACGGCCGGCCCATCCGCCGCCCGCCTCTAAAGGATGCGTTAACCATGCCTGCCGGATGATCGTCCGATTATCGGGAGGATCGTCGAGCCATGTCCAACGCCGCCTTGCGGGAGACCGCGGATAGCCTTGAAGAGGAAGGGCCGGAACCGCCGGCCGATGCGGACGCGCTGCGCCGGGTGATCGGCTCGCTTGCCGCCGAGGCGTCGGACCTCGGCCTGCACCTCGTGGACATCGCCGGCTCCATCCAGGACACCGCCGCGCAATCGCGCGAGCATGCGGGCCTCTTCACGCGGCTGACGCAATCGGCCGCGGCGATCGCCGGCGCCAACGGCGACATCGCCCGCGCGCTCGGCGAGACCGACCAGCTTGCGGCGAGCGCCCGCAAGGTGCTGGGCGAGCAGGCCGCCGAGCTCGACGGCTCGATCGCCGCCATCGACCACATGGTCACGGCCTCCAACGAGATCGGCACGGAGATCTCCGCCTTCTCCGGCGCGCTCGCCGACGTCGGGCGGCTGGCGGACGCGATCGGCACCATCGCGCGGCAGACGAACCTGCTGGCGCTGAACGCCGCCATCGAGGCGGCGCGCGCGGGCGATGCCGGCAAGGGCTTCGCCGTCGTCGCGGCGGAGGTGCGGGCATTGTCGCTCGAGACCTCCAACACCACGGCCTCCATCCAGAAGACGCTGCAGGAGCTGCGCGCGCGCATCGACCGGCTGGAGGGCGCGGGCGAGGGCGCGCGGGTCTCGGCCGAGGGCGTCAAGGCGACGGCCTCCCGCGTGCAGGGCTCCTTCGCCGGGGTGGAGGAGGTCATGTCGAGGATCCTCGACAGCGCCTCCTCGCTCGCCGCGACCACCGGGGCGGTGGACAAGGAATGCAGCGAGTTCGCCCGGTCGATCGGCGCGGCCTCGGCAGAGGTCATCCGCTGCACCGAGATGCTGCAGAGCGCCTCTGGCAAGGTCGGCGAGGTGGTGGCCATCTCCGAGCGCATCATCCAGGCGACGGCGAGCGCCGGCATCGAGACGCCGGACAGCCCCTATATCCGCCTGGTGCAGGAACTGGCGGGCGAGGTCGCCGCCCGCTTCTCGGCGGCCGTGCGCAGCGGCGAGATCGGCATGGAGGCGCTGTTCGACCGGCAGTACCGGCCGATCCCCGGCACCGACCCGCTGCAGATGCTGACGCGATTTACCGACTTCACCGACCGGGTGCTGCCGGCGATCCAGGAGCCGGCGGTCGCCGCCGACGCGCGCATCGCCTTCTGCGCGGCGGTCGACGAGAACGGCTACCTGCCGACGCACAACCGGAAATTCTCCGAGCCGCAGCGGCCGGGCGATCCGGCCTGGAACACCGCCAACTGCCGCAACCGCCGCATCTTCGACGACCGCGTGGGCCTGGCCGCGGGCCGCAACACCCGGCCCTTCCTGCTCCAGACCTACCGGCGCGACATGGGCGGCGGCCAGTTCGTGCTGATGAAGGACATCTCCGCCCCCATCACCGTCCACGGCCGCCACTGGGGCGGGCTGCGGCTGGCGGTCCGGGTGTGAGGCACGCCGCGGCCTGCCGGCGATGGCGGCCGCGCTTGCCGGCATTGCCGTGCCGCCCGGCGCCGTGTATGCCGCGGTCATGCGCCTTCGTACCGACATCTTCGTTTCCGCCCTGATGCGCCGCGTCTTCGCCCGCGGCGATTTCGCCGCCGTGGAGGCGAAGGGGGCGGAGGAGGCGGGGGCGGTCTTCGTGCGGCAGGTCTTCCGCGACGGCGCCGAGAGCCTGCATGCGCCCGCCCCGCAGAGCCTCTTCGAGGCGGACGACGGCGACAGGCGGCTGTTCGAGACGCGGCTGGAACGCGTCGACGCCGGCGCGGTTGCCGAGGCGGTCGCGCGCGAGCGGCGCTTCGACGGCGACCTCTGGGTGGTCTCCATCGAGACGGACGACCTCGGCGACCTGATCGAGTTCGCCGGTGCCGGGCCGAGGGACGACGGGTTCTTCCGGCGGTAGATATGTCGTTCGGCTGCCGTGCCTTCCACTTGGGCGAATGCGGCGCCGCTCTCCCCGGCAGGGCAGATCGCCTGTTCCGCCGGGAACAGCCGGCGGCGCGGCGGTGTGGGAAAAGGAAGGCGCACGGGCAGCGGCCCGTGCCCGACCGCAAAGGAACGCCCCATGCTGATCGTGCTGCCTGCCCTTGCCCTGCTGATTTCGGGAATGTTCGTCGTGACGACGCTGGCTGCGCTTGCCGCCGGGCGCCGCGAGGGTGCGACGGTTCGCGCACCGGCCAGGCGCCGGGTTTTCCGGTAGAGATGGTCAGGAGGCGGCGCGTTGCCGCCCGATCCTGGAGGACCTGTCGTGGTGATCCTGCCCCTTCGCCTCAACGTCGTCACCGTTGGCCGCCTTCGGCAGGCCGTCGCCGTTCGTGTAGCGATCCGCCCTCTGCCAGCTCTCGACCCGGCGGGCCGCCTCGCCAGGATCTAGCGAGGCGAGCAGCGTTCCGGCGCCTCCCGCGGCGAGGTGCGGATAGATCCTCTCCAGCACGGACAGGCTGTCGGCCTCGGGCACGCCGAGAGCCAGCAGCGTCTCGGCGAGCTGCCGCCCCGATATGTCGAGGAGGATGCGCTCGGAAAGCCACTGGCTGGAGGACAGCGCGTCGGCGAGCGTCACGGCGACCATGCCGACCTCGCCGGCGCGCGCGAAACGCACGAACAGCGCCTGGTGGACCTCCGTGGCCGGCTCGAGGCGGATTTCGGGCTCGGCCCGAGGCGTCGCGGCGCGAACGAGCGCGCGCAGCTCCTCGCGGATGCCCTCCTCCCGCTCCAGCCGCGCGGCCTCCCTGAGGTCCGCCTCGCGGTCCCCGCCGGTGCGGCGGCTGGCGTGATGCTGGTGGGCGCCGACGAGCGCCTCGACGACCGCGGGCGAAAGGTCGTCGCGCCGGCCGATGGCATGGGCGTGCTCGGGGCCGGCCGCGCGCAGGATGCGCAGCAGCGTGCTGTCGGCGATGGCCTTCGATCCCATGAGGAAGATGGCGGCGATGCCGATCGGCTGGCGCGCGATGAAGACGGCGGTCTCCTCCGGCACCTGCGGGCAGCGCGAAAGCGCCGCGACCGCCTGCCGGCGGGCCTCCTCGGTGGAGGCCTCATAGAGCTGCTCGAAGAGCTCGCCGAACTGCCGCAGGTCCGATTTCGAGGGGAAGCGCAGGCTCTCGAAGCTGGAGACCGTGGCCATCAGCACGATGTCCTTCGGCCGCCCGGCTTGCGGTCTCTCCAGTTCGCGAAACCTGTCCGCCACAAAACACCTGTCATCCCCGGACCGGCGGCCCCTTGCCGATCCCCACTGTCGTTCACGAAAAGTAGAGGAAAAACGTTAGCGAGCCGTTAACCTTGCTCGCGCGGAAACCGCAATGTTTACAAGGCGGTGTCGCCGGGGTTGCATATGGCGGTCGAACGGGGCGTGCCGGAATGGCGCGGGGACCCCCGCCGCCCCGCCTGTGCCGCGGGGAACAGCATGAGGCGTCCGTTCACGCTAGTGTTAACAGCATGTTAACCCGATAGTCGCTAGTTTTGGGGGCGCGGATCTGCTCGTCTATTGCAACGGACGTGCTATGATTCGACCATGGAAGCGGCGCTTCGCCTCGAGGCGGCGCCGTTTCGGAAGGGAAAGGTGCGATCTTCCGGATGCCGGGCGGCCGCCAGACAACTTCCCGTGAATGGGAAACTTCTGGCCCGTATCGCCGTTTTCCACCCGTATGCGACTGGGATGACATCGAGCTCATGTCGCGTCCGGGTGAAGGAACCGGATGCACCGGCCCGCCAGGACGGGCAGGGTGAGATTTGTAGGAGTACTTCATCCGTCTCGATTCTTCTTCTGGAGGCGAGAATGGCAGACGTGGTACGATTGAAGGAATGGCTCGCGCGAACGCCGAGACGCGACACCATTCGCCCTGGGGCTCCGGCCCAGATACTGCTCTTTACCGGTGTGCGCTACGAGCGCCTGACCCCCGCCATGCTGGCAGCGCGCGGCAAGGCGGCCAAGCACGGCGCCCAGGACACGGCCCGCCGGCCTTAAGCGACGCCTCCCGTCGCCGCGGGCCGGCGATGGCGCGCGCGTGCGGACGGCCGCCGCGCATTGCCGGCCTTGGGCCAGTCGCGGGCCGGCCGCGGCACACCCCGCCGGATGCCTTGTCCTCATTGTTCCGCCGTGAAGGGTTCGCAGCTTGCGTCCGCCAGGAAGGCGGTCGCCGCGTCCAGCCGGCTTTGCGCGGGCACGAAGGTGCGCAGCACAGCATAGCCTTCCTCTCCCCGCATCTCCACGAGGATCGCCTGCTCCAGTTCCTGCGGCAGCGCCTTGCGCAGCGCGATGAGCTGGATGGGCGTGGCGAGGAGCGTGTCGAGCGCGCCGGAGACCGAGGTGCGGTCGTTCATGCTGAACACCTCGTTGGAGGCGCTGTCGTAGATGGCGAGGGACCAGAAGGGCACGTCGCCCTCCGCGAAGAGCCGGATGGGGCCGTTCTCCACCGAGAAGGCGCAGACGGCGGTCTTCATCGCCGGGTCGTCGTTGATCGGCGCCAGCGTGTCGCCGGCATCGGCGAGCGGGAAGAAGCGGTTCGTCTCGCCGAAAGCCTGCACGCGGGTATAGGCGTCGCGCCCGGTGAAGCTCGGCAGCGACAGGATGATGACGATGTGCAGCAGCGCCGCGCCGACGAGGCCGACGGCGATGGCATAGAGGAAGCTACGCATCGGCGCAGTCCAGCCGGGCGATGCCGGGCATGGAAAGGTCGATGAGGCCGGAGCTGCCCGCCGTCGGCGTGTCGAGCAGCGTCATGACCAGAAGGAACGGCGCCCTGCCTTCCGGCACCGCCAGCCAGTTGCCGGGCATGGCGGAGGAGCCGATGCGGATCACGAAGTCGCCGTCGGCGTTGCGCAGCACGGACCAGGCGTTGATGCCCGTCGGCAGGTCCGGGTGCGCGCCCGGCAGCGGGTTGCCGTTGCGGTCCGCCGCATGCAGCGTCCACAGGCGCGCGGGGGGCGTGATGCCGCGGATCTCGTAGCGGCAGTTTTCGACGAGGGTGCGGCTGTCGCTGTCCGTGGCGGCGGTGAAGGCGAGGCCCTCGGCGCTGCCGAGCAGCAGCCTGCCGTCGCGCGCGCGGTGGGCTTTGGCGTAAGGGTCGGCGTCGATCGTCTGCGCCGCCGGGAAGGCCGTCCACGGCCCGAGCGCGATGGCGCCGAAGCCGACCGTCGCCCGGAGCGCGTAGATCGAGCTGAGGATGCCGAGGCCGAAGGCGACGGCGAGCGCTGTGGCGATGACGAGGGGCGTGCGGAACAAGGGCGATCGACCGTGGGAATCAGGTTGGCGTCACTCTGTCCGGTTCGCCGGAGCAAGGTCAAGCGCCGCGTCGAGCGCGGCCACGCGGCCATCGGCCTTGAGCGGCTTGGCCTCGTTGAACCGGCGGGCGACGTCCTTCAAGAGCTTGGTGACCTCGGCCGAGAGCGAGCGCGGGCGCACGAGCGCCGGCAGCGCGTTCTCGTCGGCCGGCGCGGCGGCCACCTCCGCGGCCTTCGTGCCGTCCGGCAGCGGGTTCTCGATGCCGGGGATGGGGCGAAGCTCGATGCCCTGGTGGGCATAGTCCATCAGGCGCTTGAAGGTCATGGCGGGCAGCGAGCCGCCGGTCATGTTGTTGGTCGAGGTGTAGTCGTCGTTGCCGAACCACACGGCGGTCGTGTAGTTTCCGGTGAAGCCGACGTACCAGGCGTCGCGGTAGGCCTGGGTCGTGCCCGTCTTGCCGCCCGAGACGATGCCGCGCTCGAGCGCGCCGCGCCGGGCCGTGCCGCTCACCGGGATGGTGACGAGGATCCTGTTCATCGACGACATGGCCTTCTCGGAAAGGACGCGCTTCGGCGGCGGCTCGTCGCGGGAGAAATCGTAGAGGATGTCGCCGTCGTAGTTGAGGATCTGGCTGATGCCGTGGCGGCGCGACTGCAGCCCGCCCGCCGGGAAGACGCCGTAGGCGGTCGCCTGGTCGAGCACGGTCACCTCCGAGGTGCCGAGCGGCATGGTCTTGTCGGTGCGGATCGGCGTCTCCACGCCCATGGCTTTCGCCATCTCGGCGATCTTCGGCGTGCCGAGCTTCTCCTTGGCGAGGCGCACGGGCACGGTGTTGATGGATTTCGCCAGCGCCGTCATCAGCGTCATGCGGCCGGCATAGCTGCGGCCGTAGTTCTGCGGCGACCAGCCGTTCCAGCTGATCGGCGCGTCGACGATTGTCGTCTCGGGCGTCATGCCGGATTCCATGGCGGCGGCATAGGTATAGGCCTTGAAGGAGGAGCCCGGCTGGCGCAGCGCGCGCGTGGCGCGGTTGAACTGGCTTTCGCCGTAGTCGCGCCCGCCGACCATGGCGCGCACGGCCCCGCCGTTCTCCATCATCACCAGCGCGCCCTGCTTGACGCGGTAGCTCTCGCCGTACTGGCGAAGGCCGCTCTCCACCGCCTCTTCCGCCGCGGCCTGAAGGCCCATGTCGATGGTGGTGCGCACGATGAGCGAGTGCTGGGCGAAGGGCTTTGCGATGCGCTGCACCTCCTCGAAGGCCCAGTCGAGGAAGAAGTCGGGCGCCGTCTTCTCGTTGCGGTCGATGACGGTGGCGGGGTTGCGCCGCGCGGCGATCACCTGGCCCTCGGTCATCAGCCCGCCCTGCACGAGGTTGGTCAGGACCTCGTTGGCCCGGGCGCGGGCGGCCGGCAGGTTGACGTGCGGGGCATAGCGCGCCGGCGCCTTGAAGAGGCCGGCGAGCATGGCCGATTCGGCGAGGTTCACATCCGTCACGTTCTTGCCGAAGTAGAACTGCGCCGCCGCGGCCGCGCCAAACGTGCCGCCGCCCATATAGGCGCGGTCGAGATAGAGCCGCAGGATCTCCTTCTTGGAGAGGTTGGCCTCCAGCCAGAGGGCGAGGAAGGCCTCCTTGATCTTGCGCTCGATGGTGCGCTCGTTGGACAGGAACAGGTTCTTGGCGAGCTGCTGGGTGAGCGTGGAGCCGCCCTGCACGACGCCGCCGGCGCGCGCGTTCTCGTTCATGGCGCGGGCAAGGCCGAGGAAGTCGATGCCGAAATGGCTGAAGAAGCGGCGGTCCTCCGTCGCCAGAACCGCCTTGATCAGGTGGTCCGGCAATTCGTCGATCGGCGCGGAATCCTCGTGGATGATGCCGCGATGGCCGATCTCGTTGCCGTAGCGGTCGAGGAAGGTGACGGCGAAGTCGCTCTGGGCGCGCCAGTTGCCCTTGGTCTCCTCGAAGGCGGGCAGCGCCAGCGCCAGCAGCAGCACGAAGCCGGCGGTGCCGAGGTTCATGCCTTCGCCGGCGACCTCGAAGACCGCCCTTTTCCAGCCCTTGACGTGGAAGCGGCGGGAGAAGATCGTGATCTCCTCCCAGATCTCCGCCGCGCGGAAACCGGCGTTCCAGACCGTGGAGTCGATCCACGAATCGATCCGCAGGAGGATGTGCCGCTTGCGGCGGCGGGATTTTCTCGGCTTCTGGCTTTCGTCTTCCACGATCGCGGTCTCTTGCGTTCCTCGGTGCGGGCGCCACACTGCCCGCCACCGGTTAACGTCCTCTCACTACCGGTTTATTCTGGCACGATACCAGTCTTTTGCAGGCAGCAGAACGGAATTTGCGGGGAACGGTTACCGTCGCCGGCCCTTGACCTTTGCGCATAAGGGGGTCAGGGGTCGGGGATGACGACCCGCCGCGCGCAAAGGCAGGACGACCTGCCGTTCTGGAAGACCAAGACCCTCGCCGAGATGACCGACGCGGAGTGGGAGAGCCTGTGCGACGGCTGCGGGCTCTGTTGCCTCAACAAGCTGGAGGACTGGGACACCGGCGAGATCGCCTGGACCTCGATCCGCTGCGTGCTGCTCGACGGGGAGAGCTGTCGCTGCAAGGACTACGAGAACCGGCAGGCGAGCGTGCCGGACTGCATCCGCCTGACGGTGGAGAGCGTGGAGACGATCAGCTGGCTGCCGCCGACCTGCGGCTACCGGCTCGTGCGCGACGGCCACGACCTCTACTGGTGGCATCCGCTCGTTTCCGGCGATCCCGACACCGTGCACCAGGCCGGCATCTCCGCGCGCGGGCGCACGGTGAGCGAGGAGGGCATCGATATAGACGACTTCGAGGACTACCTCGTGACCTGGCCGCTGGACGTGGGCCGGCAGAAATAGCGGGCGTCAGTGAAGGCTCGCGGCGACGAGCTTCTTCGGCGCGACGTTGCGCCAGGCGGTGCCGATGAGGTCGCGCACGCGCTCGCTGTCGGCGTCCCCGAAATAAAGCGACGTCCAGCCCTTCAGGCCCCAGCCGCCGGGCACCGGCGCGCAGAGGCCGGGATCCGTCTCCAGCACCATCAGCTGCTGGTCGGGCGTGAACTTGAGCACGGCGCGGCCGGGCTCCGGCAGGGTCATGAACACCTTCTCGCCCACCCGGAAGTCGCGCTTGCCGAAATGGGCGCTTTCCCGCGCTCCGGGCATGCCGAGCGCCATCGCGATGAGATCGTCGGACACCATGGAAAAAGGATAGCACCGAACGGGAGGAAGGAAAAGTTTTCGCAAGGAATAGGAAAATAGTCCTTGACGGCGTGACGGTCGCCTGATAGGGTTATGGCATGGTCGGAAAGGTGCGGGCGGACGGATCGCCGGACTTTCCGGAGGCCGGATGGCCTGGCGGTATCCGCCCGCGGCCGGCTCGCAGGAACATGCAGGAATATATTGACAGGCGCTCGCTCCGACAGGACCGGGCGCCTTTTCTTTTCGGGTGCGGCGATGGAAGCGGACTTGACGATCGACCTCGACCTTTTCGGCGTCCTGCCGGAGCCGGCGGCCTATGACGGCCTTGGCGGCCGGCGGACGGTCTTCGAGGGCGGCGCGGCGCCGCTGCTCGACACCAAGGCCGAGGCGCCTGGCGGTCCCTTCCCCGACATGCAGGCCATGCTGCTCGAAATGACCAAGGAGCTGCGCGAGCGCTTCCAGCGCTTCCAGAGCCAGAGGGCGCTGGCCGACAGGGACGCGGAGGCCGCCGGCGACGAGGCTTCCCGCAAGCTGGCGCAGGCCGACGCCAAGGCGGCGATCGAGGCCGTCTCGCTGATCGTGCGCACCCTCGAAAAGATCGACAGCCTCCAGCGCACGCTGATCAGCGAGCGGGCGGCGGCGGACGGCGGCGAAGCGGACGACGAGGAGGCGCTGGCCGAGGAATTCGAGCGGCTCGTCGAGGCGCGGGTGAAGGACCGGGTGAATGCGGCGAAGGAAGACTGGATGCGCGAATTCGGGCTTGGCGGCGATGCTGCCGCGCGAATGGAAAGCGGGCCGTAGGGAACTGCTCGCCTCAAGGTCGATCCGGCAGAAGCTCGACAGGACGATGAGGAAGGCGGCAGCGCGCTTGCGGATGATCGAGGAACAGCGGGCGCGGGCGGACCTCAACGCCGCGATGGATGCGGCGGAGGCCGGCATCCGGCGGCGGCATGCGGAGGCCGGCGGCACATCCCGCGGGGACGCCGCTACGGCGGGCGACGGGGCTGCCGCATATGCGGCCGGGGATTGCCGGGCGGGCGCGGAAGATCGCGCCTCCGGCGTCCCCCTCATCCCGCTGCCGCGACCTTCTCCCCGCGGGGGAGAAGGGGGCGGGACGCACTCCGAATGCGATCCTCCCGCCGCAGGCGGGGGGATGGGGGGCCATGATACGGCTCCGGCGAAAAGGATGGCGTTCCGCAGCCGGGAGCAGTCCCGCGCGTGGCGCTTCACCTACCGCATCGCGCAGCTGCCGCCGCCGGGCGACTGGCGGGTGTGGCTGCTGATGGGCGGGCGCGGCTCGGGCAAGACGCGGGCGGGCGCCGAATGGGTGCATGCCCAGGCGCTGGCGCGGCCCGAGATGCGCATCGCGCTGGTGGCCGAGACGCTCGGCGACGCGCGCGAGGTGATGATCGACGGCGTCTCCGGCATCTGCCGCATCGCTGGGCGGTCGCGGCCGGACTTCGAGGCCTCGCGCCGCCGGCTCGTCTGGCCGAACGGGTCGATCGGGCAGATCTTCTCCTCGGAGGACCCGGAGAGCCTGCGCGGGCCGCAGTTCCATCTCGCCTGGTGCGACGAGCTCGGCAAGTGGAAGCACGGGCAGGAGACCTGGGACATGCTGCAGTTCGGCCTGCGGCTCGGCGAGGACCCGCGCGTGCTGGTGACGACGACGCCGCGGCCGGTGCCGCTGCTGCGGGCGCTGGCGGGCGATCCGGGAACGGCGGTGCGGCGCATCGCCACCGCGGACAATGCGCGGAACCTGTCGCCGGGGTTCCTGTCCGCCATGGCGGAGCGCTACGGCGGCACGCGGCTCGGCCGGCAGGAGCTCGACGGCGAGCTAATCGCCGACCGCGAGGACGCGCTGTGGAACCGGGCGCGGCTGGAGGCGATCCGGCTTCGCAACCCGGGGCCGCTCTCGCGCATCGTCGTTGCGGTCGACCCGCCGGCGACGGCGTCGGCGGCCTCGGTCTGCGGCATCGTCGTCGCGGGGCTGGACGGGGCGGGCCGCGCGGCGGTGCTGGCCGACTGCTCGGTGACGGGCGAAAGCCCCGCGGGCTGGGCGGGCGCCGTGGTGCGCGCCTTCCGCAAGTTCGACGCGGACCGGGTGGTCGCGGAGGTCAACCAGGGCGGCGACATGGTGGCGGCGATGCTGCGGAGCGTCGACGCCGCCCTGCCGGTGACGACGGTGCGCGCCACGCGGGGAAAGTTCCTGCGCGCCGAGCCGGTGGCCGCGCTCTACGAGCAGGGGCGGGTGGTCCATGCCGGCGCCTTCCCCGAGCTGGAGGACCAGATGTGCGATTTCGGGCCGGACGGGCTTTCCTCCGGCCGCTCGCCGGACCGGCTCGACGCGCTCGTCTGGGCGCTGACGGCGCTCATCATCGACCGGCAGGGCGAACCGCGGGTGCGCGGAATCTAGAACCTCAAGGGACAGGACGATGATCGACCGCAGGGCGTTTTTCGACGGCGTGCGCGGGGCCCTCTACGGCGGGCGGCTGCGGCGCGGGCAGGTGGCGGGGCTGACCGCGCTTCTCGACCGCTTCGAGCGGGGCGGGGAGACCGGCGACCGGCGCTTCCTCGCCTATATGCTGGCCACCGCCCATCACGAGACCGGCGGGCGCATGCAGCCGGTGCGCGAGACCTTCGCGGCGAGCGACGGCGAGGCGATCGCCCGCCTCGACCGCGCCTTCGCGGCGGGGCGCCTGCCGCAGGTCGCCGAGCCCTACTGGCGGCGCGACCCGCACGGTACGAGCTGGCTGGGCCGCGGGCTGGTGCAGCTGACGCACCGGCAGAACTACCAGCGCATGGCCGACCTCACGGGCATCGACCTCGTTTCCCGCCCGGAGCGGGCGATGGAGATGGCGGTGTCGGTGGAGATCCTCTTTTCCGGCATGCTGAAGGGCGCCTTCACCGGGCACAAGCTGGCCGACCATTTCTCCGGCTCCCGCGCCGACTGGACGGGCGCGCGGCGGATCATCAACGGGCTCGACCGCGCCGAGCGCGTGGCGGGATACGGGCGGGCGTTCCTTGCGGCGCTGGGCGGGTAGGGGCGTTGAATGCTGCCCTTCATCCGGCTGCCGCCACCTTCTCCCCGCAAGCGGGGCGAAGGGGATGTGGCTCCGGTTTCCCGGGAGATACGACCGTCATGGCAGCAGGAAAAGTTCGCGTCTTGCCCCTTCTCCCCGCTTGGGGGGAGAAGGTCCCGGCAGGGGGAGGAGGGGCGGCTTCGGGCGAACAATCGCATTTTCACAAGATCCGAGGGCATCATGAAGCTACCATCCTTCCTCTCGCGCCGGCCGCGGCAGGCGGCGGAAACCAAGGCGTCGGGCTTCTTCGCGCTGACGGCGGAGGGCCGGGCGCACTGGTCGAGCCGGTCCTACGCCTCGCTGTCGCGCGAGGGGTTCATGAAGAACCCGGTGGCGCACCGGGCGGTGCGCATGATCGCCGAGGCGGCCGCCTCGGTCTCCTGGCTCGCCTACGAGGGCGAGGCGGAACGGCCGGACGACGCCCGGCTCGCGCTGCTTTCGCGGCCGAACGCGCGCATGGCGGGCACGGATTTCTTCGAGACGCTCTACGGGCACCTGATGCTCTCCGGCAACGCCTTCGTCGAGGGCGTGCGGGTGGGCGAGGAATTGCGCGAGCTGCACCTCCTGCGGCCCGACCGGGTGCGGGTGATCGAGGGGCGGGACGGCTGGCCGGAGGCCTACGAATACCGCGCCGGCAACCATGTGCGCCGGCACAGGGCGGGAGATGCGGCGGCGGGCGAGGGGCAGGCGATCCTGCACCTCAGGCTCTTCCACCCGCTCGACGACCAGCTGGGCTTCGCGCCGCTGGAGGCGGCGTCCATGGCGCTCGACCTCTCCAACGCGGCGGCGGCGTGGAACAAGGCGCTGCTCGACAATTCGGCGCGGCCCTCCGGCGCGCTCGTCTACCAGCCGAAGGAGGGCGGCAACCTTTCGCCCGACCAGTACGACCGGCTGAAGGGCGAATTGGAGGAGGGCTATTCCGGCCCGGCGCGGGCGGGGCGGCCGATGCTGCTCGAAGGCGGGCTCGACTGGAAGGCGATGGGCCTTTCGCCGCGCGAGATGGATTTCGTCGAGGCGAAGAACGGCGCGGCGCGCGACATCGCGCTCGCCTTCGGCGTGCCGCCCATGCTGGTCGGCATCCCGGGGGACGCGACCTATGCCAATTACCAGGAGGCCAACCGCGCCTTCTGGCGGCTGACCGTGCTGCCGCTGGTGAGCCGCACGGCGGCCTCCTTCGCGGCCTGGTTCCGCGAGGACGGCGGGACGGCGCTGCGGCTGGTGCCGGACCTCGACCAGGTGAGCGGGCTGGCGGCGGAACGCTCCGAGCTGTGGGCGCGGGTGGGGGCGGCCGGGTTCCTGACGGACGAGGAGAAGCGGCGGGCGGTGGGGTATTGAGGGCAGAGGGGCTTTGCCCCTCATCCGGCCTGCCGGCCACCTTCTCCTTGGCTGCGGGGCGAAGGGGACAGGGCCGCCGGACAAAAGTGCCGCCTCCATGATTTCTTCGTGAAATCAAGGAACTGGCCTGGCAATCTGAATCGCTTTGCTTGCCTGCGGACCTTTCGCGCGAGCCCTTTGAATCGGATTTCGAGGAAACCGCCGCAAGGGATTCGAAAGACTCGGCAATCCCGCCGCCTCGCCCCGGCATTGGGCGGGCGGGGCCGCGGTTCGTTGTTTTCCACGATAACCTGAAAGGCTTAACGATGGCTGACTTCGGAAACGACGGCGGGCTGTGGACGGCCCGGCTCATCGGCGCGTGCGCGGGGGCGGCCGTCTCGCTCATCTACCTCCTGCCGAAGAGCCGCCGCGAGGCGGCCTGCCGGTTCCTGACGGGGCTGGCCTGCGGCCTCGTCTTCGGCGGGCCGGCGGGGCTGTGGATCGCCGTCCGGCTCGGCATCGCCGGCTATCTCGGGCCGGCGGAGGTGCTGCTGACCGGCTCGGCCGCCGCCAGCCTCTCGGCCTGGTGGGGGCTCGGGGTGCTGGCGCGGGTGGCGGAGAAGATGAGGGAATAGGCAGTAGGGGGTAGGCAGTAGGCAATAGGCAGTAGGGGGTAGGCAGTAGGGAGTAGGCAGTAGGGGGGAGGCAAGGGCGAGCTCGCGGCTGGGCTCGCAGGCATTCTCCGTCCCAACCCTACTGCCTACTGCCTATCCCCTACTGCCTCCCCCCAATTTCACATCGGAGAGACCCATGACAACCGACGACCTGCCGGTCTGGCGGACGAAGAAATATGCCGATCTGACGCTTCAGGGGGTATCCGGCAACGGGCTGTTTTCCGGCTATGCGAGCCTCTTCGGCGAGGTGGACCTCGGCAAGGACGCGATCGCGCCGGGGGCCTTCGCCCGCTCGCTGGAGCGGCGCGGGGCGGCCGGCGTGCGCATGCTGTTCCAGCACGACCCGGCCGAGCCCATCGGGCGCTGGCGCACCATCCGCGAGGACGGGCGCGGGCTCTATGTCGAGGGCGTGCTTTCGCCCGGCGTCGCGCGGGCCCGCGAGGTGCTGCACCTCATGAAATCCGGCGCGCTCGACGGGCTTTCCATCGGCTTCCAGACGGTGCGCTCGAAGACCGACCGGGCGAGCGGCGTGCGCCGCATCCTGGAGGCGGACCTCTGGGAGATCTCGATCGTCACCTTCCCGATGCTGCCGTCGGCGCGGGTGTCGAACGTGAAGAATGCGCGGTGGTTCCGCGACCGGGAGACGGAGCTCGTGCGCACCATGCGCCGGGCGGCCCGGATGATGAAACGCTAACGGAAGAAGAGGAAGACAGGATGGAGACCCAGAAGAGCGCGCCGGAAACCAAGGCCGTGCCGGAGACGATGGCCGCCGCCTTCGACGACTTCATGGAGGCCTTCGAGGCCTTCAAGGAGACGAACGACCGCAGGCTCGGCGAGATCGAGCAGAAACTGACCGCCGACGTGGTGACGCGCGAGAAGGTGGACCGCATCAACCGCGCGATGGACGAGCACAAGCGCGTGCTCGACCACCTGGCGCTGAAGAAGGCCCGCCCGGCGCTCGGCGGCGGGGAGGGCAGCCCGGAGGCGGGCGAGCACAAGGCGGCCTTCTCCGCCTACATGCGCCGGGGCGACGAAAGCGCGCTGCGCGCCCTCGAAGGCAAGGCGATGTCGGTCGGCTCGGCGGCGGACGGCGGCTACCTGGTGCCGCCGGAAACGGACGGCGAGATCGGCCGCCGGCTTTCCGCCGCCTCACCGATCCGGGCGCTCGCCACGGTGCGCCAGGTCTCCGGCGCGGTGCTGAAGAAGCCGTTCGCCACGAGCGGCATGGCTTCCGGCTGGGTGGCGGAGACCGCCTCGCGGCCGCAGACGGGCACCGTCCAGCTGGCCGAGCTCTCCTTCCCGACCATGGAGCTCTACGCCATGCCGGCGGCGACCCCGGCGCTGCTCGACGACGCGGCGGTGGACGTGGAGAGCTGGATCGCCTCGGAGGTCGACATCGTCTTCGGCGAGCAGGAGGGCACGGCCTTCGTCTCCGGCGACGGCATCAACAAGCCGAAGGGCTTCCTCAGCTACACCAACGTGGCGGAGGCGAGCTGGAGCTGGGGCAATATCGGCTATGTCGCCACCGGCGCGGCCGGCGCCTTCAAGGCGAGCGGCCCGTCCGACACGCTGATCGACACGATCTACGCGCTGAAGGCCGGCCACCGGCAGAACGCCAGCTTCGTCATGAACCGCAAGACGCAGGCGGCGATCCGCAAGTTCAAGGACGCGGACGGCAACTACCTCTGGCGCCCGCCGGCGACGCCCGGCCAGGCCGCCTCGCTGATGGGCTTTGCCATCGCCGAGGCCGAGGACATGCCGGACGTCTCGGCCGACAGCTTCTCCATCGCCTTCGGCGACTTCCGCGCCGGCTATCTCGTCGTCGACCGCACGGGGGTGCGCGTGCTGCGCGATCCCTATTCGGCCAAGCCCTACGTCCTGTTCTACACCACCAAGCGCGTCGGCGGTGGGGTGCAGAACTTCGAGGCGATCAAGCTGGTGAAGTTCTCGGCGAGCTGACGGCGTCGTCCAATGGTACCGCCGTCCCCGGGCCGGGCCCGGGGACGGCGGATCGTGTGTGCCGGCGGCCGTTCCCTGCCGCCGGCGCCGCGGGCGCGGTTTCCTCCCGGCCGCGCCCGCATCCCTTCTCCATCGAACAGGACGACCATGACGATCGCCGAACTCCTGCCGCCGGCGGCCGAGCCGATCACGCTCGCCGAGGCGAAGGCGCACCTGCGCCTCGATACGAACGACGAGGACGGGCTGCTGACCGCGCTCATCCGCACGGCGCGCCAATACCTCGAGGCCGAGACGGGGCTTTGCCTCATCGTGCGGCCCCTGCGCCTCTACCTCGACCGCTGGCCCGGGGAGAGGGTGATTCAGATTGCCAGGGGACCGGTGCAAGCCATTGAAACGGTGACGGTCTACGACGCGCTCGGCGAGCCGGTGGCGGTCGATGCGGCCGGCCATGTGCTCGACGGCGCGGCGCGGCCGGCGCGGCTGCTGCTGCCCCGGCGGCCGGCGGCCGAGCGCGCGGTCAACGGCATCGAGATCGATTTCACCGCCGGCTTCGGCGAGAGCGGGGCGGACGTGCCGGACACGCTGAAGCGGGCGCTGCTGCTGCATGTCGCGGCGATGTACGAGCTGCGCGGCGTGCTGGCGCCCGACGCCCAGCCGGGGGCCGTGCCGCCGGGCTACGACCGGCTGGTCGCGCCGCACCGCCTGAGGAGGCTGTGATGGCGAGGGTCCTCGATCCCGGCGCGCTCTCGGCGCGGCTCATCCTGGAACGGCCGGTCGAGACGCCGGACGGGCAGGGCGGCGCGACGGTGGAATACGCGGCGCTGGCGACGCTCTGGGCGCGCATCGAGCCGGTCGCCGCGAGGGCGGAGGAGGCGGCCGGGGCGCTCCGGGCCGCGGTGACGCACCGCATCTGGCTGCGGCGGCGGGCCGGCCTTGCCGGCGGCATGCGGCTGCGCAAGGGCGCGCGGCTCTTCGTCCTCAAAGCCTTCCGCGATCCCGACGAGACGGGGCGCTACACGCTCTGCGACTGCGAGGAGATCAAGCCATGAGCGGGGAGATAAAGCCATGAGCGCGGCGTCCGCCTTGCAGAAGGCCATCTTCGCCCAGCTTTCCGGCGATGCGGCGCTGACGGCGCTTGTCGGCGCGCGGGGCGTCACCGACCGCCGGCTCGCCGAGCCGGCCGCGCCCCTCGTGGTGATCGCCGGCATCGACAGCGCCGACCATTCGACGGCGAGCGAGCCCGGCGAGGAGCATACGGTGACGCTGGAGGTCTGGTCGCACGCGGCCGGGCACCGGCAGGCGCAGGCGGTCGCCGCCGCGGTGCGGACGGCGCTGCACGATGCCGCCCTGGCGCTCGTCGGCCATCGCCTCGTGCTCCTCCTCCATCGCGACACGCGGCTGCGGCGCGACGGCAAATCGCGGTTCCACCGGGCGGACATGCGGTTCCGCGCGGTGACGGAGCCGGACGACTGAACCCAGTTTTCCAAGGAAAGGACCTTGCCATGGTGGCACAGAAGGGGCGGGATCTGCTGCTCAAGATCGACAACGGGTCGGGTTTCGCCACGGTCGCGGGGCTGCGCTCCAAGCGGCTGTCGTTCAATGCCGCGCTCGTCGACGTGACGGATGCGGAATCGGCGGGGCGCTGGCGCGAGCTCCTGGGCGGGGCTGGCGTGCAGCGCGCGGCGGTCTCCGGCAGCGGCATCTTCAAGGACCAGGCCTCGGACGGGCTGGTGCGCTCGCTGTTCTTCGCCGGCACGATCGCCGCCTGGCAGGTCGTCATCCCGGATTTCGGTACGGTCGCCGGCCCCTTCCAGATCGCCGCGCTCGACTATTCCGGCGCACATGACGGCGAGGTGCTGTTCGAGATCGCGCTGGAATCGGCCGGCGCGCTGACCTTCGGGGCGCTCTGATGGGCGCGCGGGCGAACCGGCATCGCGGCGAGATCGAGGCCGTCATCGACGGCGAGCGGCGGGTGCTGTGCCTAACGCTCGGCGCGCTCGCCGAGCTGGAGACGGCCTTCGCCGTCGACAGCCTGACGGGCCTTGCCGAGCGCTTCTCCACCGGCCGGCTGAAGGCGGACGACCTGATCCGCATCATCGGCGCGGGCCTGCGCGGCGGCGGCAACCTCTTTTCCGACGAGGACGTGGCGGCGATGGCCGTGGCGGACGGGCTTGCGGGCTTCGCGCGCATCGCCGGCGACCTCCTGCAGGCGACGTTCGGGCCGGGCGGGGAGGCGCGAAACCCTCCGCAGCCGCATCCGGCCTGAGCGGCGCGAGCTCCGCCTTTCCCTGGAAGGCGGCGCTTCATGCCGGGCTCTGCCGGATGCGGCTGCCCGCAAGGGACTTCTGGGCGATGACGCCGCGCGAGCTGGCCTTCGCGCTCGGCCTTGCCCGGCCCGCGCCGGCGGCGCCGGGCCGGGCGGCGCTCGCCGCGCTGATGCATGCCTTTCCCGATGAGATGGAGTGAACCATGGCCCTTTCCGACGACACCCCGCTTTCCACCCCGCTGGTCGGCACGCTGGAGGACGCCGAGGCGCTCTCGGCGGTCTTCGACGACCTGGAGGCGCGCTCGCGCTCCTTCGGGCTGGCGCTCGCCAACGCGCTGAAGGGCGCGGCGGTGGACGGCAAGGGGCTGGAAAGCGTGCTGCGCGGGCTGGCGCTGCGCATGAGCGACATCGCGCTCTCCGCGGGGCTGAAGCCGCTGGAAGGCCTCCTGAGCGCCGGCGTCTCCGAGCTGCTGGGCGGCGTGACGCCCTTCGCCAAGGGCGGGGTCGTGTCCGCGCCCACCTATTTCGGCAGCGGCGGCGGCCTCGGGCTGATGGGCGAGGCGGGGGCGGAGGCGATCCTGCCGCTGAAGCGCGGGCCGGACGGAGCGCTCGGCGTGGCGGCCGAGGGCGGCGGGGCGGGTGCGCGCATCGTCTTCAACGTGACGACGCCGGATGCGGCGAGCTTCCGCAAGTCCGAGGGGCAGATCGCGGCCATGCTGACCCGCGCCGTGGGGCGCGGGCAGCGGAGCCTGTGAGGCGGCGTGCGGTGATTGCCCCTCATCCCGCTGCCGCGACCTTCTCCCCGCAGGCGGGAAGAAGAGGCCGGACGCAAGGGTTTCCCGCCCAAATGCTTATTGCTTGGGGAAGGTCGGGCATCCTCGCCTTCTCTTCCCTGCGGGGAGAAGGCCCCGGCAGGGGGACGCGGGGCGGGCAACCGGCAGGGTGCTTCCAGGAGAGACAAGATGGCAGGATTTCACGAGGTGCGGTTTCCGCTGCGGGTGGCGCTGGGCACGAGCGGCGGGCCGGTGCGGCGCACGGACATCGTCAGCCTTTCCAACGGGCGGGAGAACCGCAACCGGCGCTGGCAGGACGCGCGACGGCGCTACGACGCGGGGTCGGGCGTGCGCTCGCTCGACGATCTCTACGCGGTCCTCGCCTTCTTCGAGGCGCGGGCCGGGCAGTTCTTCGGCTTCCGCTTCCGCGACCCGGTGGACCACAAGTCCTGCGCGCCCTCCGCCGCGATCGGCGCGCAGGACCAGTTCCTCGGCGCGGCGGACGGGGCGACGGCGACGTTCCAGCTCGTCAAGCGCTATGCGGACGCCGGCGGCGAGACGGTGCGCCGGATCGACAAGCCCGTGGCGGGCACCGTGGCCGTCTCGGTGGCGGGCATGCCCGTGCCGGCGGCCGACTACACGGTGGACGCGGCGGCCGGGACGGTGACCTTCAAGCCGGGCAAGGTGCCGGCGTCGGGCGCCGTCCGGGCCGGCTTCGAGTTCGACGTGCCGGTGCGCTTCGACACGGACCGCATCGACATCGACCTCGCCCAGTTCGACGCCGGGCGCATCCCTTCCATTCCGCTTGTGGAGATCAAGCCATGAGGACCATCGCGAGCGGGCTCAAGGCCCATCTCGACGGCGGGGCGACGACGCTCTGCCATGCCTGGCGCGTGACGCGGCAGGACGGCACGGTGATGGGCTTCACCGACCACGACCGCGACCTTTCCTTCGGCGGGCTGACCTATCTCGCGGCGAGCGGCTTCGAGGCGAGCGAGGCGGAGGACGGCAACGGGCTTTCGGCCGAGGGCGGCGAGGTCTCCGGCGGCTTTTCCGCCGACGCGATCCGCCCCGAGGACCTTTCCGCCGGGCGCTACGACGGAGCGACGGTGGAGGTCTTCACGGTCAACTGGCAGGACACCGCGCAGCACCTGCTGCTGCGGACCGCCGAGCTCGGCGAGGTGCGGCGCGAGGGCGGGCTTTTCCGCGCGGAGCTGAGGCGCCTGACGCACCGGCTCGACCAGGTGCGCGGGCGCATCTACGGCCGCCAGTGCGACGCCGTGCTGGGCGACCGCCGCTGCGGCGTGGAGATCGCCGCCTACCGCGCGGCGGCGACGGTGAGCGCCGTGCCGGACGACATGCATGTGCGGGTGAGCGGCCTTTCCGGCTTTGCCGGCCGCTTCTTCCGCTACGGCGTCGCCGCCTTCACGAGCGGCGCGGCCGCCGGCCTCTCGGCGGACATAGAGGACCATCGCAAGATCGACGGCGCGGACGAGCTGACGCTCTGGCTGCCGATGGCGGCGAAGGTCGCCGCCGGCGACGCGCTGGAGGTGACGGCGGGCTGCGACAAGCGCTTTTCCACCTGCCGGGAGAAGTTCGGCAACGGGCTGAATTTCCAGGGCTTCCCGCACATGCCGGGCAGCGACTTCAGCTACGGCTATGCCGACGGCGAGACCGTGCACGACGGGAGCCCGCTCTATGACTGAGCCCTTCGGCGCGCGGGTCGTCGCCGTCGCGCGCACGTTCATCGGCACGCCCTACCGGCACCAGGGCTCGCGCAAGGGCGTCGGCTGCGACTGCCTCGGCCTCGTGCGCGGCGTCTGGCGCGAGCTTTACGGCGCGGAGCCGGAGGTGCCGGCGCCCTACGCGCCGGACTGGGCGGAGCGGACCGGCGAGGAACGGCTTCTCGAGGCGGCTGCACGGCATTGCGGGCCGGCCCTGCCGCCCAGGGCGCTGCGGCCGGGCGACCTCATCGTCTTCCGCTGGCGGGACGGCACGGCGGCCAAGCATGCCGGCATCGCCGCCCCGCACGACCGCTTCATCCATGCCTACGAGCACGCGGCGGTGATCGAATCGCCGCTCGTGCCCGCCTGGCGCCGGCGCATCGCCGGCGTCTTCCGTTTCCCGGAGCTTTCCTGATCCATGGCGACCCTTCTCTTCCAGGCGGCCGGCGCCGCGCTCGGCAGCGTGTTCGGCCCCCTCGGCGCGATCGTCGGGCGGGCGGCGGGCGCGCTCGCCGGCTCCGCCGTCGACCGCGCCCTCATCAACGGCGGCAGGACCGTCTCCGGCCCGCGCCTCGCCGATGCCCGCGTTCCGGGCGCCGAGGAGGGCACGGCGATCAGCCGGGTCTACGGCACGGCGCGCGTCGGCGGCACGCTGATCTGGGCGACGCGCTTCGAGGAGCAGGTGATCACCGAGCGCGGCGGCGGCAAGGCGAGCGGGCCGCGGACCCAGACCTACCGCTACTTCGCCAATATCGCCGTCGGCCTCTGCGAAGGCCCCATCGCCGGCGTTCGCCGCATATGGGCGGACGGCCGCGAGCTCGACCTGTCGGCCCTCCTGGTGCGGGTCTATACGGGCGCGCACACGCAGCCGCCCGACCCGCTGATCGAGGCCAAGCAGGGGGCGGGCAACACGCCGGCCTACCGCGGGCTCGCCTATGTGGTGCTGGAGCGCTTCCCGCTCGACGCCTACGGCAACCGCATCCCCGTCCTGCACTTCGAGGTGGTGAGGCCGGTCGGATCGCTCGAAGGGAAGATCCGCGCGGTCACCATCATCCCCGGCGCGAGCGAGCACGGCTATGATCCGCGGCTCGTGACGGAGGGGTCCGGCGCGGGCTCGGCCCGCCACCTCAACCGCAACATGGTCCTGTCCTCGACGGACTGGCTCGCCGCGCTCTCCGACCTTCAGGGCCTGTGCCCGAACCTCGAACGCGTGGCGCTCGTCGTCTCCTGGTTCGGGACCGACCTCAGGGCCGGCCATTGCCGCATCGTGCCGGGCGTCGAGGCCCGCGCGCGGGGCGCCGAGACGCGGCCGTGGAGCGTCGCCGGCCTGACGCGGGCGAACGCCTATCTGGTGAGCCGGAGCGGCGGGGCGGCGGCCTACGGCGGCACGCCCTCCGATGCGAGCGTGATCGCGGCGATCCGCGACCTCAAGGCGCGGGGGCTGGAGGTCTACCTCTATCCGTTCCTGATGATGGACGTGCCGGCGGGCAACGGCCTGCCCGATCCCTATGGCGGGCCGGAGCAGGCCGTCTATCCCTGGCGCGGGCGCATCACCTGCCATCCGCCCTCGGCGGACCGGACGGACGCGGCGCGGGACCAGGTCGCCGCCTTCCTCGGCAATGCCCAGGCGGGGCATTTCTCCGTTTCGGGCGAAAGCGTCGCGGCGCCGTCCGGCGACGAGGGCTTCCGCCGGATGATCCTGCATTACGCCTGGCTCGCGCAGGCGGCCGGCGGCGTCGACGGCTTCCTGATCGGTTCGGAAATGCGCGGGCTGACCTGGCTGCGCGACGGGGCGGGGCTGTTTCCCTTCGTCGAGGGGCTGTGCGACCTTGCCGGCGACGCGCGCGCGGTGCTCGGCCCCGGCACGAAGATCACCTATGCGGCCGACTGGAGCGAGTATTCCTGCTTCCGTCCGGACGACGGCAGCGGCGAGGTGCGCTTCCATCTCGACGCGCTCTGGGCCCATCCCGCCATCGACGCCGTCGGCATCGACAACTACATGCCGCTGTCCGACTGGCAGGACGGCGACACCCTTGCCGGCAACCCGGACGGGTTCCGCCATGCGGAGGACGCGGCGGGCATGCGCGGCATGATCGCGCGCGGCGAGGGCTTCGACTGGTACTACGCCAGCGACGCCGACCGCAGGGCGCGCAACCGCACCCCGATCACCGACGGGGCGGCGGGAAAGCCCTGGGTGTTCCGCTACAAGGACATCGAGGGCTGGTGGACGAACCTGCACTACGACCGCGCGCCGGGGGGAGCGGAAATGCCGGCCCCCACCGCCTGGGTGCCCCGCTCCAAGCCGGTCTGGTTCACGGAACTCGGCTGCCCGGCGATCGACAAGGGCGCGAACCAGCCGAACACCTTCGTCGACATGAAGAGCGTCGAGAACGCGCTGCCCTACCATTCCGGCGGCGCGCGCAGCGATTCGACGCAGCGCCGCTTCCTCGACGCCCACCACGACTGGTGGCAGGGCGGCGGGCCGGAGCCGGGCATGGTCGATCCCGGCCGCATCTTCCTCTGGACCTGGGACGCGCGGCCCTATCCGGCCTTCCCGGAGAACGTTGCGCTGTGGGCCGACGGGGTCAACTGGCCGCGCGGGCACTGGCTGAACGGCCGGCTCGGCGCGGCCACGCTCGCGGACGTCATCGCCTCCATCCTCGCCGACCACGGTTTCGCCGATTTCGACGTGTCCGGCGTGGCGGGCGACCTGCCGGGCTTCGTGCAGGGCGAGCAGGCCTCGGCGCGCGGGCTGCTCGAACCCCTCATGGCGGCGTTCCAGATCGACGCGCTGGAGGCGGACGGGCGGCTGACGTTCCGCTCGCGGCTGAAGGCGGCCCTGCCGGCCGCCGACCTCGACGTCCTCGCCGAACGCCCCGGCGAGGCGCTCTTCGAGGAGAGCCGCGGCCATGTCAGCGACCTCGCCGGCGAGGCGATCCTCGACCATTTCGACGAAACGGGCGCCCATCCGCGCGTGACCACCCGCTCGCGGCGCATGGCGGGCGACACGGACCGGGTGCTGCGGATGTCCCTGCCGGCGGTGCTGCATGCGGACGCCGCGGCGGCGAGCGTCGAGACGGCCCTGCGCGACCACCGCGCCGGCCAGCGGCGCGTCACCTTCCGCCTGCCGCCGACGGCGCTCGGCTTCACGCCCGGCGACGTGGTGCGGCTCGCCGGGGGGGCGGCGGGGCGCTTCCTGATCACCGGCATCACCGACGGGCTGGTGCGCGAGGTGGAGGCGCGGGGCATCGCGGCGGGCGACAGCGGGGCGCCGATGCCGGGCGGGGGCGGCCGGCCGGTGAACGGGGCGGGGCCGGCGGACGCCTTCGCACCGGTGGTCGCCTTCCTCGACCTTCCGGTCCTCGGCTCGGGCGAGCCGCAGGACTTCGCCTGCATCGCCGCCTATGCCCGGCCGTGGCGCTCCATGGTCGTGTCCAGCTCCGAAGGGACCGAAGGCTACCGCGTGCGGGTGCGCCTCGACCGGCCGGCGCGGATCGGATGGCTCGCCGAGCCGCTCGGCGAAGGCATCGTCGGGCGCTTCGACGGCAACGGGGCCGTCGTGCTCGACCTGCCCTCGGGCGGGCTCGCCTCCGCCGACCCGGTGAGCGTGCTGAACGGCGCCAACCGCATCGCCCTTCGCGCCGGAAACGGCGCATGGGAGATCGTCGGCTTCCGCGACGCGAGCGAGATCGCCCCGGGGCGCTGGCGGCTGTCGGGCCTCCTGCGCGCCCTCTGCGGCACGGAGGACGCCATGGCGGCCGGCCATGCCGCCGGGGCGCAGGCCGTGGTGCTCGACGATGCCGTGCGGCCGCTCGGCCTCGACGTGGAGGAGGTCGGGCGCCCTTCCAACTGGGTCGTCGACGCGGTGGGCGTGTCGGAGGCGCAGGCCGGCCCCTTCGCCTTCGCCGGCGGGCTGCGCGCGCTGACGCCGCTTTCGCCGGTGCATCTTCGCGCCCGGCGCGGGGCGGACGGCATCGCGCGGTTCTCCTGGGTGCGGCGCGGGCGGATCGATTCGGACAGCTGGCTTGCGGCCGAAATCCCGCTGGACGAGCCAAGCGAGGCCTACCGCCTCGACATCCTCTCGGGCGGGACGGTCGTGCGCAGCGTCGAGACCGGCGCGCCGTCCTATGCCTATCCCGCCGCGGACGAGCTTGCCGATTTCGGCGCCCCGCAGGCGACGATCGCCATCCGCGTGCGCCAGCTCGGCCGCGCGGTGCCGCTCGGCCTGCCGGCCGAGGCCACGCTCAACCTCTAGATCCTCGTTTTACCGACGCCGAAGCGATGACGCTTCGGCTGGAAACGCCCGGAAAGGAAAAGCCATGAACGACGTGAAAGCCTGGTACCAGTCCCGCACCGTCTGGGGCGCGTTGACGGCGATTCTCGCCTCGCTCGCCAATGCGGCGGGCGTCGAGGTGACGGCCGGCGACGAGGGCGAACTTGCCGATCTCGTCGTCGCGGCGATCGGCACGCTCGGCGGTCTCGTCGCCCTGATCGGCCGGATTTCCGCGCGCCGGCGCGTGACGTGACGCGCCGCCGGAGGGCCGGTTGCATTCATTTGCCATTCAGCGTGGATCGTTTATTGCTTGCATCAGAATGATCCGCACCTGAAAGTATGTTCATGGCATCGCCACTTCTCATATCCGCGCTTGCGGCCAGCCTGATGCTCCCGGCGCCCCTCGATACGGGCGCCGCACGGGATGTCGTCCAGGTGGCAGGCGACTGCAGCAATGCGGCCGCGCAGGTGGTGGCCCAGACCGGCGGCGAGCTTCTCTCGGCCGAACCGAGCGGCGACAGCTGCGTGGTGACCGTGCTGGTGCCCGGAAAGGGCAACGCCCGGCCGCGCAAGGTGACCGTGCGCGTGCCGATGTGAGGCCGCCGGGCGGTTCGCCCGGGCGATTTGATGGAGGTAGAAGAGGCGAATGCGCATCCTGGTGGTCGAGGACGACGTCAACCTGAGCCGGCAGCTCAGCGAGGCCCTGAAGGAATCGGGCTACGTGGTGGACCAGGCCTTCGACGGCGAGGAGGGCCACTATCTCGGCGACACCGAGCCCTATGACGCCATCATCCTCGACATAGGCCTGCCGGAAATGGACGGCATCACGGTGCTGGAGAAATGGCGCGCCGACGGCAAGTCCATGCCGGTGCTGATCCTCACCGCCCGCGACCGCTGGAGCGACAAGGTGGCCGGCATCGACGCGGGCGCCGACGACTATGTGGCAAAGCCCTTCCACGTCGAGGAGGTGCTGGCGCGCATCCGGGCGCTGATCCGCCGCGCGGCGGGGCATGCGAGCCCCGACATCGTCTGCGGGCCGGTGCGGCTCGACACCAAGGGCTCCAAGGCGACCGTCAACGGCGAGACGCTGAAGCTCACCTCGCACGAGTACCGGCTGCTCTCCTACCTCATGCACCACATGGGCGAGGTCGTCTCGCGCACCGAGCTGGTCGAGCACATGTACGACCAGGACTTCGACCGGGATTCCAACACGATCGAGGTCTTCGTCGGGCGCCTGCGCAAGAAGATCGGCGTCGACCTGATCGAGACCGTGCGCGGCCTCGGCTACCGGATGCAAGCCCCGGCCAATGGCAAATAGCGCCAGACGCTCCCGCTCGCTCACCTTCCGCGTCCTCTTCCTCGCCTCCCTCTGGGCTGCGGTGGCGCTCGTCGTCATCGCCGTCGTCATCTCCACGCTCTACCGGCAGAGCGCGGAGAAGAGCTTCCGCGATCTCCTGCGCGCGCAGCTCTACAACGTCATCAACTCCGTTTCGGCGGGCGAGAACACGCGGCTTGCCGGCACGCCGCAGCTCGGGGACCTGCGCTTCTTCCAGCCGCAATCGGGCTGGTACTGGATCGTCGAGCCGATCGGCGGGGCGCTGGAGGGCGAAGCCCTGACCTCGGCCTCGCTCGGCACCGGCAGCATCCCGATCCCCGACACGGACAGCATTCCCTTCGACACGCGCTACGAGCGCTTCTACACGACCATCGATTCCTTCGGCAACGAGGTGGAGGTGGGCGAGACGGAAGTGGTGCTCGACGACGAGGGGCGCACGGCGCGCTTCCGCGTGGTGGGTAACCGCGACGTCCTGGAGAACGACATCGACGACTTCTCCGGCAGCCTCTACCTGGCGCTCGCGGGCTTCGGCGTCGGCAGCCTCCTGCTCAACGCGGCGGCGATCCTCATCGGCCTCAAGCCGCTCGACCGCGCGCGCAAGGCGCTGGAGAAGATCCGGGCCGGGGAGAGCGAGCAGCTCGACGGCGATTTCCCAAAGGAAATCCTGCCTTTGGCGAGCGAAGTGAATGCGCTGATCGACAGCAACCGGCGCATCGTCGAGCGCGCGCGCATGCAGGTCGGCAACCTCGCCCATTCGCTGAAGACGCCGATCGCCGTGCTGCTCAACGAATCGCGCCTCATCGCGGCGCCGCAGGGCGAGCTGGTCAAGACGCAGGCCGAGGCCATGCAGGGCCAGGTGCAGTCCTACCTCAACCGCGCCCGCATCGCCGCCCAGCGCGAATCGGTGCTCGCCCGCACCGAGGCGCAGCCGGCGCTTGAACGGCTGGTGCGCGTGATGCGGCGGCTCAACGCCGACAAGCAGTTCCCGCTGACGGTCGATCCGCCCGGCCTCGTGCTGGCCATGGAGCAGCAGGACGTCGAGGAGACCGTCGGCAACCTCCTGGAAAACGCCGCGCGCTATGCCCGCACGACCGTCGCCACCCGCGTCCTCAACGCGCCGGCCGAGGTGCGCGGCAATGACGACGCGCGCAAGAGCTGGGTCGTGATCGAGGTCGAGGACGACGGGCCGGGCCTGGAGCCGGACGAGATCCGCGAGGCGATGAAGCGCGGCAAGCGGCTCGACGAAAGCAAGCCGGGCACCGGGCTCGGCCTGTCCATCGTCAGCGAGATCGCGTCGGAGTACCAGGGAACCTTCGGGCTTTCCAGGGGTTCCGGCGGCGGCCTGCTGGCGCGGCTCGTTCTGCCCGCCGTCACAAAGGATGTTGCCTGAGGCGGCGGACAATGCAAAAAGGAAGGAGCTCGCGGCAATGAGGATCGCGGGAGTGAAGAGTTACGGTGCGGCGTGCCGCCCCTTGCGTGAAGAGAGACGGTCCCAGCGGATGAAGACGGGTTTGCGCGGCGCCTTTTTCCCCCTCCTTCTGGCAACAGCGACAGTTTCGGGATGCACGACGACGTCCGGCGGCAGGGGTGTGGCCGGCGGCCTCATCGCGGCCGGTCCGCAGGGTGCCGCCGTCTATATCACCGCCCTGCAGGGCGGCCTCGTCAGCCGCAACGCGGCGGCGCAGCTTTCGAGGGCCGACATGCAGCGGGCGCTTGAGGCCGAATACCGCGCGCTGGAAGCCGCGCCCGGCGGCCAGCCCGTCGTCTGGCAGGGCAAGGGCATCGTCGGCTCCGTCGTCGCGGCCGCGCCCTACCAGGTCGGTTCGCAGAACTGCCGGCAGTACAGCCATACGCTGACGGTGGAGGGCCGAGATACCACGACGCGCGGCGCGGCCTGCCGCAATGCGGACGGCGCCTGGACGCCGCTTTCCTAGAACATTTCCAGCCGAAGCGGCATCGCGGCGGCGTCGGATAATGCGGAAAAAACAAGATCCTAATGGGATTCCGTTGAACCGGCTTCACGGGAATTCCCCCGGAGTCGGTCCGTGCCCGTTACGGGACCGTCCGGCCGTTGCGGCGAAACGCCTCAATTTTGCGTCATTGTTCCCTGGGGAATTGGAAAAGCCTCGGCGTTCCAGTATTTGAACGGTCATGTTTTTCTGGATCCTCGTCGCCATCCTGACGGCAGCCGTCGCGGCCGTCCTGCTTCTTCCCCTGCTGCGCCGCCCCGTGGCGGCGGCGGGCGACGCCAGCCATGACGTCGAGGTCTACCGCGACCAGCTCGAGGAGCTGAAGCGCGACGAGGCGACCGGCCTCATCGGCCCCGCCGAGGCGGAGCTCGCCCGCGCGGAGGTCGCGCGCCGGCTGATCGCCGCCAGCAAGGCCGAGGCGAAGGACCGGACGAGCCCGGCCGGGCGCCGCAACCGGCTGGCGCAGGCCTTCGTGATCGTGGCGCTGCCCGCCATCGGGCTCTGTCTTTACTTGGTGGGCGGCCGGCCGGACCTTCCGGCCCAGCCGCTCGCCGAACGCCTCGCCAATCCCGGCAACGACATCAACATCCTCATCGCGCGGGCGGAAAACCATCTGGCGCGCAACCCGGACGACGGCGCCGGCTGGGACCTCCTTGCGCCCATCTACTACCGGGGCGGGCGGATGGAGGATGCGGCGAACGCCTTCTCCGAGGCGATCCGCCTGCTCGGGCCGAGCCAGGACCGGCTGGACGGGCACGCCGAGACGCTGATCGCGCTTTCCAACGGCATCGTGACGGCCGAGGCGCGCGCCCGGCTGGAGCAGTCGCTGAAGCTGAAGGCGGACAATCCGCGCGCAAGGTACTATCTCGCGCTGGCGCTGGAGCAGGAAGGCAAGCGGGCGGAGGCGCGCGCGGCCTTCGAGGCGCTGGCGAGGCAGACGCCGGCCGACGCGCCCTGGCTGCCGCTCGTCAACCGGCACATCGCGGCGCTTGCCGAGGGGCAGGGCGGCGGGACGGCCGGCCGGCCCGGCAACCCGACGGCGGAGGACGTGGCGGCGGCCGAGGACATGCCGGCGGGCGACCGCCAGCAGATGATCGCCGGCATGGTGGAGAGCCTTGCGGCGAAACTCGAGGAAAATCCCGACAATTTCGAAGGATGGATGCGCATCATCCGTTCCTATGTTGTGCTGGATCAAAGGCCGAAGGCCGAAGCGGCGCTACAGACGGCGTTGAAGACCTTCCCGGCGGACAGCGAGAGCGGCAGACAGCTTCTGGCGCTGGCCCGGGACCTTTCAATTCCGGCCGAGGGTAGCGGACAATGACACGCAAGCAGAAACGTCTGGCAGTCATAGGCGGCGGGGTGGCCTTCCTCGTGGCGGCGGTGCTTCTCGTCATGTTCGCCTTCAGCCAGTCGATCGCCTATTTCTACGTGCCCGGGGACCTCGCCAAGGCCAATGTGGAGCCGGGCACGCGCATCCGCCTCGGCGGCCTCGTGGAAAGCGGCACGGTGAAGCGCGGCGAAGGCTCGACCATCACCTTCACGGTGACGGACACGCTCGCCACGGTGCCGGTGACCTATACGGGCATCCTGCCCGACCTCTTCCGCGAGGGGCAGGGCGTGGTGGCCGAGGGCGCCTTCGGCCCGGACGGGCTCTTCGTCGCCGACACGGTGCTCGCCAAGCACGACGAGACCTACATGCCCAAGGACGTGGCCGACCGGCTGAAGGCGCAGGGCGTCGAGCTTTCCGGCAAGGAAACGATCAAATGATCATCGAGCTCGGACACTATGCCCTGGTCCTGGCGCTGGCGACGGTGATCGTCCAGTCCGTGCTGCCGCTCGCCGGCACGATCCGGGGCGACCGCTCGCTGATGGCGGTGGCGCCGGCCGCGGCGCTCGCCGGCTTCCTGCTCGTGCTCTTCTCCTTCTTCGTGCTGACCTTCGCCTATGTCGTCTCCGACTTCTCGGTCGCCAACGTCTGGGAGAACTCGCACTCGCTGAAGCCGATGATCTACAAGATCTCCGGCGTCTGGGGGAACCATGAGGGCTCCATGCTGCTCTGGCTCCTCATCCTCGTCTTCTTCAGCGCGCTGGTGGCGACCTTCGGCGCCAACCTGCCGGAGCGGCTGCGCGCCAACGTGCTTGCGGTGCAGGGCCTCATCTCGACGGCCTTCGCGCTGTTCATCCTGCTCACCTCCAATCCGTTCCTGCGCCTTTCGCCCGCGCCGGCCGAGGGGCGCGACCTCAACCCGGTCCTGCAGGACATCGGCCTCGCCATCCATCCGCCGCTGCTCTATCTCGGCTATGTCGGCTTTTCCGTCTGCTTCTCCTTCGCCATCGCGGCGCTGATCGAGGGGCGGATCGATGCGGCCTGGGCGCGCTGGGTGCGGCCGTGGACGCTCGCCGCCTGGAGCTTCCTCACCGCCGGCATCGCCATGGGCTCCTACTGGGCCTATTACGAGCTCGGCTGGGGCGGCTGGTGGTTCTGGGACCCGGTGGAGAACGCCTCCTTCATCCCCTGGCTCGCCGGCACGGCGCTGCTGCACTCCGCGCTCGTCATGGAAAAGCGCGAGGCGCTGAAGATCTGGACGGTGCTGCTCGCGATCCTCACCTTCTCCATGTCGCTGCTCGGCACCTTCCTGGTGCGCTCAGGCGTCCTGACGTCCGTGCACGCGTTTGCGACCGATCCGACGCGCGGCGTCTTCATCCTCGCCATCCTCGTCTTCTTCATCGGCGGGGCCTTCTCGCTCTTCGCCTTCCGGGCGGCGACGCTGAAGGCCGGCGGCCTCTTCGCGCCGATCTCGCGGGAAGGGGCGCTCGTGCTCAACAACCTCATCCTGACGACGGCCGCCGCGACGGTGCTGACCGGCACGCTCTATCCGCTGGTGCTGGAGGCGCTGACGGGCGAGAAGATCTCGGTCGGCGCGCCCTTCTTCAACCTGACCTTCGGCCTCCTGATGCTGCCGCTCCTGCTGGCCGTGCCCTTCGGGCCGCTGCTCGCCTGGAAGCGCGGCGACATCCTGGCGGCCGGACAGCGGCTCTTCGCGGCCGCCGGCATCGGCCTCGTGCTGGCGGCGCTGGTCGTCTATGCCGAGAACGGCGGGCCGGTGCTCGCCTATTTCGGCCTCGCCATCGGCTTCTACCTCATCGCCGGCGCGGTCACGGACCTGTGGCTGCGCGCCGGCATCGGCAGGGTCAAGGGCGATGTCGCCTTCCGCCGCCTCGTCGGCCTGCCGGGCTCGGCCTTCGGCACGGCGCTCGCCCATATCGGCATCGGCGTGACCGTCATCGGCGTGATCGCCGTCACGGCGTTCGAGACCGAGCACGTCGTGGAGATGAAGCCCGGCATGCAGGTGGAGGCCGGCGGCTATACGCTGACCTTCGACGGCATGCGCCGCGGGCAGGGACCGAACTATTCGGAGGAGTCCGGCCATTTCACCGTGGCGCGCGGCGGCGTGATCGTCACCGACGTCTGGTCCTCCAAGCGCCTCTACACCGCGCGCCGCATGCCGACGA
The DNA here is from genome assembly GCF_046557955.1 of Shinella agrisoli. Classification (NCBI taxonomy): domain Bacteria; kingdom Pseudomonadati; phylum Pseudomonadota; class Alphaproteobacteria; order Hyphomicrobiales; family Rhizobiaceae; genus Shinella; species Shinella agrisoli. The sequence continues at coordinate 124,149 of NZ_JBJIEP010000010.1, read as the reverse complement.
CGGAGGCGGGCATCCGCACCTTCGGCCTCAGCCAGCTTTACGTGTCGCTGGGCGACGCGATGGCCGGCGGCGGCATCGTCGTGCGCGTCTGGTGGAAGCCGATGATCCTGTGCATCTGGATCGGCGCGCTGATCATGATGGCGGGCGGCGCGGTCTCGCTCTTCGACCGGCGCCTGCGCGTCGGCGCGCCGCAGAAGGCGCGCAAGGCCGGCAAGCCCGCGCTGGAGGCGGCGGAATGATGCGCCGCCTGCTCCTTGCCGCCGCCTTCGTGCTCGCCGCCCTGCCGGCCTTCGCCGTCAATCCGGACGAGGTGCTGGACGACCCGGCGCTGGAGGCGCGCGCGCGGGCGCTTTCCGCGCAGCTTCGCTGCATGGTCTGCCAGAACCAGTCGATCGACGATTCCAATGCCGAGCTTGCCCGTGACCTGCGCCTCCTCGTGCGCGAGCGGCTGAAGAACGGCGACAGCGACGAGGCGGTGATCGACTACGTCGTCTCGCGCTACGGCGAGTTCGTGCTGCTCAACCCGCGCCTTCGCGGCGAGACCCTGCTGCTCTGGGGCGCGCCGGTCGTGCTCTTCCTGGCCGGCGCCACGGCCATGTTCCTTTTCGTGCGCAGGCGCGGCGGAAAGCCGACGGGAACGCCGCTTTCGGAGGCGGAGAAGGCGGAGCTGGAGAAACTGACAGGCGAATAGCGAATAGGGAGTAGCGAATAGGGAGGAGCGTGTGTTGGCTCTATTCGCTATTCGCTATTCGCTATTCGCTGTTCCCGCCATCTCGCCCAACATTACGAAAAATTCATGCACCGGATAGTGCACCGTAATGTGAAGCGGCCTATCTCTTCGTCATCGGCTGCCGAACGCGGCCCTTGAAAGCAGAGAAAAGGTGCAAAGAATGTCCAAGATTTCAGCATTCCGTCCGGGCCTCAAGACCGCACTGAAGACGTCCACCGTCGCAGGGCTTGCGGCCGTCATGCTTGCGACCGGCATTCCCGCGCGCGTCACCGAAAGTTTTGCGGAAGCCGTTTCCGTCGAGGCGCCGCAGGTCGCGAGCTTCGCCGACGTCGTCTCGGCCGTCTCCCCGGCCGTCGTTTCCGTCCGCGTCCAGTCGGATGTCAAGCCGTCCGGCGACGAGAGCAATTTCTCCTTCAACTTCGGCGGCCGCGGTTTCGACGAACTGCCCGACGACCACCCGCTGAAGCGCTTCTTCCGCGAATTCGGCGGCCAGGACCAGTTCCGTGACGACCGCGGCCCGGATCGCCGCTTCGGCGACCGCCGCGGCCCCGGCCGCAAGCATCTGCGCCCGAGCGCGCAGGGCTCGGGCTTCTTCATCTCGGAAGACGGCTACATCGTCACCAACAACCACGTCGTCAGCGACGGCTCGGCCTTCACGGTCGTCATGAACGACGGCACGGAGCTCGACGCCAAGCTCGTCGGCAAGGACAGCCGCACGGACCTTGCCGTGCTGAAGGTCGAGGAAAAGGACAAGCGCAAGTTCACCTATGTGAGCTTCGCCGACGACAGCCAGATCCGCGTCGGCGACTGGGTGGTCGCCGTCGGCAACCCGTTCGGCCTCGGCGGCACGGTGACGGCCGGCATCATCTCGGCCCGCGGCCGCGACATCGGCTCCGGCCCCTACGACGACTACCTGCAGGTGGACGCCGCCGTGAACCGCGGCAATTCGGGCGGCCCGACCTTCAACCTCAACGGCCAGGTCGTCGGCATCAACACCGCGATCTTCTCGCCGTCCGGCGGCAATGTCGGCATCGCCTTCGCCATTCCGGCCTCCGTCGCCAAGGGCGTCGTCGCCGACCTGATGAAGGACGGCAAGGTCGACCGCGGCTGGCTCGGCGTGCAGATCCAGCCGGTGACCCGCGACATCGCCGACTCGCTCGGCCTTGCGGACGCCGCCGGCGCCCTCGTGGTCGAGCCGCAGGCCGATTCGCCCGGCGCCAAGGCCGGCATCAGGAAGGGCGACGTGATCACGGCGCTCGACGGCGAGCCGGTCAAGACCCCGCGCGAGCTCGCCCGCCGCGTGGCCGACATCGCGCCCGGCACCAAGGTCGACGTCTCGGTCTGGCGCGACGGCAAGTCCGAGAGCGTCCAGGTCGAGATCGGCACGCTCGAAGGCGAGCAGGTCCAGGCTTCGACGGGCACCGAGGAAACCGAGCCGGAAGCACCGGCCAGCGAGCAGGCGCTCGCCGACCTCGGCATCACGGTCACCCCCGGCGACAACGGCCTGACGGTCTCCTCCGTCGATCCGGACTCCGACGCCAGCGAGCGGGGCCTGAAGGAAGGCGACCGCATCACCTCCGTCAACAACCAGGCCGTGAAGTCCGCCGAGGACGTGGTGAAGGTCATCAACAATGCCCGCAAGGACGGCCGCTCCAAGGCGCTGTTCCAGGTCGAGACCAACGACGGCAGCCGCTTCCTGGCGCTGCCGATCGATCAGGGCTGATCGGCTCTCATTTCCCTGCCCGGGCGGCGCCGCGAGATCGCAAGGTTTCGCGGCGCCGCCGTATCGGGATGCGGCTCACTGGCCAAGTCCCGCGGAACATGCTGTAAGGTTCGTGCGATGAAGATACTGATTGTTGAAGACGATCTGGAGGCGGCCGCCTATCTGTCCAAGGCTTTCCGCGAGGCGGGCATCGTGCTCGACCATGCAAGCGACGGCGAGAGCGGCCTCTTCCTCGCCACCGAGAACAGCTACGACGTGCTGGTCATCGACCGCATGCTGCCGCGCCGCGACGGCCTGTCGCTGATCTCGGAGCTGCGCCGCCGCAACATCCATACGCCCGTGCTCATCCTCTCCGCCCTCGGCCAGGTGGACGACCGCGTGACGGGCCTTCGCGCCGGCGGCGACGACTACCTGCCGAAGCCCTATGCCTTCAGCGAGCTCCTGGCGCGCGTGGAAGTGCTCGGCCGGCGCAAGGGAACGCCCGAGCAGGACATGGTCTACCGCGTCGGCGACCTCGAGCTCGACCGGCTTTCCCACACCGTCAAGCGCGCCGGCAGGGAGATCCTCCTCCAGCCGCGCGAATTCCGCCTGCTCGAATACCTGATGAAGAATGCCGGCCAGGTGGTGACGCGCACCATGCTGCTCGAAAACGTCTGGGACTACCATTTCGACCCGCAGACCAACGTCATCGACGTCCATGTCTCGCGACTGCGCTCGAAGATCGAGAAGGATTTCGACCAGCCGCTGCTGCGCACCGTGCGCGGCGCGGGATACATGATGAAGGACGAGGCGGCGGGCTGATCCCATGAACAGGCTGCTCGGCCGGCTGACCGCCCTCTACCGTACCACGGCGGTCCGCCTCTCGGCCGTCTATCTGCTGCTCTTCGCCGCCTGCGCGGCCGTCCTCGTCTTCTACGTCTCCTCGATGTCGGAGGGCCTGCTCCGGCAGCAGATGCGCGAGGCCGTGGCGCAGGAAACCGAGCAGATCGAGCGCATCTTCGACAACAGCGGCATGAACGGCCTCCTGCGCACGCTGGAGCGGCGGGCCCGCCAGCCGGGCGCCAACCTCTATATCATCGCGAGCCCCACCGGCGAGGTGCTGGCCGGCAACGTGGCGTCGATCCAGCCCGGCGTGCTCGACACGGAAGGCTGGACCGAAACGCCGTTCCGCTACCAGCGCTACCAGGAGGAGGCGCGCGGCAACAACCGGCCGATGGCCTATGCGCAGGTCATTGTGCTGTCCAACGGGCTGCGCGTGCTCGTCGGCCGCGACCTCGGCGAGCCGGAGAATTTTCGCAGGCTCGTGCGCCAGGCGCTGATGGTCGCGCTCGGCGTGATGGGCGTCGGCGCGCTCGCCATCTGGTACCTGATCGGCCGCAACGCGCTGAAGCGCATGGACCGTATGTCGGACGCCAGCCAGCGCATCATGGCGGGCGATCTCTCGCAGCGCCTGCCGACGAGCGGTTCCGGCGACGAGTTCGACCGGCTCTCCGAATCGCTCAACACCATGCTCGGCCGCATCGAGAAGCTGAACGAGGGGCTGAAGCAGGTCTCCGACAACATCGCGCACGACCTCAAGACGCCGCTGACGCGCCTGCGCAACAAGGCGGAGGCGGCGCTCGCCGCCGGCGAGGCGGCGGACCACCGCATGGCGCTGGAAGAGATGATCGGTGAATCCGACCAGCTCATCCGCACCTTCAATGCGCTCCTGATGATCTCCCGCGTCGAGGCGGGGCAGGCGCCGGCGGAGATGAGCGCCATCGATATCAGCGGCATCGCCCACGACAGCGCGGAGCTTTACGAACCCGTCGCCGAGGAGTCCGGCCTCAGGCTCGTCACCGGAATAACGGACGGCATCGAGATCAACGGCAACCGCGAGCTCGTCGGCCAGGCGCTCGGCAACCTCATCGACAACGCGATCAAATATGCCGAGGGCAGCGGCGGCGAGCCGGAGATCCGCGTCTCGCTCGCCCGGCAGGGCGGCGACGTCGTGCTCTCGGTCGCCGACAGCGGCCCCGGCGTGCCGGACGACAAGCGCGAGGACGTGGTGAAGCGCTTCGTGCGCCTCGACGCCAGCCGCTCCAAGCCCGGCACGGGCCTCGGCCTCTCGCTCGTCGGCGCCGTGATGGAGATGCATCACGGCCGGCTGGAGCTGGATGCGACCCATCCCGGGCGGGAAAACAATCGGGGGCTGACGGTCAGGATGGTTTTCCCCGTCCGCCCGGACTGATACACCTCGTCTGAAAAGGCGAGGAGGCATCATGAGCGTGACGGAAGCGACGCGGTTTTCCGATCTTTCGGCCTCTCCGATCCGGCCGTTGAGCCAGACGGAGGTCAAGTCGGTCCTGTCCGACCTCAAGGACTGGGGCAGGGACCACGCCGCCATCGCGAAACTTCTCGGCGAGGAGGGGCCGCTCAGGAATTTTATCGTCGCGGCCTTCACGCTCTCGCCCTACCTGCGCGACACCGCCCGCATCGATCCCGGCCTTCTCGCCCGCGCGCTGGAGGAGCCGGTCCTGCCGGCCGTCGAGGCCGCCATCGCCCGCGCCCGCAAGGCCTGGGAGCCGGGGGACGGCGAGGTGACGGAAGCCGCGCTGATGACGCGGCTGCGCCTCGCCAAGCGCGAGGTCGCCTTCCTCACCGCGCTCGCCGACCTCGCCCGCATCTTCGACGCCCGCCGCACCACGACGCTCCTGACCGATCTCGCCACCGCCGCCACCTCCGCCGCAATCGACCATCTCCTCCTCTCGGCGCACGAGAGCGGCAAGCTGACGCTGCCCGACCCCGCCCGGCCGGGCGAAAGGTCCGGCCTCATCGTACTCGGCATGGGCAAGCTCGGCGCCGCCGAGCTCAACTATTCCTCCGACATCGACCTCGTCGTCTTCTTCGATCCGATGGCGGACATCGCGGCCGATCCGAGCGAGGCCGTCGAGACCTTCTCCCGCCTCGTGCGCCGGCTGATCCGCATCATGCAGGAGCGCACGGCGGACGGCTACGTCTTCCGCACCGACCTGCGCCTCAGGCCCGATCCGGGCGCCACGCCGCTCGCCATCTCGGTCGATTCGGCCATGCTCTACTACGAGGGCAGGGGGCAGAACTGGGAGCGCGCGGCCTTCATCAAGGCCAAGCCCATCGCCGGCGACCTTGCGGCCGGCGAGGCCTTCCTGAAGGAGCTCACCCCCTTCGTCTTCCGCAAGTATCTCGACTACGCGGCCATCGCCGACATCCATTCGATCAAGCGGCAGATCCACGTGCACAAGGGGCACGGCGAGATCGCGGTCAAGGGCCACAACGTCAAGCTCGGCCGCGGCGGCATCCGCGAGATCGAGTTCTTCGTGCAGACCCAGCAGCTGATCGCCGGCGGCCGGGTGCCGGCGCTGCGCCTGCGGGCGACGGAGCCGATGCTGCGGGAGCTTGCCAGGGCGAACTGGATCGACGCGGCGACCGCCGAGGAACTGACCGAGGCCTACTGGTTCCTGCGCGACGTCGAGCACCGCGTGCAGATGGTGCGCGACGAGCAGAGCCACGTGCTGCCGGAAGCGGAGGCCGAGCTGAAGCGCATCGCCTTCATGCTGGGCTTTGCGGACACGGCCGCCTTCTCCGCACGGCTCGTCGAGGTGCTGAAGACCGTCGAGCGCCGCTATGCGGTCCTCTTCGAGCAGGAGGCGAAGCTCTCCTCGGAGACCGGCAACCTCGTCTTCACCGGCCAGAAGGACGATCCCGACACGCTGGAGACGCTGAAGCGCCTCGGCTTCGAGCGCCCGGCCGACATTTCCCGCACAATCCGCACCTGGCACTACGGCCGCTACCGCGCCACGCAGTCCGTCGAGGCGCGCGAGCGGCTGACCGAACTGACGCCGGAGCTCCTGCGCGTCTTCGGCGAGAGCAAGCGGGCGGACGAGGCGCTGCTGCGCTTCGACAACTTCATCTCCGGCCTGCCGGCGGGCATCCAGCTCTTCTCGCTCCTCGGCAACAACCCGGCGCTGCTCTCCCTCATCGTCAACATCATGTCCTCCGCGCCGCGCCTTGCCGAGGTGATCGCGGCAAAGCCCCATGTGTTCGACGGCATGCTGGACCCCACCCTCCTCGCCGAGCTGCCGACCCGCGCCTATCTCGCCGAGCGCATCGAGGGGTTCGTTTCCGGCGCCCGGCACTACGAGGAGATCCTCGACCGCCTGCGCATCATCGCCGCCGAGCAGCGTTTCCTCATCGGCATCCGGCTTCTGACCGGCGCGATCAGCGGAAAGCAGGCCGCGCGCGCCTTCACCCATGTCGCCGACCTCATCGTCGCGGCGGCGCTGAAGGCGGTGCTCGCGGAGATCGAGGCGGCGCATGGAAGATTCCCCGGCGGGCGCGTGGCGCTGGTCGGCATGGGCAAGCTCGGCAGCTTCGAGCTGACCGCCGGCTCGGACATCGACCTGATCCTTCTCTACGACCACGACGGCGACGCCTTCGAGTCCGACGGTCCCAAGCCGCTCGACAACGTCAAGTATTTCACCCGCATCACCCAGCGGCTGATCGCGGCGCTCTCCGCACCGACCGCCGAGGGCGTGCTTTACGAGGTCGACATGCGGCTCCGCCCCTCGGGCAACAAGGGGCCGGTGGCGACGCGCATCACCTCCTTCGCGAAATACCAGGCGGAGGAGGCCTGGACCTGGGAGCACATGGCGCTGACGCGCGCGCGCGTGCTGTGCGGCGAGGACAGCCTCGTGAAGGAGGCGGAGGCGATCTTCCGCTCCGTGCTCGCCCGCAGGCGGGATGCGGCGAAGGTCGCGAAGGACGTCGCCGAGATGCGCGACCTCATCGACAAGGAAAAGCCGCCGAAGGACATCTGGGACCTCAAGCTCATCCCCGGCGGGCTGATCGACATCGAGTTCATCGCGCAGTTCCTCGCGCTCGTCGCGCCGGCGCGGGGCGCGCCGCAGCCGGAAAAGGCGCTGCCGACGGGCGATGCGCTGGCCGTGCTCGGCGCGGCGATGATGGACCCGAACGACCTCGACACGGTGCAGAAGGCGCTCGTCCTCTATACGGAGGTCTCGCAGATCGTGCGCCTCAGCATCGACGGAAGCTTCGACCCGAAGGAAGCCCCCGCCGGCCTCGTCGACCTCGTCTGCCGCGCCGGCGACTGCCCGGACCTACGCACCCTGGAGGCGGAGGTCCGCCGGGTGTCGAAGGCGGTGCGCAAGATTTTCCAGGGGGTGGTGAAGGCATAAACGTCGCGTCTTTGGCACCCCCCTCTGCCCTGCCGGGCATCTCCCCCTCAAGGGGGGAGATTGGATGGGGCACGGTCTTGCCTATCTCTAACAGCGCAATTTGAGCGAAGGTTCCGCCTCTTGCCGATCTCCCCCCTTGAGGGGGAGATGCCCGGCAGGGCAGAGGGGGGTAAACACCTGCAACCCTCTCACGCCGCCGCCAGATGCAGCGCCGCGAGCCGTTCCCGGTCGGGGATGCGCACGGAGATGATCGTGCCCTTGCCTTCGATGGAGTGGATGCGCATCGCCCCGCCGTGCAGGTGCGCGAGCGAGCGGGAGATGGCGAGGCCGAGGCCGGAGCCGCCCTTGCTCTTGGCGTACTGGCTCTGCACCTGCTCGAAGGGCTGGCCGATCTTCTGGAGGGCGGATTTCGGGATGCCGATGCCGCTGTCGGCGATCGTCAGCGTGACGGCGCCGCCCACCCTGCGCGCGCGCACCTCCACCTTGCCGCCCTCGTTGGTGAACTTCATGGCGTTCGACAGGAGGTTGAGGAGGATTTGCTTCATGGCGCGGCGGTCCGCGACGGTCAGCAGGTTCTCCGGGCAGGATTGCCGCACGGTGATGCTCTTCTTCTGCGCCTGCAGCATGGTGAGGCGCAGGGTCTCCTCGATCAGCGGCGCGAGGTCGACCGTCTCGCAGCTGATGCGCATATGGCCGGCCTCGATCTTCGACATGTCGAGGATGTCGCTGATGACGTTGAGCAGATGCTTGCCGCTCTCGTGGATGTCGCGGGAATATTCGCGGTACTTGTCCGAGCCGAGCGGACCGAACATCTGGTTCTGGAGGATTTCCGAGAAGCCGAGGATGGCGTTGAGCGGCGTGCGCAGCTCGTGCGACATGTTGGCGAGGAATTCCGACTTGGCGCGGTTCGCCGCCTCGGCGCGCTCCTTCTCCGCCTGGTAGTTGGCGTTGGCCAGCGAAAGCTCCGCCTTCTGCCGCTCCAGCTTGGCGCGGGAGGCGGAAAGGTCGCCGATGGTGGCCATCAGGCGGCGCTCGGATTCGCGTAAGCGCACCTGATGGCGCTTCATCATGGTGATGTCGGTGCCGACGGAGACGAGGCCGCCGTCACGGGTGCGCCGCTCGTTGATCTGCAGCCAGCGCTCGTCGGCAAGCTGAACCTCGCTCGTCTGCGAGATGCCGGTGCCGTCCGCATCCGCGATGCGCCGCTCGATGACTGGGCGGGCCGCGGCGGCGTGCACCGCCGCGCGGTCCGTGCCGGGCACGAGCACCTCGTCCGGAAGGCCGTAGGCCTGCTGGTAGTGCGCGTTGCACATGACGAGCCGGTCGTGCTTGTCCCACAGCACGAAGGCTTCGGACGTGCATTCGATGGCGTCGGCAAGCCGCTGGTCGGCCTCCTGGTAGCGCTGGGCGAGCCGGTGCTGCTCCGTCACGTCCATGGCGATGCCGATCATGTGCATGCGGCCGGAGGCCATGCGGATGAGCTGGGCGCGGGCGCGCAGCCACACATAGTGGCCTTCCGCATGGCGCATGCGGAACACCTGGTCCACCTGCTTGGCGTTGCCGCGGGCAACCGCGCGGGCGACCTGATAGATGCCGTCGTCGTCGGGGTGCATCAGGCGCGCCGCATCGCCGAAGGAAAGCACGCTGTCGCGCGGCGGCATGCCGAGCATCTCGTACATGGAGCGCGACCAGAACAGCCGCCGGTTCGTGAGGTCGAAATCCCACAGGCCGCAGCGGCCGCGGGCGAGCGCCGTCTCCACGCGCAGGTTCGATTCCGCGAAGATCGCGTCCGCATCGCGCGCCCGCTTCGCCTGGATGTAATAGGCGTAGAGGATGACGAGCAGGATGGCCGAGATGCCGGAGAACAGCGTGACGTTCAGCGCCACCTCGTCGCGCCACAGCACGGCGAGCTGGCCGAGCGGATTGGCGACGACGATGAAGCCGCCCTTCCGCGGCATCTGCACCAGCGAGGCATAGTAGTCCTGCCCGCCGATGCGCGTGCGGAAGACGCCGGCCGGCTCGCCGAAATACTGGGTGGCCGCAAGGTCCGGCGAGAAGCGCGCGAGCGACTGGCCGACATAGCGCGCGGCCGCCAGCGAGGCGCCGAAGACGCGGCCCTTCTCCTCGACGAAGAGGACGATGCCGCCCGGCTGCATGCGGTCCTGCGGCAGGTGCACGGACAGCGCCGCCTCCACCGCCATGCGGTCGGATCTCGCCAGGCTCTCGGCCATGGGGCCGGAAAAGACGGCGCCGACCGCGATTGCCGTCAGCGATGTCACATCGCGCACGCCCGTGTCCATCCGGTCGTGCTCGACCAGGATGCCGACCATCCGCGAGATGGCCACCACGGACAGGAAGGCGATGATCAGGATCGGTATCGACCGTTTCAGCACGGGCTCGGCCCGTGTCAGATGCCGTGCGGCAGGTCCGGCGAAAATCTTCGCCTGTCCCGTCAGCTCATTTTCCCAGGCCGCCATTCCCGGAAATTTGAGACGAGTCCACCCGCCGGCTGCGCGTCCTCGTTGCGCGTCCGCCATAGTCATAAACCTTGTAACCCTCTCGTGATTCGGCGCGCCGCTCGCCCGAATCTGCCCTAATGAATCAATTGTGATTCGGCTTGTCCAGAAGAAAAGGTAAAAGTCCTTTAACCATTTCTGACGGGTGCGATTTCGCAGTTCAAACCGGGTCGGCGCAGCTCTGGGCGCCATCGCGCCGCCGCGGGCCGTTCTCCTTCTCGCGCCACGCCTTCATCAACTGGGCGCGCCGGCGCGGATAGCGCGTGTCCATGAGTGCGATCTCGCGCATGCGGTCGGTGCGGAAATGCCGGAAGTCATCGCGCGCCTCGCACCAGGCGACGAGCATCCGCGTCTCCTCGAAATAGCCGAGCGCGACGGGCCAGACGACGCGTTCGGTGAGCGTGCCCGCCCCGTCCGCATAGGCAAGCCGCAGCTTGCGCTCGCGCCGGATCGCCGCCCTCAGCAGCGCAAGATCGATCACCTCGCTGTCGACGATCCGGCGAGGCCCGACGAGAAGAGCCGTGTTTTCCAGCTCATCGCGCAATTCCGCCGGCAGCACGGCCGAAATCTTGGCAAGCGCGTCCGAGGCCGCCCTGGTCACCGGGACATCGGCGAACTTCTGCACCCAGCGGAAGCCGAGGATCAGGGCCTCCAGCTCGCCTTGCGAGAACATGAGCGGCGGCAGCATGAAGCCGGGCCGCAGCACGTATCCCACGCCCGGCTCGCCCTCTATGTCGGCGCCCTGCGCCTGGAGCGTGGCGATGTCGCGGTAGAGCGTGCGGATGCTGACGCAGGTCTCCGCCGCAAGAACGGCGCCGCTCACCGGATGCCGGTGGCGTCTGAGAACCTGGAGGAGGGCGAGCAGTCTTTCCGAACGGGCCATCGCACGATACTGCCACTTTCTGGCAGCGTTGTCGCCTAGCGTCCTTCCGCCAACACAGCGAAAGGACGCTTCCAATGATCTCTCCGAACCTCGTGATCCTCTATGTCGAGGACCCCGCCCGCAGCGGCCGCTTCTACGAGAAGCTTCTCGAGCAGGCGCCGGTCTTCCAGTCGCCGGGCTATGTCGGTTTCGCGTTCGCAAACGGGCTCGGCCTCGGCCTGTGGTCGACGGCCGCGACGGACTTCGTTTCCGGCGGGACCGGCCAGCGATGCGAAATCGCTATCGCCATGGACGGAGACGACGGCATCGACGCCCTGCACGACAAGTGGAAGGCAGCCGGCGTCGCCATCGAGCAGCCGCCGTTCACGGCCGTCTTCGGCCGCACCTTCGTCGCGCTCGATCCGGACGGCCACCGCATCCGCGTCTGCCCGCCGGACAAGTAAGCCGGATCATGCCTTCAGCATGCGCTCCACGATGTCAGACACGTCGGAGGAGAGCTTTTCTCCCGCCGCGATGGTGCGCAGCGCGGCGCAGGCGTGGTCGGAGCGCACCTCCTCCAGCGCCCGCCAGGAGCGCATGGAGGTGAGGATGCGGGCGGCGAGCTGCGGGTTCTTCGGGTCGATCTCCAGGATCTGCCCGGCGAGGAAGTGGTAGCCTTCGCCGTCCGCCCGGTTGAAGCCGGTCGGGTTGGAGAAGGCGAAGGTGCCGACGAGCGCGCGCACCCGGTTCGGGTTCGCCTTGTTGAAGTGCGGGCTTTCCATCAGCGCCTTGACGCGCGCCAGCGCCCCGTCGCCCGGAATGGTCGACTGGATGGAGAACCACTTGTCGATGACCAGCGCATTGTCGGCGAAGCGTGCGCGGAAGGCCTCCAGCGCCTGCGTGGTTTCCGGCGCGTCCGGGAAGCGGTGGGCGAGCACGGTGAGCGCGGCGCTGAGGTCCGTCATGTTGTCGGCGGACGCGAACGCCTCCGCCGCGCGGGCCGGCGCGCCGTCGGAGACGGCGAGATAGGCCAGCGCCGCGTTGCGCAGCGCGCGGCGACCGGCGCCCGCCGCGTCCGGCGTGAAGGCGCCTTCGGTGCGGTGACCGTCGAAGAGCTCGGCGAAGACGGCGGGATCGCGGTTCGCGATGAAGGCGAGCACGGCCTCCCGGCCGGCGCGGATGGCGTCGGGATCGTTGTTGCTGCCCAGCTCCCGGGCGATGTCGGATTCGGAGGGCAGGGCGAGCGCCTGCGCCCGGAAGGCGGGTTCCAGCGCCTCGTCGCCGGCAATGGCGATCAGCGTGTCGGCGAGCACCGCGTTCGTCTCGACCGGCTCGCCGGCGCGGGCCTTGCGGGCCGCCTCGACGAGGTTCGGAAGCGCAAGGTCGTTCAGCGCCTGCCAGCGGGCGAAGAGGTCGCTGTCGTGACGCGCGATGTGGGCGAGATCGGCCGGCAGCCGCTCGAAATGCAGGTTGACCGGCGCGGAGAAGCTGCGGTTGAGCGAGACGACCGGGCGCGCGGCGATGCCGGAGAAGGTGACGGTCTGGCGGCGCTCCCTGAGGTGCAGCACGTCGCCGGTCACCTCCGCGCCGCTGACCGCGGCGGGCCTTGCTTCCGAACCGTCGGCGAGGATGAGGCCGAAGCGCAGCGGAATGTGCATCGGCTCCTTGGCGCTCTGGCCGGGCGTCGGCGGGATCATCTGCTCCAGCGACAGCGTGAATTCGCCCCTCGCCTGGTCGTAGGCGGTCGAGACGCTGACGAGCGGCGTGCCGGCCTGGCTGTACCAGAGGGAGAACTGGCCGAGATCGACGCCGTTCGCATCCTCGAAGCACCTGACGAAATCCTCGATCGTCGCGGCGTCGCCGTCGTGGCGCTCGAAATAGAGGTCCATGCCCTTCTTGAAGCCGTCCCGGCCGAGGATGGTCGCGATCATGCGCGTCACCTCGGAGCCCTTCTCGTAGACGGTCGTCGTGTAGAAGTTGTTGATCTCGCGGTATTTCGTCGGCCGCACCGGATGGGCGAGCGGCCCGGCGTCCTCGGGGAACTGCTCGGATTTCAGGTGCCGCACCTCGGCGATGCGCTTGACGGCGCGCGAGCGCTGGTCGGCGGAGAATTCGTGGTCGCGGTAGACCGTCAGGCCCTCCTTCAGGCACAGCTGGAACCAGTCGCGGCAGGTGACGCGGTTGCCGGTCCAGTTGTGGAAATATTCGTGCGCGATGATCGCCTCGATATTGGCATAGTCCTGGTCGGTCGCCGTTTCGGGGTCCGCGAGCACGTATTTGTCGTTGAAGACGTTGAGCCCCTTGTTCTCCATGGCGCCCATGTTGAAGTCGGAGACGGCGACGATCATGAAGATGTCGAGGTCGTATTCGCGGCCGAAGACCTCCTCGTCCCATTTCATCGAGCGCTTCAGCGCATCCATCGCATAGGCCGCGCGCGGCTCCTTGCCGTGCTCGACATAGATCTTCAGCGCCACCTCGCGGCCGGACATCGTGACGAACGTGTCCTCCACCACGCCGAGGTCGCCGGCGACGAGCGCGAAGAGGTAGGACGGCTTGGGGTGGGGGTCGAACCAGGCGGCGAAATGCTTGCCCTCGCCGTAGCCCGCCCCGCCGAGGAAGTTGCCGTTGGAAAGAAGCAGCGGGCAGCTCGCCTTGTCGGCGATGATGTTGACCGTGTAGACGGCGAGAACGTCCGGCCGGTCGGGGAAATAGGTGATGCGGCGGAAGCCCTCGGCCTCGCACTGGGTGCAATAGACGCCGTTCGTGCGGTAGAGGCCCATCAGCTGCGTGTTGGCCTCGGGATTGATCATCGTGGTGATCGTGATCTCGAAGGGTTCGCTCGCCGGCAGGTCGCGGATCGTCAGGCTGTCGGGCGTCGCGTCGTAGCGGGACGGGTCCATCTCCGCCTGGTCGAAGAGCAGGCCGGTCATCGTCAGCTCGTCGCCGTCGAGAACGAGCGGCGCGGCCGGGTCGGCGCCTTCGCGGCGATGGAAGATCAGCCGGGCCTCGACCTTGGTTTCCGTCGGGTCCAGTTCGAAGGTCAGGTCGACGCGCTCGAGAACGAAGTCAGTCTGGCGATAGTCTGCCAGATGGATGATCCGGCCGTTCTCTGTCCGCATGGATATGTCCTGCTCTTTGCCGTCCGGCCCCGTGTCGCTCTCGCACGACGTGCCGCCGGGTCGGTCTGCCCCCAATTTCCATGAATAGATATGCGTATTGGCTTAACATCTCATTTCCAGCTGCTTCGCCAATTCACAAATTCGTGCCATGCCGGCACAGTCCGTTCCCGTCCCGCTCCGATCAAAATTATCTGCGACGCATCACCAGAATTGATCCCACCCGGCGGACAATCCCGCTAGACTTGCAATCCTCTGAATCGGTTTTCCTGTCTCCTCAACGCCCGTTGCCATGGCCTGCCGGCCGTGACGAGTTCCCCGCATGGACATGCAGTCTCCCGATCCCATGAAGGGGATTTTCCTCAAGGTCGCTTCCGTGGTGATCTTCCTTTGCATGTCGACGCTCATCAAGGCGGCCGGCAAGGACATTCCGGCCGGGCAGATCACGTTCCTGCGTTCCGCCTTCGCCATGGTGCCGATCCTCGTCTTCCTCGCCGCCCACGGCCAATTGCGCGACGCCTTCCGCACGAACGACATATTCGGCCATTTCAGGCGCGGCTTCGTCGGCATCCTCTCCATGGGCTTCGGTTTCTACGGCCTCGTGCACCTGCCGCTGCCCGAATCGATCGCGCTCGGCTATGCCCTGCCGCTCTTTACGGTGGTGGTCGCCGCCGTCTTCCTCAAGGAGAGGGTCGGCATCTATCGCTGGACGGCGGTCCTGATCGGGCTCGCCGGCGTCGGCATCATCAGCTGGCCGCGCCTGACGCTGTTCCGGGAGGGCGGTTTCGGTTCCTCCGAGGCGATGGGCGCGCTTGCCATGCTGGCCTTCGCCGTGCTCGGCTCCTGTGCCATGGTGCTGGTGCGCAAGCTGGTGCAGACGGAGCGCACGCCGACCATCGTGCTCTATTTCTCGCTGTTCGCCTCCGTCTTCTCGCTCGGCACGCTGCCCTTCGGCTGGGCCGCGCTCAGCTGGCAGGCGCTCGGCCTGATGGCGCTCGCCGGCTTCTGCGGCGGCGTCGCCCAATTGCTGCTGACGGCGAGCTACCGCTATGCCGACGTCTCGACCATCGCGCCGTTCGAGTATACGTCGATCGTGCTCGGCATCGTCGTCGGCTATGTCCTGTTCGGCGACGTGCCGACGAGCACCATGCTCATCGGCACCGCCATCGTCGTCAGCGCCGGCATCTTCGTCATCTTCCGCGAGCACCGGCTCGCGCTGAAGCGCCGGGCCGAGCTCCGGCACCAGACGCCTCAGGGCTGACGCCATTCCGGCGTCGTCGTGTCCTCGACCCGCTCGTCCGTCACCGCGTCCGGCTGGAGGGCCGCAGCCGCCGCATCGGCGGCGAGCGGCTGCACGGCCATCGCCTGGTAGTCCGTCTTCGCGACGAGGCCGTCGTTCTCCTCCCGCCGGCTGATGCGCCAGGCGGCATAGGCGCCGTAGAGCAGGAAGTAGACCGCCAGCACGACGAACAGCGAGCCCGGCCCGAAGCGGTCCATGATCGGGCCGACCATCAGCGGCCCGGAAATCGTGCCGAAGCCGTAGACGATCATCATGCCGGAGGAGACCTCGACATATTCGTCCGGCTGCGCGCGGTCGTTGGCATGGGCGACGTTCAGCGCGTAGATGGGAAAGAGGACCGAGCCGACGAAGGCGGCGACGACATAGAGCAGCACCGGCGGCCCGCCGGCGACGACCGCCATCACCAGGCAGGATATGGTGCCGACCGCGCCGCAGGCGACCATGACGAGGCGGCGGTCCATCCTGTCCGAGGCGCGGCCGATCGGGATCTGCGAGAGCGCGCTGCCGAGAAGCACGCAGGCAAGCAGCGTCGCGCCTTCGGCGGTCGTCAGCCCCGTGCGCTGCGTGAACACGCCGCCGAGGTTGAGCCAGGCGCCCGACAGCGCGCCGGCCAGGAAGGCGCCGACGACGGCGACCCGCGAGCGCCGGTAGAGCGCCGGCACGTTGAAGCGCGCCTGCGTCGGCGGTGCGGGCAGCGGCGAGGAGGTGAGGGCGGTCGGCAGCAGCGCGACGGAAAAGATGATACCGCACAGGATGAAAAGCGAGGTGTTGGACGGATCGCCGAGCGGGACCAGGTACTGTCCGCCGATCGTGCCGACCATCGTCGTGATCAGGTAGATGGAGAAGACCGAGCCGCGGTTCTCGTTCGTCACGCGCTCGTTCAGCCAGCTTTCGACGATGAGGTAGCTGCCGGAGATGGCAAAGCCGGACATGGCGCGGAACAGCATCCAGGCCCGCCAGTCGACGACGAGGGCGCAGAGCAGGATGCCGATGGCGAGCAGCGTAATCAGCGCCACGAAGACGCGCACATGGCCGACGAGCAGCACGAATTTCGGCGTGACGATGCACGAGAGGGTGAAGCCGATCGTATAGCCGGTCGCGATCATCGAGATCGTCTGCGTCGACCAGCCTTCCGCGACGGCACGCACCGGAACGACGTAGCTTTGCAGGCCGAAGGCCACCATCATCAGCAGGGTGGACAGCATCAGGCTCAGGATGGAGACAAGGCTCGCCAGCATGGAGGCTCCGCTAAGAGGGCATTCGATCTCGGAATGTCGCTCTATTGCGGCGGCGGCGCGCTGTCCACTGCGACAGGTTCTGGCGTAAACCAGGGAGATTTTCAGGAAGGCCGCGCAATTCCCGGAAGGGTTGTGCTAAGAAATGCTGCCGGGTGAAATGCCCGGCAAATGAAAGGAGGTGAGACGTTTGAGAATCCGGCTTACGCTGACGATCAGGTTCAGAGGTTGGCGCTTCACCCTGACGATCAGCTAAGAAACTGAGGCCGGGCTTCGGCCCGGTCTCCACCGGAGGAAATTCGTCTCACCTCCTCACGATGGCGATGTTAGCACGATGCCGGTCGGCTTCAAAGCCCGGCCGCTTCTCAGTTGGGCAGGAAGGCCTTGAGCGGGTCGCGGCGCTGCGCGGCATCGCGCGGCAGGGAGGCCAGCACGGAATATTCCCGCGCGGCGTTCACGGCGTTGCGAATATCGGCGATGTCGGACATCAGCTTGCTAAACTTAGCCATGTCGTGCTCCTGGTTCTTGCGTCGAAAGGCGCGAGGCGCCGTGCATCCGTTCAGCGCTGGATGAATTCGGAGAAGAGCTGGACGGGGCGATTGATGCGGGCGAAGCCGGCGGCCGTGAGCTGCTCGTTGGCCGGGGCCGAGATGCCGCCGAAGCCATGGCCGGCGCGCAGGCCGGAATGGCGGAGCGTCTCGAAGCTCGAATGGATGGGCCGAAAGCGGGCGGTCATGGGTCTGTTCCTTAAATCCTGTCCTCCCGTGTCGCTATATTGCGCCGCAACATGGATTTTGCAATGCGACATTCTGCCCGGCAGATATGTGCAATTCGCATGGCTGCTGAAAGATTTTGTTCATGCTTGAGGCAGATTCGCGGACAGATTGGGACAACGGCGGCAAAGCGGAGCGCCAAGTCCTTGAAAAAGCTGAAAGTGCCTTTTGAGATCAGCCCTTCAGCCCTGCACGAAACGTAAGCAGGTCCTGCCAGGCGAGCCGCTTGCTGATCGGCGCCGACGCGAGATCCTGCGGGTGCAGCGTTGCAAAAGCGGGGATCGTGCGGCCAGAAACCTCGATGTTGCGCCATTCGCCGCGCAACTGGTGGATCGTTTCGTTGGAGCGGAACAGGAACCGCGCGGCGAAATTGCCGAGGATCAGGAGGTGATTCGGTTCGGCAAGGGCGATCTGCCGTTCGATGAAGGGCCGGCAGATGTCGGCCTCACGCTGCGAGGGCGGCCGGTTGCCCGGCGGGCGCCACGGCACGACGTTGGTCAGCAGGAGCTCCGCCCGGCCGAGCCCGATGCCGGCGAGCATGCGGTCGAGCATCGCCCCCTGCCGGCCGGAGAAGGGCAGGCCGTCGCGGTCGTCGTCGGCGCTCGGCATGGCGCCGATCACCATGACGGACGGTTTGGCCTTGCCTTCGGCGAAGACGAGGCAGCGGGCGCTTGTCTTCAGGTTGCAGCCGTTGAAGGCCTCCATCGCCGTGCGCAGCTCCTCCAGCGAGCGCGCGCTGCCTGCGGCGAACTCGGCCTCGGCCACCGCCTGGCCGTCCGGGATCGCCACGTTCGGCATCGGGGCGGGGGCCGCGGGGCGCGCCGGCTCCTGCCGCGCCGGTGCCGGCCGGGCCGGCTGCTGCGCGGGCGAGGCCTCCGGGGGCGCGGCTGCAACGCGCGCCGCGCGCATCGCCTCGAACGCGGCGATGCGGTCGACCGCCTCTTCCTCCAGCAGCCATTCCACGCCGGCATCGGCATAGAAGTGCAGGAGCGATCGCAATTGCTCGGGATGGAGGTCTCTGGCGGCGTTCATGGCATGCACATTATCGAAGCGGGCCGCGGGAGGAAAGCGCCCGCGCTCATGCGGCCCATTGCGCCACGTCGTCGCTTTCGCCGATCAGCGCGAGGCCGTGGGCGATCGACAGGAGCTCGCCGCCGCTCTCGATCCTCCCGGCATCGAAGCGCCGCGTGAAGATGCGCCGCACCGCCGGCACGAAGGAGGTGCCGCCGGTCAGGAACAGCTTGTCGATGGCGCCCGGCGCCGTGTTCGTCTTCTCCAGCACCTCGTCGAGCGCGCCTTCGATGCGGGCAAGGTCCGGGGCGATCCAGTCCTCGAAGTCGGCGCGCCTGACCGTCTTCCGGCCGGCCGCCCCGAGCGGGGCGAAGTCGAACGGCGCCTCCTCCGCGTCCGACAGCGCCATCTTGGTGGCCGAGATCGCCTGGTAGAGCGGATAGCCCTCGTCGTGCTCGACGAGATCGATGAAGAGCTCCAGCTTTTCCGGCTCCATCGACGCGCGCACCAGCGACTTGAGGTCGGAGAATTCGCGCGTCGTCTTGAAGATCGACAGCTGGTTCCAGCGGGCGAAACTGGCATAGTAGCCGGAGGGTACCTCCAGCACCTTGTCGAAGCTCCTGAAGAAGGTGCCCCTGCCGATTTCCGGCGCCACGAGGCGGTCGATCATGCGCGAATCGAAATGATCGCCGGCGATGCCGACGCCCGCATGGCCGATCGGCGTCGCCGTCAGCCGGCCGGCCTGCCGTTCGAAGCGGATCAGCGAATAGTCCGTCGTGCCGCCGCCGAAATCCGCGACGAGCACGGTGGCGTCGCTCTTCAAAGTCTGCGCGAAATAGTAGGCGGCCGCGACCGGCTCGTAGACGTAGTGGATTTCCGGAAAGCCGAGCCGCGTCAGCGCCGCGTTGTAGCGCTGGAGCGCCAGCGCCGGGTCCGGAGCAGCCCCGGCGAACTGCACCGGCCGCCCGGCGACGACGCGCGGGACGTCCGCCGGCCACTCGGCGCCGGCATAGGCCTTCAGCCGCCGCAGGAAGATTTCCATCAGGTCGTCGAAGGCGTGGCGGCGCGCGAAGATCAGCGTGCCCTGGAAGAGGGCGCTTGCCGCGAAGGTCTTGATCGATTGCAGGAAGCGGCAGTCGCCGGGATTGTCGATGAACTGGCGGATCGCCGCCTGTCCGGCCTCGACCTTCAGCGCCTGCGCCCCGACGATCGGATCCTTCATGAAGGAGAGCGCCGTGCGCATCGTGTCGGTCGTGCCGGCGCTGCTTTCGAACCGCATGGACCGCGTGGCGCCGCCACCCGCCGAAAGCGCCAGAACCGTGTTCGTCGTGCCGAAATCGAGCCCGAGTGCCCGTGCCATCGCCGTGCCCCCTGTGAATGCCGAACTGTATTGAACCGGAGCAGGCGGCTCCGCGTGAAGGGCGCGCGGGCGCGCCGAAAATGAAGAGCGCGCCAGATGGCACAGGCGGGCAGGGAAGGCAAGGGGAGGGGTAGCCTCCCGCCGCCTCACACCGACCGCGCCGCCCCGCCGTCGCAGCGGACGAGGCTGCCGGTGACGTAGCTCGCCGGCACGCTGCACAGGAACGCGGCGGCGGCGGCGAACTCCTCGACGGTGCCGTAGCGCCGCGCGGGGATCGCCTTTTCCGCGGCGGCGCGCACCTCTTCCACGCTCCGGCCGCTGCGTTCGGCCGCGGCGGCGTCGAGGCTCTTCAGCCGGTCGGTGAAGATGCTGCCCGGCAGCAGCAGGTTGCTGGTGATGCCGTATTCGGCCACCTCGCTCGCCAGCGTCTTCGACCAGCCGGCGAGCGCCGGGCGCAGCGTGTTGGAGAGCGCGAGGCCGGGGATCGGCTCGATCACGCCGGAGGAGGCGACGGTGAGGATGCGGCCCCAGCGCTGCGCCTTCATGCCGGGCAGCAGCCGGTTGGTGAGCGTGATGATCCGCAGCACCATCGACTGGAAATAGGCGGCGAGCTTCTCCTCGCTCATGTCCTCGATCGAGCCCGGCGTCGGCCCGCCGGAATTGTTGACGAGGATGTCGAGGCCGCCGAGCGTTTCGGAAACGGCCTTCTCCACGGTCTCGACGAAGCTTTCGCCGGCAAGGTCCGCCTGCACGAAATCGGCCCGGCCCGGACCGTCCGCGTTGATGGCGTCGCAATTGGCCTTCAGCACATCGGCGCTGCGGCCGCACAGAAGCACATGGGCGCCCTCGCGGGCGAGCGCCACGGCGATGCCCTTGCCGAGGCCGCGGGAGGAGGCGAGGACGAGGGCGCGTTTGCCGGTAATGCCAAGATCCATGACGAAATCCTTGAATGATCGGGCTCAGATGGCCCGGAAGGGCACCTTGCCCGGGTTGAACAGGTTTTTCGGGTCGAGCGCGGCCTTGATCGCCTGCGCCGCGGCGCGGCGGGCCGGGTTGCCGTAGGTGAGGTAGGCGCGCCGCTTTTCCATGCCAACCCCGTGCTCGGCGGAAAAGCTGCCGCCGCGTTCGCCAACGCCCGTGTAGACCGCGTCCTCGATCGCTTCCTTCAACGCCGCGTCCGTCACCCCCTGGCCGATCGCGGAAATGTGCAGGTTGCCGTCCGCGATATGGCCGTAGACATAGGCGTCGAAGCCGGCGCGGACCGCGTCCAGCCGTTCGCGCAGGCCCGCCACGTAGGCGTCGAGGGCGCCGGGCGGCACGGAGACGTCGAAGGAGGGAGCGGAAGGCTGGCGGCGGTATATGAAGTCGCTCTCTTCCCGCAGCGCCCAGAAGCGGCGCGCCTGGTCGAGCGAGGCGGCAACGATGCCGCCCGTCAGCCCGTACTCCTCCCAGAGCCCGGCAAGACCTTCTTCCAGCGCGGCGCGGGCCTCGGCCTCGCCTGCCGCGGAAACCTCGACCAGCAGAACCGCCGGCGCGCCGTCCTCCAGCCAGCCGAGGTCGAAGCCGCGTTCCTCCGCGCTGTCGCGGAAATAGCGGTGCCACATCAACTCCGCGCCTTCGAGCTGCAAGGCGGGCCTGGCGCGGAAATGCGCGACGAGGGCGAGGGCGGCCGCGGCGTCCGGCACGCCGACGAGCGCCGTGGCGCGCATCGGGTTGAGGCTTTCGAGCTTCAGCACGGCGCGGGTGACGAAGCCGTAGGCGCCTTCCGAGCCGATGAGAAGCTGCTTGATGTCCGGCCCGGCGCTGACCTTCACGACACGCGTCAGGTCGCTGAAGAGGCTGCCGTCCGGCATCACGGCCTCGATGCCGAGCACCTGGTGGCGCATCACGCCGTTGCGGAAGGCGAGGATGCCGCCGGCATTGGTGGCGATCATGCCGCCGATCGTCGCGCTGCCGCGCGCGGCGAGGTCGATGCCGGGGGTGAGGCCCCCTGCCGCCGTCGCCTCCTGCAAGGCCTGCAGCGTCACGCCCGCGCCGACGGTGGCGGTGCGGGCGAGGGGATCGATCGCCTCTATCCTGTTCAGCCGCGCCGTCGAAAGGATCAGCTCGCCCGGCCGGCTGGCGCCGCCGCCGACGAGCCCCGTGCGCCCGCCCTGCGGCACGACGGGGACATCGTTCTCGACGCACCAGCGCACGACGGCCGCCGCCGCTTCCGCCGTCGCCGGCTCCGCCATGACGCCCGCCGCGAAATTGTCGCGATGCTCGCCGGGATGCCGGCCGGCCAGCCGCTCGGCTCCGACAAGGTGAAGGTCTTCGCCGAAATCGTTCAGGTCGCGCTGGAGCGATCGGATAAGCTCGGACATGGGTGACGATCCTCCGCCGGTTGGCCGGCTGCCATGCATAGCGCATGCAGCGCGAAAGTGCGTAGCGGTTTTGCGGCAAGGCCACGCGGAAAATCAAGGACCTGGCCGCAAGGGGCGGAACGAAGTCCCCTCTCCAGGCCTTGGGTCTTGCAAGGACATGCAGCCGACTTTCTGTTGACGTTTACGTTAAAGTCAATAAACTTTCGGCGATGTCATGAGGTCATGCGCAAAAGCAGGGAAAGTCTGTCGCAGAACGGCTCGACAAGGTTTCCCGTATTTGTCATGACAGGCCGACCCGAGGGACTGACCGCGGCTTTTGAGGGGTTGCGGGGTGGAGAAACGAATGAGCGAAGAAATGGAACTCCCCGAACGCGAAAGCATGGAATTCGACGTCGTGATCGTGGGCGCGGGGCCTGCGGGGCTTTCGGCGGCGATCCGGCTGAAGCAGGTGAATCCCGAGCTTTCGGTCGTGGTGCTGGAGAAGGGCTCGGAAGTCGGCGCGCATATCCTGTCGGGCGCGGTGGTCGATCCCATCGGCATCGACCGCCTCCTGCCCGGCTGGCGCGAGGACGCGGACCATCCCTTCAAGACCGAGGTGACGGACGACCATTTCCTCTTCCTCGGCCCGGCCGGCTCGGTGCGCCTGCCGAACGCCTTCATGCCGCCCTTGATGAACAACCACGGCAACTACATCGTCTCGCTCGGCAATGTCTGTCGGTGGCTCGCGACCAAGGCGGAAGAGCTCGGCGTCGAGATCTATCCGGGCTTCGCCGCGACGGAAGTGCTCTACAACGACGAGGGCGCGGTGATCGGCGTCGCCACCGGCGACATGGGCATCGAGCGCAACGGCGAGCCCGGCCCGAACTATACCCGCGGCATGGCGCTGCTCGGCAAATACACGCTGATCTCCGAGGGCGTGCGCGGCTCGCTCGCCAAGCAGCTCATCGCGAAGTTCAAGCTGGAGGAGGGCCGCGAGCCCCAGAAATTCGGCATCGGCCTCAAGGAGCTCTGGCAGGTCAAGCCCGAGAACCACAAGCCCGGCCTCGTGCAGCATTCCTTCGGCTGGCCGCTCGGCATGAAGACCGGCGGCGGCTCGTTCCTCTATCACCTGGAGGACAACCTCGTCGCCGTCGGTTTCGTGGTGCATCTCAACTACAAGAACCCGTATCTCTATCCCTTCGAGGAGTTCCAGCGCTTCAAGACGCACCCGGCGATCCGCGGCACCTTCGAGGGCGGCAAGCGTCTCTCCTACGGCGCGCGCGCCATCACCGAGGGCGGCTACCAGTCGGTGCCGAAGCTGTCCTTCCCCGGCGGCGCGCTGATCGGCTGCTCGGCCGGCTTCGTCAACGTGCCGCGCATCAAGGGCAGCCACAACGCGGTGCTTTCGGGCATCCTCGCCGCCGAGAAGCTGGCGGACGCCATCGCGGCGGGCCGCGCCAACGACGAGCCCATCGAGATCGAGCAGGGCTGGCGCGACAGCGCCATCGGCTCGGACCTGAAGAAGGTGCGCAACGTCAAGCCGCTCTGGTCGAAGTTCGGCACGGCGGTGGGCGTGGCGCTCGGCGGCCTCGACATGTGGACGAACACGCTGTTCGGCTTCTCCTTCTTCGGCACGCTGAAACACGGCAAGACGGACGCGCAGAGCCTGGAGCCGGCCGCCAAGCACCAGAAGATCGACTATCCGAAGCCGGACGGCGTCCTCACCTTCGACCGCCTCTCCTCGGTGTTCCTGTCGAACACCAACCACGAGGAGGACCAGCCGATCCACCTCCAGCTCAAGAACCCGGAGCTGCAGAAGACCTCCGAGCTCGACGTCTATGCCGGCCCGTCGACGCGCTACTGTCCCGCCGGGGTCTACGAATGGGTGGAGAAGGACGGCGAGCAGGTCTACGTGATCAACGCGCAGAACTGCGTGCACTGCAAGACCTGCGACATCAAGGACCCCAACCAGAACATCAACTGGGTGCCGCCGCAGGGCGGCGAGGGGCCGGTCTATCCGAACATGTGATGGGTGGAGGGCGGCCCTCTTCCTTGAAAGGCAAGGCTGCCCTTGAGGGACGCGGCTGCCGATCACATTCCCGCCACGCACCTTAACGTTTCCTGCAACCGCAGCGCGCCGCTTAACCCTCGCTTAACCATAACTGCATAATTTCCAGCCCCAGGAACGAAATATTCAAGGGGCTTTAACCATGTCGATTTCCCGCCGCGGATTCCTGCTCGGCGCTTCCGCACTGCTCGCAGGCTGCGCGACGAACGGCACCAGCGATCGCGCCAACTACGGCGACCGCATGGAGGAGAAATTTCCGCTGCGGGCGATACCGCTCGACAAGATCAAGCCCGAGCTTCGCCGCCAGGAAGTCGCCTACGACACCGGCCACGCGGCAGGCACCATCGTCGTCGACACGCCGGCGCGCCGGCTCTATTACGTGCTCGGCAACGGCCGGGCCATACGCTACGGCATCGGCGTCGGGCGGCAGGGCTATTCGCTGGCGGGCAACGCCTATATCGGCCGCAAGGCGGAATGGCCGAGCTGGACCCCGACGGCGAACATGATCCGCCGCGATCCGAAGAAGAACCTGAAATATGCCGGCGGCGTGCCGGGCGGCCTCAACAACCCGCTTGGCGCCCGCGCCATCTACCTATACCAGAACGGCAACGACACCATGTTCCGCATCCACGGCACCAACCAGCCCTGGTCGATCGGCCAGGCCATGTCGAGCGGCTGCGTGCGCATGCTCAACCACGACGTGATCGACCTTTACGAGCGCGTGAAGGTGGGCGGCCGCGTGCACGTCATCCAGGGCCGGCGCGAGGCCTGATTTTCGCCTCCAGGGTGCAGACCCGCAACGGAACTACGCCGGCGCACGCCGGCCTTTTCTTTGCGGTTTGAAAAAACTGAATTGTATCATACCATTGCCCTGGTGATCCCACGCTTGGACAAAGTCGGGGCGGTCGCGCAAAATTGACGGTTCCATGACGCATTGGGGTCAATGGCAGACGCATTCGTACCGGCATTCGACTCCGTAGCTGCAAAAGTCGAGGATGCGGTATCGCGGAACCACGGGGCTTTTCCGGCCTGTCCGAGAACGATCCGCAGAGGATCACGAGACCCGCGGCGGCGGTGCAGCGGGCTCGAACGGGCACAACGACACCGCCGCAAATGAGGGAACGGATATGAAACATCTTCTTGCTTCCACCTGCCTCGTCGCCGGCCTCCTGGCCATGACGGGCGCCGCACGCGCCGAGTGCGGCGACGTGACCATCGCCAGCATGAACTGGCAGAGCGCCGAGGTCCTCGCCGCGCTCGACAAGTTCATCCTGACCGAAGGCTACGGCTGCAACGCGGAGGTCATCGTCGGCGACACGGTCCCGACCATCACCTCGATGATCGAGAAGGGCGAGCCGGATCTTGCGCCCGAAGGCTGGGTGGACCTGCTGCCGGACGTCGTCAACCGCGGCATCGAGGAAGGCAAGCTGATCGGCGCGGCCGTCGCGCTTTCCGACGCCGCCGTCCAGGGCTGGTGGATCCCGAAATACATCGCCGACGCCCATCCGGACATCAAGACGATCGACGACGCGCTGAAGCACCCCGAACTGTTCCCGGATCCGGAAGACAAGAGCAAGGGCGCCGTGCACAACGGCCCGCAGGGCTGGGGCGGCACGGTCGTGACCAGCCAGCTCTACAAGGCTTACGGCGCGGAAGCGGCCGGCTTCACGCTGGTCGACACCGGCTCTGCCGCCGGCCTCGACGGCTCGATCGCCAAGGCCTACGAGCGCAAGGAAGGCTGGGTGGGCTACTACTGGGCCCCGACCGCGCTTCTCGGCAAGTACGAGATGGTGAAGCTCGAGCACGGCGTGCCCTATGACGAGGCCGAGTGGAAGCGCTGCAACACGGTCGCCGATTGCCCGGACCCGAAGAAGAACGACTGGCCGAAGGACAAGGTCCAGACGCTGGTGACCAAGGCGTTCTCCGAGCGCGCCGGCGAGGACGTCATGGGCTACCTCAACAAGCGCGCCTGGAGCAACGACACGGTCAACAAGCTGATGGCCTGGATGACCGACAACCAGGCGAGCGGCGACGACGGCGCCAAGCACTTCCTGGAGGAGAACGAAGCCCTCTGGAAGGAATGGGTCTCGCCGGAAGTGGCCGAGAAGATCAAGGCCGCTCTCTGATCGCCTGGTCGAAACGGCGGCGCGCCTTCGGGCGCGCCGCCTTCCGTCTTCGTTTTCGCGCATGCCGTTGGCAAGATCGCCACGCGCCTTTCGGCGGCATGCTTCAGGGTTTGGTTCGAAAGCCGGCGCAAGACCGGCCGGAGCCGGAAGGGGATCGATATGGAATGGTTCACGAAATTTCCGACGATGAACGCGGATTCGCTGCGCGACCTCAAGAAGGCGATCGATGAGGGCTTCCGTGCCTTCACGCGCGCCTATGGCGACAGCATCGAGTCCGTCTTCGAGCCGCTGCAGCATTTTCTCATCTGGTCCGAGCGCTTCATGACGCGCACGCCCTGGCCGATCATCCTTCTCCTGATCGCGCTCGTCGCCTGGTTCGCCAGCCGCAACTGGAAGATCGTCGCCGGCACCATCGTCACGCTTCTCCTGATCGGCTATTTCGACATGTGGGACGACACGATGAAGACGGTCTCGATGATCTTCGTCTGTACGGTGCTCTCCATCGTCATCGGCATACCGATCGGCATCCTCATGTCGCGCTCGGACAGGGTGCAGAACGCGATCAACCCGATCCTCGACGTCATGCAGACCATGCCGAGTTTCGTCTACCTGATACCGGTGGTCATGCTGCTCGGCATCGGCAAGGTCCCCGGCCTCATTGCCGTCGTCATCTACGCCATACCGCCGATGATCCGCCTCACCAATCTCGGCATCCGCCTCGTCGACAAGGACGTGCTGGAAGCGGCCGACGCCTTCGGCTCGTCGAGCTGGCAGAAGCTGAAGAACGTGCAGATGCCGCTGGCCCTGCCCACCATCATGGCCGGCATCAACCAGACGATCATGATGGCGCTCGCCATGGTGGTCATCGCCTCGATGATCGGCGTGCAGGGCCTCGGCCAGCCGGTGCTGAAGGCGATCTCCAACCAGTACTTCACGCTCGGTATCTTCAACGGCCTTGCCATCGTCGGCATCGCCATCATCTTCGACCGCGTGAGCCAGGCCTTCGGCAAGCGCCTGCAGAAGCACCGCGAGATCATCCACGGCTGACCGAAAGAGGGCGCCCGGCACGAGCCGCGGGCGCCCTCCCTTAACCTCAGCGCCTCGGCGAGAGGATGCCGGTGGAGAGCGCGACGCCCGCGCCGACGACGAGGGCGGCGGTGATCTCCGCCGCGCCGAAACGTTCCCCCAGGAAGACCGCGCCGCCGAGCGTCGCCAGCACCGGCGTGATCGCCGTGAAGGCGGCGGCCTGGCTGCCGCCGAGGGTACGGATGGCGGTGCCATAGGCGAAGGTGGCGATGAGGCCGGACAGGATGCCCTGGCTGGTGATCTGGAGCGCGAGGTCGGGCAGCGACGCCTCGGCAAGATGCGTGCCGAAGATCGCGGCCAGCAGCAGATGGATCAGGAACGACCAGGCCGCGATGAGGGCGGCGCCCTCCAGCGCGGAAAGCCCGGAGCGGCGGAAGGCGTGCGTGAACCCCGCCCAGAGCACGGCGCCGAGCGGCAGCAGCAGGAAACCGGTCATGGTCATGCCGCTTTTCTGCAGGCTGGCGGCAAGCAGGATGACGACGCCGGCGACGATGGCGGCAAGGCCGGCAAGGCGCATGCGGTCCGGCCGCTCGCCGAAAAGCGCGATGCCGATCAGCGCGGTGGCAAGCGGCATGGAGCCGCCGAGCAGGATGCCGCCGGGCGCGGCGGGCGTCGTATGCAGCGCCGCGGCCGTGACCTGGAAGAACAGCGCGCCGGCCCCCGCCACCATGACGGCGACGAGCCTGGACGGCACGCCCTTCGGCAACAGCCCGGTTTTCAGCCAGATCGGCGCGAGCAGGATCGCCGGAACGCCGTAGCGGATGAGGCCGATATCGATCGTGCCGAGCGGCGTTGCCGCCGTGTGGCGCGTCGCCAGCACCCAGGCCGCCCAGATCAGCACCGTGACGACCGCCCCGGCATAGCCGGCGATGAGGGGATTGGATTTGTCTGCGGAGGGAAGCGAGACCATGGCCATGGCGATGTCCTTTCTGCCGGGCTCGATGCATGGCCGGACTCTAGCGCTGAAGGGCAAGGCACGTCCTTGCGATTTATGCCTTCATTCGCGTAGGATGCACACGATCGTATCAATTACGGCCGAAGAAGTTCTTGGATATGCCAAACCTGGATAAATTCGACATCGCCATCCTCAAGGTGCTGCAGGAGGATGCGCGCGCGACGAACGTCGAGATCGCCGAACGGGTGAACCTGTCGCCGTCGCCGTGCCTGCGCCGCATCCGCAACCTGGAGAAATCGGGCGTGCTGCGCGGCTATCGCGCCGACATCGACCGCAAGGAGGTCGGCCTCGGCCTGACGGTCTTCGTCGAGATCAAGGTGGGGCAGCACAGCCGGGAGAATGCGATGGCCCAGCAGGAGGCGCTGCTGGCCATACCGGAGGTCGTGTCCTGCTTCCTGATCTCCGGCAACGCGGATTTCCTGGCGGAGGTCGTGGTGGAGGACCTCGCCGCCTATGAACGGCTGCTGACGGAAACCCTGCTCTGCATGCCGAACGTCACGGACATAAGGTCCAATTTCGCGATTCGCAGCATCAAGACCGGCGGCCCGCTGAAACTGCCGGCGCCGTAGCGCCTGCCGCGGACGAAGACGGCGCCCGAAGGCGCCGTGCGGTCCTTTCCGGTCACTCGGCCGGGCAGGCGGGCGTTGCCGCCCGATCCATCTTCTCGAGCGTCAGCGAGACCAGGAAGACGCCGAAGCCGACGATGGCCGTCGCCGCGCCGACGAAGCCCATCGAGCCGTAACCGTAGCCCGCGCTGATCGACAGGCCGCCGAACAGCGCGCCGAGCGCGTTGGCGACGTTGAAGGCGGAATGGTTGAGCGCGGCGGCGAGCGTCTGCGCATTGCCGGCGACATCCATCAGGCGCGTCTGGAGGGCCGGGCCGACGACGAAGCTGCAGCCGATCAGGAAGCAGCAGATGCCGAGCAGGATGGGGTTGTGCGCCGTCAGCGACAGGCCGACGAGCACGACGAAGTAAAGCACCAGCGACCAGCCGATGGTGCGCATCAGCGAGAGGTCGGCGAGCTTGGCCCCGAAGACGTTGCCGACGATCATGCCGCAGCCGAAGATCGCCATGATGACCGGCACCATGCCGACGCTGAGGCCTGCGACCTCGGTGACGATCGGCGAAATGTAGGTGAAGACCGCGAACATGCCGCAGAAGCCGGACGCCGCGATGCCGAGCGTCAGCCATACCTGCTTGCGCTTGAGGGCGGAAAGCTCGGTCAGCGCATTGATGCCCCTCTGCGCCTTGTCGCGCGGAAGGAAGACCGCGATCAGCGCGACGGTCAGGAGCCCGGTGACGCCGACGGCGACGAACATGTACTGCCAGTCGAGCAGCTGGCCGAAGAAGGCGGCGAGCGGCGTGCCGATCAGCGTCGCGAGGGTGAGGCCCAGCATGACCTTGCCGACCGCCTGCGTGCGCTTGTTGACCGGCACCATGGAGGCGGCGACGAGCGCCGCCACGCCGAAATAGGCGCCGTGCGGCAGGCCGGAGAGGAAGCGGAAAAGCATGAAGCTCTCGAAGCTCGGGGCGGCGGCGCTGGCGAGGTTGCCGGCCGCGAAGACGCCCATCAGCACCAAAAGCAGGTCGCGCCGGCGGTAGCGGGCGCCGATGACGGCGATCACCGGCGCGCCCACCACGACGCCGAAGGCATAGGCGCTGATGACGTAGCCGGCCTGGGCGGTCGTCACGCCGAAGGTGGCCGCGACGTCGGGCAGCAGGCCCATGATGGCGAATTCGCCGGTGCCGATGCCGAAGCTGCCGACGGCCAGCGCCAGGATGATCAGGGTGACGGCGAGCGGCGGAAGCGGCGGCTGCCCGGAGGAGAGGGCGGCGCTGGGCAGGGGATGTTCGGACACGGGGGCGGCTCCGCAGGTATGGCCCACGCGGCAAATCGGCGACGAACCCTCACGGGGGCGGCCACTCCTCCTGGCTGCTGATGTGGGTCTGGTCCGGCCGGGTGGCCACGATGGGGAAGGTAAAATACGGCCGGCAGGCGCACTCCCGACGCACGCGACCGGCTTGCACTATATCAAATCGCGGCCCGCTGCCTACTGCGATTTTTCGCCCGTCCCGCATTTGGCCGGACGGCGGCGTTTCACGATTTATTGCAATCTGTTTCATGATCGCCTGTGAATTGCCGCTTTCTCGACTATCTAATGGGGACAGTCACCCTTCGGGCGTTCTCGGCCGCCACGCGGAGTATGCGAATGAGAGTTCAGGCGATTTTCAACAGGGACGGGGGGACGTTCCGCACCACCGACATGGAGGCCTATGCCCGCCACGCGGAGAAGGTCTTCTCGGAGGCGGGGCACCACCTCGACTGCGACATCGTTGAGGGAAGCGATATCGAGACGGCGCTGCGCCGCTGCGCGGACCGCACCGATCTCGACGCGATGCTGGCCGGCGGCGGCGACGGCACGGTTTCGGCCGCGGCCGGCCTTGCCTGGCAGAGCAAGATGCCGCTCGGCATCGTTCCGGCGGGCACGATGAACCTCTTCGCGCGCTCGCTGAACATCCCGCTCGACATCTGGCAGGCGATCGACGCGCTGGCGGACGGCGACATAGCGGCCGCCGACATCGGCACGGCGGATGACCGCCCGTTCGTGCACCAGTTCTCCGCCGGCCTGCATGCCAGGCTGGTGCGCCTGCGCAACGCGATGACCTATCGCTCGCGCCTCGGCAAGATCGCAGCCAACACCCGGGCCGCCTTCGGCGTCATCCTCGATCCGCCCGAGTTCGAGGTGGAGTTCAATGTCGACGGCGTCGAAGAGCACCGCAAGGTCTCGGCCATCAACGTCTCGAACAACCGGTTCGGCGAAAACGGCCTGCTCTATGCGGACGATCCGACCGGCGGCCATCTCGGCTTCTATACGACCAATCCGCTCAAGCCGGCCGGCGTCGCCAAGCTCGCCTTCGACATCCTGCGCGGCAAGCTGCGGGAAAATGCCGATGTCACGGAAATGACCGGCACCGCCGTCGACCTTCACTTCCCGAAGGTCGACCGGGCGATCAACTGCGTCATCGACGGCGAATTGCTGCCGATGGACCGCGAGGTCTCGATCCGGCTGCATCCGGGCGAGTTGAAGGTGATCGTGCCGAAGGCGCAGGCCGAAAGCATGGAGACGACCGAGCCGGCGGCCGCTTGAATCCGGGGCGCAGCATGGGCGATTGCCCCTCACCCTAACCCTCTCCCCGCAAGCGGGGAGAGGGGACTTGCCCCACGAGCCGGCCATGGTTGAGGAAACCGGTGCCTCACGTCCCCTTCGCCCCGCTTGCGGGCAGGCGGATGAGGGGGATGCTTTTCCGCAGTCCTATCCTAGATCCGCGGCAGGTAGGTCTGGTAGTCGAAGTCCGAGACCGTGCGCAGGTAGGTGATCGCCTCCTTGCGCTTCGTGTCGCCGTAGAGCTTCTGGTACCCTGCGCCAAAAGTGTCTCTGATGAAGGGCGAGGCGGAGAATTCTTCCACGGCCGTCAGGAAGTCGTGCGTCAGGCGGGTCGCCGGCGGGGCCTGCTTGCCCGGCTCCGTCACCGGTCCGGGATCGAGGTCCTCGTCGAGCCCGAGGAGGATGCCGCCGAGGATCGCCGTCAGCAGGAGGTAGGGATTGACGTCCGCGCCCGCCACGCGATGCTCGACACGCGCCGCCGGCCCGTCCTTGTCGGGTATGCGGATCGCCGTGCCGCGATGGCCGAAACCCCAGGTGAGGTCCACCGGCGCGAAGGAGCCCGGCTGGAAGCGGCGGTAGGAATTGGCGAAGGGCGCGAAGACGAGCTGCGCGTCGCGCATCGTCCGCAGCATGCCGGCCGTGACCGACTTCAGCTTCGCCGGCTCGCCGCCCCTGGCGTCGAGGATGTTTCGGCCATCCCTGTCGACGATGCTGCAATGGACGTGCAGGCCCGAGCCCGCCTGGTCGGCATAGGGCTTGGCCATGCAGGTGGATTTCAGGCCGAAGCGGCGCGCGGCGTGATCGGCGATGCGTTTCAGATAGATGCAGTCGTCGGCCGCGGCCATCGCGTCCGGCCGGTGCAGGAGGTTGATCTCGAACTGGCCGGGGCCGAATTCCGCCGTCGTCGCATCCGCCGGCAGGTCCATGGCCTTCGCCCAGGCGCGCACGGTCTGGAGGTAGCCGTCGAGCGCGTCCGTCGCGCGCATGTCGTAGAGCTGGAAGCCGTTCGGCTCGTCGCGGTACATGAGGGCGGCCGGCGGGCGGGGCCTGCCCGTCTCGCGCCAGTCGTCCTCTACCACGTAGAATTCGAGCTCGGTCGCCACGACCGGCGTCAGGTCGCGGTCCCCGAACCGCTTGAGCATGCGCGCGAGGATGGCGCGCGGGTCCATGAAGGAGGGCGTGCCGTCGAACTCGTGCATGGTGGCGAGCACCTGGCGCGAGCCTTCCGGCGCCCAGGGCATGACGGTCAGCGAGCGTTTGTCGGGAATGCACACCCCGTCCGGGTCGCCGACGGATAGCGAAAGGCCCGTGATGTCGTCGTTGTCGTCGCCCCAGATGTCGAGCGACTGGGTGGAGGAGGGCAGACGGACCGACCCGTCCCAGATCTTCTTCTCGCCTTCCGGCGGAACCTGCTTGCCGCGCAGGTCCCCGTTCATGCCGACGAGGAGGATTTCGATACGGGGCGGAGCATTGGCGGGCGGGGAACCGGCTGCCGTTCTGTCGTTTGTCATGCTGTCTGCTTCGGTTGGGCGGGAAGCCTTGGAAAGAAGTCGCGGCCTTCGCCCGATGCCTTGCCAAATGCCTGTTCTGTGGGCATTTTCGTAGCCCATTCTTTCCCGCCGTTCAATAAGGCGGGCCTATCCCCGGGGATGTATCAAAATGTCGAAAAGCAGTGCAGCAGCCGTATCCAACCTCGGCGCCCTCGATGCCGCCCATCACCTTCATCCCTTCTCGGACATGAAGAAGCTGAATGCGGCCGGCACGCGCATCATCGAGCGCGGCGAGGGCTCCTACATCTTCGACAACCACGGCAAGCGCTATCTCGACGGCTTCGCCGGCCTCTGGTGCGTCAACATCGGCTACGGCCGCAAGGAGATCGCGGGCGCCGTCGTGCGCCAGATGAACGAGCTGCCCTACTACAACACCTTCTTCGGCACCACGACGCCGCCGGCCGTGCTGCTCGCCCAGAAGATCACCTCGCACGCCGGCCCGCACATCAACCGCGTCTTCTTCACCGGCTCGGGCTCGGAGGCGAACGACACCTGGTTCCGCATGGCCCGCGTCTACTGGGGCGCCATGGGCAAGCCCACCAAGAAGGCGGTCATCGCCCGCAGGAACGGCTATCACGGCTCCACCGTGGCCGGCGCCTCGCTCGGCGGCATGAAGTGGATGCACGAGCAGGGGGACCTGCCGATCGCCGGCGTCCACCACATCGACCAACCCTACTGGTTCGGCGAGGGCGGCGACCTGCCGCCGGACGAGTTCGGCCTGAAGATGGCCCGCCAGCTGGAGAAGAAGATCGACGAGCTCGGCGAGGACAATGTCGCCGCCTTCGTCGCCGAGCCGGTCCAGGGCGCGGGCGGCGTCATCGTGCCGCCGGCGACCTACTGGCCCGAGATCGCCCGCATCTGCAAGGCGAGGAACATCCTGCTCGTGACGGACGAGGTGATCTGCGGCTTCGGCCGCACCGGCTACTGGTTCGGCCACCAGCATTTCGGCGTCGAGCCGGACCTTGCGCCCATCGCCAAGGGCCTCTCCTCCGGCTATCTGCCGATCGGCGGCGTCATGGTCTCCGACCGCGTCGGCAACGTGCTGGTCGAGGAGGTCGGCGACTTCAACCACGGCTTCACCTATTCCGGCCACCCGGTCTGCGCCGCCGCGGCGCTCGAGAACCTGCGCATCATCGAGGACGAAGGGCTCGTCGAGCGCGTGCGCGACGACATCGGCCCCTATCTTGCCGCGGGCCTGAAATCGCTGGAGGACCTGCCGATCGTCGGCGAGGTCCAGCAGGTCGGCCTGATGGCCGCCGTCCAGCTCGCCGAGGACAAAGCGGCCCGCAAGCGCTTCGAGGACAAGGAGAAGGCGGGCGTCACCGTCCGCAACCATTGCCTCGAAAACGGCCTCGTGCTGCGCGCCACCGGCGACCGCATGCTCTTCTCCCCGCCGCTCGTCATCACCCATGCCGAGGTCGACGAGATGATCGACATCACGCGCAAGGGGCTGGAGCATGCGTGGAAGGTGCTGGGGGCGTAGCTATGGGCAATCGCGCAGCTGGATGACGCGAAGGGTCTCGTCGGAAACGAATTTCGCATCGTTGGTCACGAGAGACTCGCAGCCGAAGTCGATGGCGGAACAATAGTGGCTGGCATCGAGCAGCTTGAGGCCCTTCGTAGCGCCGATGCGCGCCGCCGTGTCCAGCAGGCGGAAGTCTGCCGGGACGACCGTTATGATTCCGGCCTCGAAGAAAAGCGACCTGTAGGCGGCTTCCACGTCCGCTCGCCCGAGGCGGTAGGCGCCGTAGAGACATTCGCAAACGACGATTTCGTTGGCGATGAGTTCGATATTGCGGGACAGGGCGTCCGTCAGCAGGGCATCGACCTGCCTTTGCCGGTCGGCTTCGCCCTGGATGTAGTAAATGACGATATTGGAATCCAGATAGAGCCGTGTCGTCTGGTCGAGCCAGCCGCTACTCGTCATCGCCGGAGAATTCGCGGCGGAGGACGTCTATTTCATCCGAGGAAAGAGGCCCGTACCGTTTTGCGCCCACCCCTTTGAACGCACGGAGGCGTTCGATCTTCCCTGCCGTTTCATCGGCATCAATCGGCCCCGCCGTCGCCGCAAGGTGCCTTCGGACGGCCTGCTCGACGAGAAATGACCGAGAACGCTTTGTTTCGCGTGCGCGCTGATCCAGCAGCGCAAGCGTTTCCTTCGACAATCTTATGGAGGTGGGGTGGGTTGCAGTGCTCATCGCCTATCGCCACGGTTCTGTAGTCGAATGTAGTCGATACCGCCATGAACTTCAATTCCACCGACCGCTACTGGAACGCCGTCTCGAAGAAGCTTCTCAGCTTGCGCGAATGCAGCTTCTCCGTCGGCATGCCCGCCAGCTTCTCCAGCGCGCGGATGCCGATCCTCAGGTGCTGGTTCACCTGGGTGCGGTAGAAGGCCGTCGCCATGCCGGGCAGCTTCAATTCGCCGTGCAGCGGCTTGTCGGAGACGCACAGCAGCGTGCCGTAGGGCACGCGGAAGCGGAAGCCGTTGGCGGCGATGGTGGCCGATTCCATGTCGAGCGCGATGGCGCGCGACTGGGAGAGGCGTTTCACCGGCCCGCGCTGGTCGCGCAGCTCCCAGTTGCGGTTGTCAATGGTCGCGACGGTGCCGGTGCGCATGATGCGCTTGAGGTCGTAGCCTTCGAGGCCCGTCACCTCCTCCACGGCGCTTTCGAGCGCCACCTGCACCTCGGCGAGCGCCGGGATCGGCACCCAGACGGGAAGGTCGTCGTCGAGCACGTGGTCCTCGCGCACATAAGCGTGGGCGAGCACGTAGTCGCCCAGCGTCTGGCTGTTCCTGAGGCCCGCGCAATGGCCGAGCATCAGCCAGGCATGCGGGCGCAGCACGGCGATATGGTCGGTGATCGTCTTGGCGTTGGAGGGCCCGACGCCGATATTGACGAGCGTTATACCGCCGTGGCCCTTCTTCTTGATGTGATAGGCCGGCATCTGCGGCAGGCGGCCGGGCGTGATGTTCGGCTCCGGCCTGTCGGCGCCTGCCGGCGTGACGATATTGCCGGGCTCCACGAAGGCCGTGTAGCCGTTGCCGCCTTCGGCCATCTGCTGGCGCGCCCACTCGCAGAACTCGTCGACGTAGAACTGGTAGTTCGTGAAGAGCACGAAGTTCTGGAAATGGTTGGCGCTCGTGGCCGTGTAGTGGCTGAGGCGGGCGAGCGAATAGTCGATGCGCTGCGCGGTGAAGGGGGCAAGCGGCGAGGGCTCGCCGGGACCGGGTTCGTAGGAGCCGTTGGCGATCTCGTCGTCGGTGTTCGTCAGGTCCGGCGCGTCGAAGAGGTCGCGCAGAGGAAGCTCGATGCCCTCCGCGACGCCTGCCTCCACATGCGCGCCTTCCCCGAAGGCGAAGTGCAGCGGGATCGGCGTCGTCGATTCCGAGACGGTGACGCTGATGCCGTGGTTGCGCATCAACAGGCCGAGCTGCTCCTTGAGATAGTGCCGGAAGAGCTCCGGGTGGGTGATGGTCGTCGTATAGACGCCGGGCGAGGCCACGTAGCCGTAGGAGAGGCGGGAATCGACGTGGCCGAAGCTGGTCGTCTCGATGCTGACCTGCGGATAGCAGGCGCGGAAGCGCTTTTCCGGCGTGCCGGTCTCGCCGAGCGACAGGAAGGCGTCGGTCAGGAACCTGGTATTGCGGTCGTAGAGTTCCTGGAGGGCATCGACGGCGGCCACCGGATCATCGAAGGACCGCGGCTCGTAGGAGGGGGGCGTGGCGAAGGAGAGGGGCTTCGGAGAAAAGATTCGCTTGCTCATGAATCACTATAGTTGTTGTTTTTCGACAAGCAAACGACAACTTGGACGCGCCCGCAAGCCCTATCGCGGGGCGGCGAGAATGACGCCCGCGCCGGCGAGCGCCAGCGCCGCGCCCGCGACGTCGAAGCGGTCGGGGCGCAGCCCCTCGGCGAACCAGAGCCAGAGCAGGGAGGCGGCGATATAGACCCCGCCGTAGGCCGCATAGGCGCGGCCGGCGAAGGCGCTGTCGACCTGCGCCAAGAGCCAGCCGAAGAGGGCGAGCGAGGCCATGCCGGGAACGAGCCAGAGGATGGGCTTGTCGAGCCGCCACCAGGCCCAGAAGGCGAAGCACCCGGCGATCTCGGCAAGGGCGGCGGCGGAAAAGACGAGAAGGGATTTCATCCGGTGCTCCGGGTGGCTGGCGTGAAGCTCACCCGGTTTAGCACGGAACGGCACGGCTGCCAGCGTGGTTCTCAGCTCATCGACTGGCGCTGGAGGGTGACGAAGAGCACGAGGCCGGCGCCCTGTTTCTCGATGCCGAGACCGCCCGCATTGTTCCAGGCAAGGGCGCCGACCGGGGCGATCATCATCGCCGAGAGAGCGAGGATGCGCAGGGCGATGGCGCAGGTTTGGAGGAGGGCGGTCGTCATCGGAAGGATCCAGGTCTGGTCAGGGTAAGATCAGAGGGCGGCGCGGCACATCTGCGGCGCCGAGCAGGCCATCATCTTGCCGGTGGCGTTGTGCGTGCTGCGGCGGTAGTCGGTCTCGACGGCGGCGGCCAGCATGATCGCGAAAATGGCCATCAGAAGGGTGATGATGGTCAGGCGGCGCGCGAGGATGTCCATGGTCTTGTCCCTCATCCAGGTGTTTTCGATGCAGCCCTTGTCGCATTCCGGGACTGAACGCTCCCTGAGAGGCCGGTTCATCTCCCGTTCAGGAAAGCTGTGAGGGCGAACAGCCAACGAAAAAGCCGCCGGGCATGCCCGGCGGCTCGTCAAACGGAAGGCGGGCTTCCGGTCCTTTCCGCTCTTGGCTAGAGCCGCGTCCAGGTCTGCGACTTGCAGAGCACGGCCAGCACGCAGCCCTTCATGCGCAGCGATTTGCCGCTGACCGAGCCTGAACCGCTGTAGGTCTTGTCCGTCTCGGGATCGGTGATCGAGCCGCTGTAGTCGGAGCCCGATCCCTTCAGCTGGCCGATGCGCTTTCCGGCATGCTTGCCCGATTTCAGCGTGATGCAGAAGCTGCCGCCGCATTTGGCGATGACGGCCGTCGCGCCGCTCGCCGTCTTCCAGTTTCCTTCGATCGGCTCGGCGGCAAGGGCGGCGCCCGGAACGGCAAGAAGGGCGGCGGCGATCCATGTCCTCAGTTTCATTCTCTTCCTCCTCCAGAATGAGAGCCGAAGCATATCTTACGCAAACGTAAAGGTAAATATCCACTCCGGCCGGATTTCAGCGGTTCTCGGGAGGTCCCGGCGCATGAAAAACGGTGTGCCTGAAAACCGCAGTCGTCTGCCGTGGTTAGCGAAAGGTTGAAATCGCCGGTTGAACAATCCGTAAATTTTGAAGCGAATGCCGCCATTTCCAAGGGGTGCGATGTTTAACGAAAATCCAATTTTACCAAGCGTTTGGATTTTGTTCGTCTCAAATTAAGCATGCATTTTAAGCGCATTTTGAAAGGCTGGCGGCATAGTCGGGCCATAAGACGAGCACGGAAGAACCGGCCGGCAAAACTCCGAAGGAAGACCAAGGCCGCAGAAGACGGCAGGCGCCGGAGGAGGCCCGAAAGGGCAGGTAAAACAGGGTATTAAAAGCAGTAAACCAGTCAGACAGGGACAATCGAAATGGCACGCTTTGACTTTCAGAACACCGAAACGGCCGCCATGACGGGCGGCGAGAACCGCGCCGAAACCTTCTGCGACATGGGCCTCATGTATGCGACGGGCCGCGGCTGCGACGTCGATCTGGTGCAGGCGCACAAATGGCTCAACATCGCTGCCATCAAGGGTTGCGATCGCGCCGCCGAACTGCGCGCCGACCTCGCCGCGACGATGACGAAGACCGACCTCGCCCTGGCGCTGCGTGCGGCGCGGGAATGGATGACGGTGCATTGAGGGGATAGGCGTCAGGCGGTAGGCAGTAGGCAGTAGGGCGTTACCTCTACTGCCTACTGCCTACTGCCTTCAAAACCCGCGGCAGCGCTTCCTCCAGCAGCGCCATGTCCTCGTCCGGCCCGACGCTGATGCGGATGCACCGGTTGAGGGGGGCGATGCCCGGCATGCGGATGAAGACGCCGTGTTCCATCAGGCCGTCGACGATGGCCCGGGCGTGGGTGCCGTCCCGCCCGCAGTCGATGGTGACGAAATTGGTGGCGGAGGCAAGCGGAAGAAGGCCGTTTGCCCCTGCGATCCCCGCGATACGCTCGCGGGAGGCGGCGATGCGGGCGATGACGTCCGCAAGATAGGCCTGGTCCTTCAGCGCGGCGAGCGCGGCCTGGACCGAGACCCGCGCCATGCCGAAATGATTGCGGATCTTGTCGAAGGCCTGCGCGTTGCCGAGCGTGCCGATCGCATAGCCGATCCGCGCGCCGGCAAGGCCGTAGGCCTTCGAGAAGGTGCGCATGCGCAGGACGTTCGGCTGGCCGATCAGCGCCTCGACGGGCGGGATCGTGCCGGCCGGCGCCGTTTCGCCGTAGGCCTCGTCGAGGACGAGCAGCGTCGTTTCCGGCAGCGCCCGCGCGAAGGCGACGACGCTGTCGGCATCCCACCAGCTTCCCATCGGATTGTCGGGATTGGCGACGTAGACGAGCGGCGCGTTTTCCTGCCGCACGGCGGCAAGCAGGCCGTCGAGATTCTCCCTGTCGCCCGCATAGGGCACGGTGACGAGCCGCCCGCCGAAACCGTTCACATGGTAGTTGAAGGTGGGGTAGCCGCCGAGCGAGGTCACGACCGGCGTGCCCGGTTCGACGACGAGCCGTGCGATCTCGCCGAGCAGCCCGTCGATGCCGCCGCCGACCGCGATATTGTCGCGCGAAATGCCGTGGGCGAGGGCGAGAGCCTCGCGCAGCTCGAAATTCTCCGGATCGCTGTACATCCAGGTCGTCGCGGCCGCCGCGCGCATCGCCTCGAGCACGGAAGGGGCGGGGCCGAAGCCGCTTTCGTTCGCGCCGATGCGGGCCTTGACAGCAAGGCCGCGGTTGCGCTCGATGGCTTCCGGGCCGACGAAGGGCACGGCTGCGGGCAGGGACTGGGCGATGGCGGTGAAGCGGGAGAATGCGGACATGAAGGCGCCTGCGGATGGGTGGGGCGGATAGGAAGGCCGCCGGAATCGGCGGCCGCAGGCACCCTAGCCAATAATCCGCGGCGGTGGAACGCTTAAGGGGTGGAACGCTTAAGGGCGGGTCGAGCCGATGCCGCCCTTTTCCACGCCGACCATGTAGCGCCGCTCTTCCTTCCTGGGCCGATTGTTGACGCCGCCGGTAAAATAGTCGGAGCGCACGATCGTGTGCAGCAGTTCCTCGTCGATCTCCTTGATGAACTGCACGCCGATGCGTTTGTCGTTGCGGTAGATCTCCGCGCAGCCGATGCGCGAGGCGACGCCGACGATGGAGAGGTAGTAGTGGAGCGGCAGGCCGAGGGTGGTGGTGACGGTGAAGCTCGCGCCGCCCTGCGATATGTCGATCAGCTTGCAGCTGCGCATCTTCGGCGCGGCCAGGTCGAACCCCACGGTCATCAGCATGCCCTGCCGGTTGACCGCAAAACGCTCCCATCTGCGCTCGTAAAGCCCTGCGGCTGACCGCGGATCGGCACCGATACTCATTGCCACACTCCCGATGGGGGACATCATGTCCGACAGATGGCGGGAGTGTCGCAGGCGAGTATTTTGTTTCATTGAAACAAATGCTTAAAAGTTTAATCGCCGGACCTTCGGGAGAATCCGCTTACGCGCCGTGCATTTCGGTCCGGCGGCCGAGCACCAGGTCGAGGAAGTCGGGGTCGAGGAACATGTTGAAGCGCACCACCATCTCCTCGCCGTCGCGCTTGAATTCCGTGCAGGGGATCTCGTCGCGGATGCCTTGGATCTCCAGGTAGAAGTTCTCCGGCAGCGTCAGCGCCTTGTTGATCGAGAGCACAGCGCCGGCGCTGGAAATGCTGCGGACGAGGCAGGTATAGCGCATCGCCGTGCTGAGATGGTGGCCGATCGGCGTGACGAAGCCGGGCTTGTCGAGGCGATACTGGACGAAGCTGCGCTTAGGATGGCGCAGGCGAAGCTGGTCGTGGACGCTGTCGAGGGGCATGGCGCCCTCCCGCTTGTGTTGCCGGACCCGGATTGTATCGAAACGGGATGGATAAAACGTGAAAACGGCCGCTCGCATTTGAACGAGCGGCCGGGGATGGATCTTCGGGCGAGCCCGCAAGCCGAAGCGCTTGCCTTACTGGAACGCCTGCAGCCCCGTCTGCGCGCGGCCGAGGATCAGCGCGTGGATGTCGTGCGTGCCCTCGTAGGTGTTGACGGCCTCGAGGTTCATGACGTGGCGGATGACGCCGTACTCGTCCGAGACGCCGTTGCCGCCGTGCATGTCGCGCGCCACGCGGGCGATGTCGAGCGCCTTGCCGCAGTTGTTGCGCTTCATCAGCGAGATGAGCTCGGCCGGCGCGCGGTGATCGTCGAAGAGGCGCCCGAGGCGCAGCGCGCCCTGAAGGCCGAGCGCGATCTCGGTCTCCATGTCGGCGAGCTTCTTCTGGATGAGCTGGTTGGCGGCGAGCGGCCTGCCGAACTGCTTGCGGTCGAGCGTGTACTGGCGGGCGGCGTGCCAGCAGAATTCGGCCGCGCCCATTGCGCCCCAGGCGATGCCGTAGCGCGCGCGGTTGAGGCAGCCGAAGGGACCGGCGAGGCCGGAAACCTCCGGCAGCAGGTTCTCGTCCGGCACGAAGACGTCCTGCATCATGATCATGCCCGTGACGGAGGCGCGCAGCGAGAACTTGCCCTCGATCTTCGGCGTCTCCAGGCCCTTCATGCCGCGTTCCAGCACGAAGCCCTTGATCTTGCCCTCGTGCGCGTCGGATTTCGCCCAGACGACCGCGACGTCGGCGATCGGCGAATTGGTGATCCAGTTCTTGGCGCCCGAGACGAGATAGCCGCCGTCCACCTTCTTGGCGCGGGTGATCATGGAGGAGGGGTCGGAGCCGTGGTCGGGCTCGGTGAGGCCGAAGCAGCCCACCCATTCGCCGGAGGCGAGCTTGGGAAGGTATTTCCTGCGCTGCTCTTCCGTGCCGTAGGCGAAGATCGGGTGCATGACGAGCGAGGACTGCACGGACATGGCCGAGCGGTAGCCGGAATCGACGCGCTCGACCTCGCGGGCGACGAGGCCGTAGGAGACGTAGTTGGCGCCGACGCCGCCGTATTCCTCCGGGATCGTCGGGCCGAGCAGGCCGAGCGCGCCCATCTCGGTCATGATCTCGCGGTGGAAGACCTCGTGGCGGTTCGCCTCGGTGACGCGCGAGGCGAGCTTGTCCTGGCAATAGGCGCGCGCCGTGTCGCGGATCATGCGCTCCTCGTCCGTCAGCTGGTCTTCCAGGAGGAAGGGATCGGCCCAGTCGAAGGGCGCCATCCTGGCGCGGGCCTGCTGCGGAGTGGCGCTGTGGTGCTCGCTCATGGACTTCCTCCTGTCGCGGTTTCGTCGTGGCAGAAGTGCTACATCAGCTTCCTTCTCTCCGAAAGGGCGGGAACGAAAAGGGCGGTCGAAGGCTTTGGCTATTTCTGAATGCCCTCATGAGCCCGCAGAATGAGCCGTCCCGCCGCATTTTTCCCGTTTCGCCTTGATCCTGCCGCCCCGGATGAGCAATTAACCTGACGATGAGCAATTCCACGACCGATTCCACGAAAGGAAGGCCAAGCATGCGGGACCGTTTCAAGCGATCGGTCGAGCGGCTGCTGCCGGCCGAAGCACGGCTGGGTGACCTGTTCTGGCCGTTCCACCGCACGCCCGAGCGCAAGGCGCCCGTCGCCCGGCGGCGGCCGGCCGGCTCTTCCACGCTCACCGAGGTCACCGGCTTCGGCAGCAATCCGAGCAGCCTGCGCATGTTCGAGCATATCCCGGAGGGCCTGCCTGCCGGGCGTCCCCTCGTGCTGGTGCTGCACGGCTGCCGGCAGGACGCGGAAAGCTACGACCGCGCCGCCGGCTGGGCCTCGCTCGGCGAGGAGCGCGGCTTCGCCGTCGTCTATGCCGAGCAGCGCGAGGCGAACAACCCGCGGCGCTGTTTCACCTGGTTCCGGCCGAGCGAGGTGATGCGCGACCGGGGCGAGCTGATGTCCATCCGCCAGATGGTGGCGCATGCGGCCGAGCGGGCGGGCAGCGACCCGGAGCGCATCTTCGTCACCGGCCTTTCCGCCGGCGGCGCGATGGCCGCGGCGATGCTCGCCAACTATCCCGAGCTCTTTGCCGGCGGCGCCATCATCGCCGGCCTGCCGTTCGGCGCCGCGCGCGATGCGACCCGCGCCTTCGACGCCATGGGCGAGGCGCCGGAACGCACCGCCCGCGAATGGGGCGACCTCGTGCGCGCCGTTTCCCCGCGCATCGCCCGCAAGCCGGCCATATCGATCTGGCACGGCACGGCGGACGAGACCGTCTCGCTCTCGAACGGCCTCGCGCTCGTCGAGCAATGGCGCGACCTCTACCGCCTGCCGGAGGACGCCTTCGTGGAAAAGCGCATGAAGGGCCGGCGCACCCGCATCTGGCCGGACAAGGACGGCCGCCCGCTCGTCACCTTCCACGCGATCGACGGCATGGGCCACGGCACGCCGGTGCTCTCAGGCGAAGGCGGCGGCTACGCGGTGTCCGCCGAGCCCTTCATGCTGGAAGCGGGCTTTTCCTCGACGCTGGAGATCGCCAAGGAATGGGG
Source organism: Shinella agrisoli (assembly GCF_046557955.1). NCBI lineage: Bacteria > Pseudomonadati > Pseudomonadota > Alphaproteobacteria > Hyphomicrobiales > Rhizobiaceae > Shinella > Shinella agrisoli. The sequence continues at coordinate 80,370 of NZ_JBJIEP010000010.1, read as the reverse complement.
CCTGACGCGCAAGTGGAAGCGGTAGGGGCTGCGCCATTCTTCCCGGTTGCCCCTCACCCCGCAAGAGGGGAGAGGGGACGTGCCCCACGAACGGGCATTGCTGGAGGAAAACGGTGCATCCTATTCCCTTCGCCCCGCAGCCAAGGAGAAGGTGGCCGGCAGGCCGGATGAGGGGCAACCGCATAGACGAGTTGCCGGAGAGATGGGGGCCGGTCCGTTCGAAGGGATGCGGCCGGGTAGAGGTCTCGCGCCCGCTCACCCCAGCAGCCACTCGTGCTCCTTCGCGTTGTGGAACTTCCACACCCGCTTCGGCCCGGCCATGACGTTGAGGTAGTAGAGGTCGTAGCCGTGGATGGTGGCGCAGGGGTGGTAGCCTTTCGGCACCAGCGTCACGTCGCCGTCCTCCACCGCCATCGCCTCGTCGAGCGAGCGGTCGTCCGTGTAGACGCGCTGGAAGGCGAAGCCCTGCGGCGGGTTGAGGCGGTGGTAGTAGGTCTCTTCGAGCAGGCTCTCGTTCGGCAGGTCGTCCCGGTCGTGCTTGTGCGAGGGGTAGGAGGATGTGTTTCCGTTCGGCGTGATCACCTCGACGACCAGCAGCGAACGGGCCGAGTTGTCGTCCTCCGGCATGATGTTGTGGACGTGGCGGACGTTCGAGCCCTTGCCGCGCGTCAGCTTCGGATGCGTGCCGGGCGGGATGGCCTTCGCCCTGTAGTCGCCGCCGCCGGGCGCCGAGCAGACGGCGAGCTCCAGGTCCGTCTCCGCCGTCACCGACCAGTTGGAATCGGCCGGAACGTAGAGCGCGTGCGGCGGCCCGTCGAACGGGCTCATGCGCTCGCCGATGACGCCGAAATCCTCGCCGCCCGCCGTCGCCTTGCCCTTGCCGGAAATCCACACGAGGCAGACCTCGCGGCTTCCCGTCTCCGCCGCGACGATCTCGCCCGGCTTCATGCGGTGCAGGTCGAAGCCGACATAGGTCCATCCGGCGTTTTCCGGCGTCACATGGCTGACGCGGCCATGGGTGCCCTCGGGTTTTCTGAGCAGGTTCGGCATGAGCGTGTTCCTATCCTTTCGGGAAGCCTTCCGTCTCCACGGTATAGCCCGCGGCCGTCATGACGCGCATCAGCTCCGCATGACCGATCTCGGCCATCTTCTGCGGCGGCGCCTTGCGCGGGTCCTGCTCGGCCTCCACGACGAACCAGCCCTCGTAGCCGTAATCGGCAAGGCGCCGGACGATGGCGCCGAAATCGAGCGAGCCGTCGCCGGGCACCGTGAAGGCGCCGAGCGCCACCGCGTCGAGGAAGGACTGTTTGCTGCGGTCGATCCCGTCGATCACGGCCTTGCGGATGTCCTTGACATGGACGTGGTTGATGCGGGCATGGTGGTTGTCGATGGCGCGCAGCACGTCGCCGCCGGCAAAGGCGAGGTGCCCCGCATCGAGCAGCAGCGGGATGCCTTCGCCGGAATTGTTCATGAAGGCGTCGAGCTCCGGCTCGGTCTCGACGACGGCGGCCATGTGGTGGTGGTAGGAGAGCGGCATGCCCCGGTCGGCACACCATTCGCCGAATTCCGTGACCCTGCGCGCATAGGCCTTCATCTCGTCGTCGGAAAGGCGCGGCTTGGTGGCGAGCGGCTTGGAACGGTCGCCCTGGATGGACCGGGCCACCTCGCCATAGACGATGCAGGGCGCATCGACCGCCTTGAACAGCTCGATCATCGGCGCGATGCGGTCCTTGTTGGCGGCAAGCTCCTCGTCGACCAGCGTGCCGGAGAACCAGCCGCCGCACAGCGTCACGTCGGCCGCACGCAGGATGGGCAGCATCTCCTCGGGATTGGAGGGAAAGCGGCGGCCCTGCTCCATGCCGGTGAAGCCGGCGCTGCGGGATTGCCGCAGGCATTCCTCCAGCGAGACGTCGTCGCTGAGTTCGGGAAGGTCGTCGTTCCACCAGGCGATGGGCGACATGCCGAGTTTGGCTTTCATCTGCGGTCTCCTTGGGGAAGGCGATGGGCCTTCCGTGTTATTGTCTCTCCCTCCCTCTCTTTCGTCATCCTCGGGCTTGGCCTGAGGATCCATGCCACGCCCTCCGGTGCGCCGCGTGGGGGGCGAATCCTCGGGTCAAGCCCGAGGATGACGGAGGAGAGGAGGGCGGGTATCTCTTCTCTATCCTAGCCGATCCGCTGGGCTTCGAGCGCCTTCTCATAGGCCGCGCGCGCCTTGTTGACCTCGGCGCGCGGGCTGACCTCGGGCACCGCGACGTCCCACCAGTGGCCGCCGGCCTCGGTGGTGACCAGCGGGTCCGTGTCGATGACGATGACGGAGGTGCGGTCGTTGCCCTTGCTTTGCTCGATGGCCGTTTCGAGGTCGGCGATGGAGGAGACCTTGACGGCGACCGCGCCCATGCTTTCCGCATGCGTCCGGAAGTCGATGTCCGGCATGGTCTCGATCATCGCGTCCTTGAGGAGGTTGTTGAAGTTCGCCCCGCCCGTGCCCATCTGCAGCCGGTTGATGCAGCCGTAGCCGCGGTTGTCGAGCACGACGACGGTAAGCTTCCTGCCCAGCATGATCGAGGTCGAGAGCTCGGAATTCATCATCATGTAGGAGCCGTCGCCGACCATGACGACGACATCCGCCTCCGGTCGCGCCAGCTTGACGCCGAGCGCCCCGGCGATCTCGTAGCCCATGCAGGAAAAGCCGTATTCCATGTGGTAGCCGCCCGGCTTCACCGCCTGCCAGAGCTTGTGCAGCTCGCCCGGAAGCCCGCCGGCCGCGCAGACGAGGATGGAATTCTCCCCGCCGATCGTGCGCTGCACCGCGCCGATGACCTGCGCGTCGGAGGGAAGGGCCGCGTTGGTCGCGGCGGTCGCCTTGTTCGCGGCCGCCATCCATTCGTCCTTGCGGGCTTTCGCTGCCCCCTCGACCGCGGCCGGCGCCTTCCAGCCGCCGAGCGCTTCGGAAAGCAGCGTCAGCCCCTCGCGCGCATCGGCGACGAGCGGCTGGCTGCCGTGCTTGGCCGCGTCGAAGGGCACCGTGTTGAGGCCGATCATCGTGACGGCCTCGTTCTTGAAGAGCGCCCAGGAGCCGGTGGTGAAGTCCTGGAGGCGCGTGCCGACGGCGAGGATGACGTCCGCCTCCTCGGCAAAGGCGTTGGCCGCCGAGGTGCCGGTGACGCCGACAGAGCCCATGGCGAGCGGATGGTCGTCGGGGATTGCCGACTTGCCGGCCTGCGTGACGGCGACCGGGATGCCGTGCATGCCGGCGAAGGCCTTCAGCTCGGCCGTCGCCTGCGAATAGAGGACGCCCCCGCCGGCGATGATCAGCGGCTTTTCCGCCTTGCGCAGCGTGGCGATGGCGGCGGCAAGCTCTTCCGCGTCCGGGCGCGGGCGGCGGTGGGTCCAGACCTTCTCCTCGAAAAGGCTCGCCGGATAGTCGTAGGCTTCCGCCTGCACGTCCTGGCAGAGCGAGAGCGTCACGGGGCCGCAGTCGACCGGGTCCGTCAGCACCTGCATGGCGCGCTTCAGCGCGGGGACGATCTGCTCGGGGCGGGTGATGCGGTCGAAATAGCGCGAGACGCAGCGGAAGGCGTCGTTGACCGAGACGGTGCCGTCGCCGAAATCCTCGATCTGCTGGAGCACCGGGTCGGGGATGCGGTTGGCGAAGACGTCGCCGGGCAGGAAGAGGACGGGCAGGCGATTGACATGCGCGACGCCGGCCGCCGTCACCATGTTGAGCGCGCCGGGGCCGATGGAGGTGGTGCAGGCCATGAAGCGCTGGCGGAAGCTCGCCTTGGCGAAGGCGACCGCCGCGTGCGCCATGCCCTGCTCGTTATGGGCGCGCAGCGTCGGCAGCTCCTCGCGCACATGGTAGAGCGCTTCGCCCATGCCCGCGACGTTGCCGTGGCCGAAGATGGCCCAGACGCCCGCGAAGATCGGCACCTTCCTGCCGTCCACGACGGTCATCTGCGCCTTCAGGAAATGCGCGACGGCCTGCGCCATCGTCAGCCGGATCGTCTTTGCCATGGGGTCCTCCCGCAATTTCATTTTCACTTCGCTCGCGTCGCGCTCCCTCTCCCCCGCAAGGGCGGGAGAGGGAAGCATGCCGCAGCCTCATCCGAGACCGCGCGTCCTCAGCCACGCGTCGGTCAGCTCGCGGAAGCGGCCGGCCATGTCGGCGATCGCCGCCTCGTCGTCCATCCTGCCGGCCATCCAGGCGCGGGCGGCCTCGATGAAGATGGTGCGGCCGACGGCAAAGCCCTTCACGGCCGGCGCCACCTTCGTCGCCTCGAACGCCTTCACCAGCTCCTCCGTCGGCGCCTCCAGCCCGAGCAGCACGATGCCGCGGCAATAATCGTCGTTCCTTGTGATCACCGCCTCGATGTTCCGCCACGCCTCGCTGGATGCCTGCGGCTCCAGCTTCCACCAGTCCGGCTTGATGCCGAGGTCGTAGAGCTCCTGCAATGCGGTCGACACCGTATCATCCGCGAGCGGCCCGTTCTTGCCGGCGATGATCTCGATCAACAGTTCGCGCCCGACGCGGCGCGCGGCCTCGAAAAGCGTGCGCAGCTTCTCCTGCTGCTCGGCCTTGAGCCCCGCCGGGTCGTCCGGATGATAGAAGCACAGGCATTTGATGCAATGGTCGAGCGGCCATTCCACGAGTTGCGAGCCGATGTCCTGGCTGAACTCGAAGCGCAGCGGCCTGGAGCCCGGCAGCTCGACGGGCCGGCCGAGCCAGGTGAAGTTCTTCGTCGCGGCGTCGAAGAAGGCATCGCGCCCGAAGCGCTCGTCGATCAGCATGCCGTAGCCCGGCCGGCCTTCGCCGACGCGCGCGGCGGCCTCGACGGTGAGGCGCTTGAACGCGGAAATCCTCTCGTGCGGCACGCCGAGCTCGTCGGCGACGTCGACGAGCTGCATGCGGTGGTCGCAGGCGAGCGCCATGAGGAGCGGGATGCCGCCCTGCTTGCGGTTCGTCGCCCAGTGGATGTGGTTGATCGCCTCGTCCTTCCTGAGCGCCCGGTGCCGGCTGCCGTTTTCCAGGAAGAAGGTCAGTTCCTCCCAGCTCGGATATTCCGGCGAGCAGAGCAGGCGCGAGACGGCGAAGGCGCCGCAGGCGTTGGCCCAGGTGGCGGAGGTCGCATGGTCCTTTCCGGTGAGCCAGCCGCGCAGGAACCCGGACATGAAGGCATCGCCCGCGCCGAGCACGTTGTAGACCTCGATGGGAAAACCCTGGCCGACGATACCGTCCTCCAGGTCGTCCGAGATCGGCCCGTCATAGACGATGCAGCCCATCGCGCCGCGCTTGAGGACGATGGTGGCCGGCGAGACGGCGCGGATCGCCTTCAGCGAGGAGAGCACGTCGTCGGCGCCCGAGGCGATCATGATCTCCTCTTCCGTGCCGACGATGAGGTCGCAGTCCGGCAGCACGGACTTCATGATGGCCGAGACGCGGTCGGACTTCACGTAGCGCTCGAAGCCTTCCGCATGGCCGGCAAGGCCCCAGAGGTTCGGCCGGTAATCGATGTCGAAGATGACCTTGCCGCCGTTCTCCTTGGCGATGCGGATCGCCTTGCGCTGCGCGGCCTCGGTGTTGGGGCGGGAGAAATGGGTGCCGGAGACCAGCACGGCGCGGGAGGAACGCACGAAATCCTCGTCCACGTCGTCCTCGTCGAGCGCCATGTCGGCGCAGTCCGTGCGCACGAAGATCATCGGCGAGACGCCTTCGGCCTCGATTGCGAGCAGCACGAGCGCCGTCAGGCGCTCCCGGTCGGTGCGGATGCCCGCGACCTCGACGCCCTCGCGGGCGCATTGCTCGCGGATGAAGCGGCCCATCTGCTCGTCGCCGACGCGGGTGATGAGCGCGGACCTGAGGCCGAGGCGGGCGGTGCCGATGGCGATGTTGGCCGGGCAGCCGCCGACGGATTTGGCGAAGGAGGCCGTGTCCTCCAGGCGCGTGCCGAGCTGCTGGCCGTAGAGATCGACGGACGAGCGGCCGATCGTGATGACGTCGAGCGTCCGGCCCTGGTCGCGGTCAATATGGGGCATGTCGTCCTCCCGGTCTTACGGCGCCGTCATGGAAGCGCGGCGGCATTGCGGGAAAATGAAACATGAATTCCATTATTATGTCAATTCGGAATATACATTCCGTTTTTATTCCACGGCATTCCGCCCGGACCGCCTGAGGCTGCGCCGCTTTTCCGCGATCGCGACGGGCAGCGCCATGGCGAGCGCCATGGAGGCGGAAAGCGAGCGGAAGCCGGCATAGTCCGCCTCGGACACCTCGAACCAGTGGGTGGCGGAGGCGGCCAGCGGCGAGAAGACCGAGTCGGTGATGGCGACGATCGGCACGCCGCGGGCGGCGAGTTCCTGCGCCTGCGTCAGGCTTTCGGCGGCATAGGGCGAGAAGCTGGCGGCGATGACGGCGTCCCTGGCCGTCGCGAACTGCACCATTTCGGGATCGATGCCGTTCGGCGAGGCGATGATCTGGTGGCGGATGCCGAGCTTGCCGAAGGCATAGGCGATGTGCGCCGTCAGCGGATAGGAGCGGCGCTTGGCGACGAGATAGATGGTCTCGGCACGCGCCAGCAGCTCGATGGACTTGGAGAAGGTCTCGCCGTCGATGGTGCTGGCGAGCCGGGCGACGGACTGGCTCGCCGCCGTCAGGAAGCCCGAGAGCAGTTCCGTGTCGCTGTTGGCCGCCGGCCCCGCCTCCAGCGAGAGCAGCCGTTCCTCGTAGGAAAGCGTCCTATCGCGCAGCCGCGCGCGAAAGACGTTCTGGAGGTCGGAAAAGCCCTCGTATCCGAGGTGGTGGGCGAGGCGCACGAGCGTCGAGGGCTGCACGTCGGCCGCCGTCGCGATGCTCGCCGCGGTGCCGAAAGCCATCTCGTCCGGGTTGGACAGCGCATAGGCCGCCACCTGCGCCAGCCGCTTCGGCATGGTCGACTTGCGTTCGATGATGACGCTGCGCAGGCTGTCGAAATCGCGGGGCACGCGCGCAAGGGCCGCTTCGCTGTTGTTCATGGATCCGTTCTCCCTCATGCGGCCATTCTGCGACAAATGAAATAAATATTCCATATCGTCAGAAAAGATAGTTTCCGTTCCAAATCTTTCCCGCTATGCATTGCGCCCGGAACGCCGTGGGCGAGATATAGCAATTCCGGCACGGCCGCGTAGCGGTTTTACGCCCGGAGCGGCGCACGGACAAAGCGGAGGAAGGATTCGTCATGAAGGCCCTGGGTATAGGACTGATCGGCACGGGCTACATGGGCAAGTGCCATGCGCTCGCCTGGAACAATGTCAGCACGGTCTTCGGCGACGTCGAACGCCCGCGCCTCGTCCATCTCGCCGAGGCCGATACCGGCCTTGCCGCGGCCCGCGCCCGTGAATTCGGCTTCGCCAGGTCGACCGCGAACTGGCGCGACCTGCTTGCCGACGAGGAGGTCGACGTGGTCTCCGTCACGACGCCCAACCAGTTCCACGCCGAAATGGCGATCGCCGCGCTGGAGGCCGGAAAGCACGTGTGGTGCGAGAAGCCGATGGCGCCGGCCCTTGCCGATGCCGAGCGCATGCTCGCCGCCCAGCGCTCCTCCGGCAAGGTCGCGGTCATGGGCTACAACTACATCCAGAACCCGGTGGTGCGCCACATCCGCGCGCTGATCGACGAGGGCCGGATCGGCACGGTCAACCATGTCCGCATCGAGATGGACGAGGACTTCATGGCCGATCCGCAAGCGCTGTTCTACTGGAAGAGCGAGGCGTCCTCCGGCTACGGCGCGCTCGACGATTTCGCCGTGCACCCGCTTTCGCTGCTGTGGAGCCTGTTCGGCCATGTGGAGGCGGTCATCGCCGCGCTCGCGAAACCCTATGCCGACCGGCCGCTGAAGGAGGGCGGGCGCCGCGCCGTCGAGAACCACGACATCGCGAGCGTGCTCATGCGCCTTCCCGGCGGCATTTCCGGCGTGCTGATGGCCAACCGCGCGGCCTGGGGCCGCAAGGGCCGCATCGCGCTGCAGATCTACGGCTCGAAGGGCTCGATCCTCTACGACCAGGAGCGCATGAACGAGTTCCAGCTCTACACGGCCGACGGCCGCGCCACCGAGCAGGGCTTCTCCACGATCCTCGCCGCCCCGCACCACAAGCCCTACGACCGCTTCATCCCGGCCCCCGGCCATGGCCTCGGCTTCAACGACCTGAAGGTCATCGAATGCCGCGAGCTGATCGCCGCCATCGCCGGCATGGCCTCCCATTCCATCGACTTCAACCATGGCCTGCGCATCGAGAAATCCGTGCATGCGATGGCGCGGTCCTTCCGCGAGGGGCGCTGGGTGGAGATCGGCGCGGCGTGATTTTTCGCCGGCCGGGCCAAAAAAATCCGGTTGCATGCTCATTGAAACGGCATGGGCCATACGTAATACTGGCGGCAATAATGCCGGAGGGAAGGGCATGTTCAAGCGAATGCAAAAACGCTGGGCGCCGGTCTTCTTTGTCTCGATTGCTGTCATTGTGTTCAATGCGGGCGCCGCAGAGGCGAAACGCGTTGCATTGCTGATAGGCAACCAGAAATACGAAGAGACGGCCCAGCTTAACAATCCTGCGAACGACGTGGAGCTGATGCGCGCCTCGTTCGAGAGCGCAGGCTTCGATTCCGTGAAGACCGTCTTCGATCTCGACCGCGCCGCGATGGTCAAGGCGCTGCGCGAGTTCGAGGACGACTCGATCGATGCGGAAATGGCGGTGGTCTATTATTCCGGCCATGCCATGGAGATGAACGGGGTCAACTATCTGATCCCGGTCGACGCGGCGCTGAAGAGCGACCGCGACGTGGAGGACGAGAGCGTCGCCATCGACCGCGTCCAGCGCTCGCTGGAAGGCGCCAAGAAGCTGAAGCTCTTCATTCTCGACGCCTGCCGCAACAACCCGTTCGCCCAGTCGATGACCCGCTCGATCGGCACCCGCGCCGTGACGCGCGGCCTTGCCCGCGTCGAGCCCGAATCGGCCGACACGCTGATCGCCTTCGCCTCGAAGGCCGGCACGGTGGCGCTCGACGGGGAGGGCAGGAACAGCCCGTTCGCCACGGCGCTGGCCAAGTACCTGACGGAACCCGGCCTCGACGTGCGCATCGCGCTCGGCAAGGTCCGCGACGAGGTGGTGCAGGCCACCAACCGCGAGCAGGAGCCCTTCGTCTACGGCTCGCTCGGCGGCGCGCAGATCTTCCTCAACATCAAGGAAGTGAACATCAACGTCACCAACAGCGGCAACACGCAGGAGGTCTCGCCGAACGGCCAGTCCGAGGCGGCGGCCGACTGGCAGAACATCCGCGACCTTGCCGACGAGGACCTGATCAGCGCCTTCATCGCCAAGCACGGCAAGGACCCGGTCTACAAGATGCTGGCGGAGAAGAAGCTCGCCAGCCTCAAGGAGGCCACCCAGAACGACGGCCAGGATGCCGCCGGCATCGCCTGGGAAGCGCTCAAGGGCTCGACCGATGCGGCCGCGCTCCAGCGCTTCATCGAGCGCTATCCGGACAGCACGCACCGCAGCGAGGCCGAACAGCTCATCGCCGCGCTGGAGCCGAAGAAGGGCCTCAGCGTCGACCTGACGTCCAAGGAGACGCCGGCCTCGCGGGACTGCTACCTGCTCGCCGGCGAACCGCAGTCGCTGCCGGGCTTCATGGGCGTCAACTTCCTGAAGATCGACGCCAAGCGGGCGCTTGCCGCCTGTGCGCAGGCCGTCAACGAAAACCCGTCCGACGGCATGCTGGTGAACCTGCTCGGCCGCGCGCACGACGCCGACCGCAACTATGTCGAGGCCCGGCGGAACTACGAGAAGGCCATCGAGCTCGGCAACATGTACGCGCTCACCAACCTCGGCTGGTTCTCGATCTACGGCACGGACGGCCCGGTCGACGTGCCGAAGGGCCTCTCGATGTTCGAGAAGGCGTCGATCGCCGGCAATGCCTACGCCCAGGCCTCGCTCGGCTGGCTCTACCGCGAGGGCTACGGCGGCACGCGCCAGGACTACAACGAGGCGGTGAAGTGGTATCAGCAGTCGGCCAACCAGGGCTATGCCAATGCCATGGCGACGATGGGCTGGTTCTACCGCGAAGGCCTCGGCGTGTCGCAGGATTACGTCCAGTCGCTCGCCTGGTATCGCAAGGCCGCGGACGCCGGCGACGCCAACGCCATGTCCTCGCTCGGCTGGGCCTACCAGAACGGCCTCGGCACGGCACAGGACTACGCGCAGGCCAAGATCTGGTACGAGAAGGCCGCCAATATCGGCGATTCCTACTCGATGGCCTCGCTCGCCTGGCTCTACGACGTCGGCAACGGCGTGAAGCAGGACTATGTGGAAGCCCGCTACTGGTATGAGAAGGCCGCCAATGCCGGCAGCGCCTATGCCATGGGCAACCTGTCGCGCCTCTACGACCAGGGCCTCGGCACGCCGGCCGATGCCAAGGAAGCCGTGCGCTGGGCCGCCGCGAGCGTCGAGAGCGGCGATGCCAACAAGCTGAAGGAGCTGAAGGAGACCCCCGGCAACTTCACGGCCGCCTTCCGCATGGAGATGCAGAACCTCCTGCGCGAGCGCGGCCATTACAGCGGCTCGTCGGACGGCGAGTTCGGCCCTGCGACGCTGGCCGCGATCGACAAGCTCGCGACGGGCCGCAACGACGGCTCGCTGTCGAGCTCCACCACGACCACGACCACGACCACGACGACGACCGGCCAGTCGACGGCCACGCTCACTGGCTCGGATGCCGACCAGTGCTATGAGCTGGCCGGCGAACCGAACCTGCGCCCGGGCTTCGTCGGCAAGCTCTTCGCGCAGATCGACTACGGCCGCGCGATCCCGGTCTGCGAGGCGGCGCTCAGCGCCAATCCGTCGGACAACATGATCCGCAACATGCTGGGCCGTGCCCACGACGCGGCGCGCAACTTCCAGAAGGCGCGCGAGCACTACCAGAAGGCGGCCGACGAGGGGAACCTCTACGCGCTGACGAACCTTGCCTGGTACTCGATCTACGGCACGGACGGCCCGGTCGACATGGCCAAGGGCACCCGCATGTTCGAGCAGGCCTCGAATGCCGGCAATCCCTATGCCCAGGCCTCGCTCGGCTGGCTCTACCGCGAAGGCTACAACGGCACGCGCAAGGACTATGACGAGGCGATCAAGTGGTATCGCAAGGCCGCCGAGCAGGGCTATGCCAATGCGCAGGCCACGATGGGCTGGTTCTACCGCGAGGGCCTCGGCACGCCGCGGGACTACGCCGTCTCGCTCGACTGGTACAAGAAGGGCGCGGAAGGCGGCGACGTCAACGCCATGTCGTCGGTGGGCTATGCCTACCAGTCCGGCCTCGGCGTCGCGGTCGACTATGCCGAGGCCCGCAGGTGGTACGAGAAGGCGGCCGCGTTCAACGACTACTACTCGATGGCCTCGCTCGGCTGGCTCTACGACGTCGGCAACGGCGTGAAGCAGGACTATGTCCAGGCCCGCGACTGGTACGAGAAGGCGGCGAACGGCGGCAACACCTACGCCATGGGCAACCTGTCCCGCCTCTACGACCACGGCCTCGGCACGCGCGCCAATGCCAAGGAAGCCGCTCGCTGGGCCGCCGCCAGCGTCGAGGGCGGCGACCAGGGCAAGCTGCAGGAGCTCAAGGGCTCGCCGGCGAACTTCACGCCGCAGTTCCGCAGGGAGTTCCAGCAGATCCTCAAGGACCGCGGCTACTACAACGGCCCGATCGACGGCGATTTCGGCGCCTCGACGCAGAACGCGATCGACCGCCTGGCCGCCCGCACCTGAGCCGCCCGGCCGGGTGCCAAAAAACCAAGCCGCTGGAAAGGCACCGTTTCCAGCGGCTTTTGCTTGGCTGCCAAGACACGCCGCAGGCGTTCCGAAGGTTATCGGGAACCGCCGGGTTTCGTGAGAATCGAGATGCGGCCGAAATCGTACTTCCTGTACGCCCGTCCCCCGCGGGACGCACTGCAACTCATTCCACGTCTTCGCGGGCGACGGAGGGGGAAAAGCCGCGTGTCTACCCGCGGTTCGCAGATACCATGCCGACCCGTTGGATCGGGGGGGGGATATCAAAGAGTGGGGACTGGCGGAGAAGAAGGGATTCGAACCCTCGATACCGTTTCCGGTATACTCCCTTAGCAGGGGAGCGCCTTCGACCACTCGGCCACCTCTCCGCTCGCGGTTTCACTATGCGGCATGGGCTGAGATTGCAAGGCTTTTTTCCATTTTATGCCGAAGTTTCTATAGCCTCTCCGGCATGCCGGCGAGGGGAACAGATGCGAACATATCCCCGGTCTCCGGCGCGTTCCCGAAAGCTTTCCGTGCGGCTTCCGCGCCGTTTCGCCCGGCCGGAAAATCGCGCGCCGGCGTGCGGACGCTCGTTGCGGAAAGGGAAGGTGCCGGCTTTGCGAGGCGCTGCCGCTCCCTGATTCCCTGGGCGCAAGCCGGTTCCCGCCGGCGCCGGACGGCTTCCTACTTCGCCTTGGCGCGGGCGGCCCGCTCCAGGATCGGCACGCAGATGTCGAGGTCGCCGGAAGCCAGGTGCGCATAGCGCATGGTCATCTGCAGCGTCTGGTGGCCGAGCCAGGTCTGGACGCGCCGGATGTCGATCCCGCCCTGGACGAGCCGGGACGCGCAGGTGTGGCGAAGGATATGGGGCACGATGTCCGGCTCCGCCCCCAGCCCCACCTCCTGCTTCGCCTCGTTCCACGCCGCACGGAACTTCGCCTGGACGATGCCGGTGAAGGGGCCGCGTTTGGTCCTCTCCGAGGCGTGGATCGCCGCCGCGGCCCGCTCCGTGAGCGGGACGGAGCGGCTCTTGCCGCTCTTGGTCAGCCAGAAGGTGACGCGCTCGCCGTGAATGTCCTGCCAGCGCAGGCCGATCCCCTCGCCGAGCCGTGCGCCGGTATCGATGAGGAAGATGCAGAAGCGGCCGTAGATGTCCGATTTCTCGTGCATCGCGGCAAAGAGGCGTTTTTCCTCGTCCGGCTCGAGAAAGCGGATCCGCCCCGCCTTCTCCTTCAGCCGCTTGAATTCCGGCAGGCTGCGGATGTCGCCCATCTTGTGCGCCTTGCGCAGCAGCTTGCTCAGCGCCGCCATCTTGCGGTTTATTGTGGCATTGCTGTTCCCGCGCTTGCGCAGCGCGGCGACCAGCCTGTCCAGCAACTCGTCCGTGAAATCGGAAAACTCCGCGCCGAACAGGATCTCGTCCAGTTCCCCGACGAAGGACGACACATTGTATTTGTGCGAGCCCGGCTCCCACAGGACATCGACATAGCGGTCGAGAAGCGTCCGGAGACTGACACGCCGGGCCGTCTGGTTACACGCATCAATGAGTTGATAATTCAGGCAATAAATAGCGTTTACTTGGGTGTGATTTGGCATGCTGACCCCTGTCGCTTCCCTCCCTGAACGCGCATTGGTTGCATTAAATGGTTACCGTTTCTTTCTGTTGGCCCAAGAGTCCGCTGAAACAAGAAGACCCGGCTTGAAAGCCGGGTCTTCCAACGAAGACAAAGTCAGGTTGGATTAGAATGCGCGTTCAAATTAGAAGTTGCGCTGAAGGCGAAGGAAACCGGTGACGGAGTCGCCAGCGATGTCTTCGTCGTAGTAATTGACGGTCGCCTTCAAGGCGAGGTTTTCAACCACGGTGTAATCCACGGTCAAACCACCCGTCCAGGCGTCGTTGCCGTTGATCAGGTGACGGTCACTGAAGTACTGGAAGCCGGGGGTGATGCGCAGCTTCTCCGTAGCCTGGAAGGCATAGTCGACCGCGATGCTCCATTCAGCTTCTTCAAAGTAGACGTTCGGGCCGCTGGCATACCAACCCGCCAACTCGAACGTGCCCGGACCAACTTCAGCGGACAGCCAAGCGCGGACGGCACCTTCTTCGAGTTCCGTGTCATAAGCGCCGAGCAGCTCGAAGCTCACGCCGCCCAGCACGGCACCGAGCATACCGGAGATACCGACACCGTTCGGCTTCGTGGATTCGATTTCATCGACGCTCAGGCCGGCACGGAAAGTTCCGGCGTCATAGACATAGCGGGCCGAGGTGAAGCGGGTGGTCGTGGAAGCGATTTCGGTTTCGCCGATAAGGTCGTCATCCCACCAGTTCAGGAACGTACCGACACGGAAGCCACCGAGCTCGATGTAAGCCTCCTCAACGTAGAAGCCGTCCGTATGATCGATCAAACTGCCGTTGGCATCATAGGTAAGGCTATTCGTAGCCCCACCCGGGAAGCCACGGCTGCTTTCCCCGTGGATAGCAATGAAGCTCGTCAGCGTGCCGAGTTCGGTATCCGACTTTGCATCAAACGTGACACGGGCACGCGTCCAAGAATCCCAGTCGGACGAACCCACCAGATCACGGCCGAACTCGGTCTGGAAACGAACGTAACCGCCGATCTTGAGGCAGGTCTCGGTGCCCGGGATGTAGAAGAAGCCGGTGCCGAAGGCGTCGCAGACGCGAACGTATTCCAGCGGCTCGGGTTCAGCAGCAACGATAGCGTCGGCGGCCTGTGCGCCGGATACTGCTGCGAGCGCAGCAGCGGAGCCGATGAGAAGGCTCTTGATGTTCATTTCTGACCTCCAGTCAAAGAGGCCCGGGCGTGCGTTCGCCGGCGCAGATCAACCTCCGGCACGCCAATTCACGCATATATAGAGAGTGGATGCGGGAAACGGGCGGCAGGCGCGGCCGCCGGCGGAAGGCAGATCCGCCTTGGTGCCCTCTCGAAAACGGGCCGGCTCCCCGCCGTTCGGCCCGCCGCAGGCCGCGCCGCGACTCGGCCGCGAATCGAGCAGCGGCGCCAGGCGCGATTCCCGCTTTTCATCCCGCCAGCGGTGCCCGCCGGCAAAGCGCGGCGCTTGTAAAAATGCCCGCCTGCCACCGTGAGGCGCCGAATTTGCCCCGTTCCTGCCGGCTTTGTGGCAGGCCGGCCCCGTCGAAAAGGGCGGCTAAGTGCCCGCTTCATAAGGCATTTTGTTAATGATCTTTAAACTTTTAGCGATCCGCACGGCCATTTTGTGTCCTTTGCGCAACAGGACGGGGCGAAGGCTGACACAAACCCCGCCTCGTTTCAGTTTGGAGATTGCTTACGCAAGCGCGTCTTGTATTTTCAGCTTCGGAAGCAGGGGCGGTTGATCGTCCGCTTCCTGAACTTGGGGATGGGGCAGGGAACGCTGTCCTTCAGCAAAAAACCCAGACCCGTTTGAAACTTTTTGACTGGAGGTCAGAAATGAACATCAAGAGCCTTCTTATCGGCTCCGCTGCTGCGCTCGCAGCAGTATCCGGCGCACAGGCCGCCGACGCTATCGTTGCTGCTGAACCCGAGCCGCTGGAATACGTTCGCGTCTGCGACGCCTTCGGCACCGGCTTCTTCTACATCCCGGGCACCGAAACCTGCCTCAAGATCGGCGGCTTCGTCCGCTTCCAGGTCGGCTTCGGCCGCGACGAGTACGGCAGCCTCAGCCAGGACTTCCTGCGCAGCCGCGACCATTCTGACTGGGATGCATTCACCCGCGGTCACGTGAACTTCGACGCACGCAACGACACCGAACTCGGCACGCTGCGCTCGTTCATCGCTCTCGAAGCCAACGCTGAAGACCAGGGCCGCAACGGCGGCTTCGGTATCGATGAAGCCTTCATCGAACTCGGCGGCTTCAAGGTCGGTTACTTCTACAGCTGGTGGGATAGCGGCATCAACGGCGAAACCGACTCGCTCGGCAACGTCACGCGCTTCAACTCGGTTGCTTACACCTATGATGGCGGCACCTGGCGTGCAGGCGCTTCGGTCGACGAAATCGAAGGCTACTTCCACCCGTTCACGCTTGAAACCCACCACAATGTCGGTATCGCCGGCACGGTCGGCTTCTCGCTCGGCGGCGTGAACCTCGACGTCCTCGGCGGCTACGACGCCGGCGTTGAAGAAGGCGCCATCCGCGCCATCCTGTCGGCTGAACTCGGCCCGGGCACCTTCCAGCTCGCTGGTATCTGGGCGTCCGACCCGAACGCTTACTGGGAAGCTTCCGAGTGGACCGTTGCTGCTTCGTACTCCTTCAAGGCTACGGAAAAGTTCACGATCACCCCGGCTGCTCAGTACTTCGGTGACCTCAACTTCGACGGCGCTGGTTCGCCCGACATGTGGCGCGTTGGCCTGACGGTCGACTACCAGATCGTCTCCGGCCTGAACTTCAAGGGTACGGTTGACTACAACGACATCAACGGTGACGACGACTTCGTTCGCGGCTTCCTCCGCCTGCAGCGCGACTTCTAATCTGAAGTTGAGCTAAAGATCGACCCGCAGTCTCTTCGAGGCTGCGGGTTTTTCGTTTTGGGCTATCCGTCTTGCCGCTCCCGGCCGGCGCGGGCAGGTCTCCGGATGACCTGCCGGAAAGCACGCCTAGAGGCGGTCCACGAACGCCTTTACCTGCGCGAACAGGCCGGAAAGATGGAGGAGCGGGGCATGGCCCTGGCCTTCGGCGGTCACGGTCTTCACGTTCGGGCCGTGCGCCGCCATGCGCGCCAGCGTTTGCGCCGAAAACAGCCGGGAATGTTCCCCGCGCACCACGAGCAGGGGGCGCTGCGCCAGCAGGCCGAATTGCGGCCAGAGCGTCGGCAGCGGCTTGCTGAAATCGATCGCCTGGAGTTGGTCGGCGAGTTTCGGATCGTGGTCGGCGACGATCCGCCCATCATCCCTTTGCGCATAGATGGCATCGGCCATGTCCAGCCAATCGGCGCGCGTCAGCGCCGGGAACGTCGGCCCGTGGATGCGTTCGAGCGCATCGGCCGCCGCCTCGAAGCTCGCCGGCCGGGAGCGTGCCGCCAGGTAGTCGCGGATCTCCTTCAGGCCTTCCGCCTCGATTTCGGGGCCGATGTCGTTGAGCACCGCGCCGGCGACGAGGTCGGGCTGCACCGCAGCCATGACATGCAGGATGAGCCCGCCGCGCGACGTCCCGACGAAGAGGCCGCGCGCGATGCCGAGCGCTTGGCACACCGCGATCACGTCGCGGCATTCGATGGATAGATTATAGTTCGCCGGATCGTCGTCATAGGCGGAAAGCCCGCGCCCGCGATAGTCGAGGGCGACGACGCGGCGGGGCGAGACGGGATCCTTCGAGACGAAAAGGGCGAACCGGTGGAAGTCGCGGGCGTTGCGGCTGAGGCCCGGCAGGCAGACGAGGGGAAGGCGCCCTTCTCCTCCCGAGGCGGGCCCGTAGTCCCGCGCATGCAGTTGCGGTCCGTCCGGGGCAGGAAAGAAGCGGCTGATGAAATCCGTCATGCGGTTGCGTGCCTGCTGCAGCGTGAAGCGGTTCCGGCCTAGGCGTGCAGCGGTTCCCGCCGAAAACCGGAGGATAGGACGTTTTCACGATCCTTAGAAAGGCGGAAATACGCGGGGAAGCGGGGGCGCTACCGCCCCACGCGCAGGTCATGCACGATGTCGGCCTTCTGGCCGAGCCGGGTCTTGTAGACCTGGTAGTTCTCCATGACGCGCTGCACGTAGCTGCGCGTTTCGGAGAAGGGGATGCGCTCGATCCAGTCCACCACCTCGTCGATGGGCTTGCCGCGCGGATCGCCGTAACGGGCGATCCATTGCGGCACGCGGCGGGGCCCTGCATTGTAGGCGATGAAGGTCAGCACGTAGGAGCCGCCGAAGTCGCTGATCTGCTCGCCGAGATAGTGTGCGCCGAGCGTGGCGTTATAGGCGGCGTCCGTCGTCAGCCGCTCCTTGGAATAGGCAAGGCCGTAGCGTTTGGCGACGCCCTGGGCGGTGCCCGGCAGAAGCTGGAGGAGGCCCTGCGCATTCGCGGGCGAGACGGCGGCCGGGTTGAAGGCGCTTTCCTGCCGCGCGATGGCATAGGCGAGCGCCTTGCCGGAGCCGGAGATGTTGGCGCCGTCGGGGATCACGCCGATCGGGAAGGCGAGCGCGGCGACGTCGATGCCGCGGCCGAAGGCGATCTTGCCGATCTGCAGGGAAAGCTGGTGGTTGCCGCTCTTTTCCGCCTGCGCGGCAAGAAGCGCCAGTTCGCCGGGATTTACCAGCTCGCCGGCGAGCGCCCGGTAGAGGCTGTCGGCGCGCCAGCCGTGGCCGGCGGCCTGCAGGCGGGCGATGGCCTGCACGGCCTCGCGCTGGTGGAAGCGGGTGCGCTCTTGCGTCGTCGGCGTCGGATAGGCGACGTTCAGCGCCGTGCGGCCGAGCCGCGCGGCGGCGAGCTGGCCGTAGAAGGTGCCGGGGAAGTTCGCCGCCTTGGCGAAAAAGTCCTTCGCCTCGCCCGGCCCGCCCTTTTCCGCCGCGCGCCCGAGCCAGTACCAGGCGCGGGAGACGGAAAGCGGCCGGTCGGAGGCTTGCAGGATGCGCTGGAAATGCTTTGCCGCGGTCTTCGCGTCGCCAAGGTCGCGCAGCGCGTACCAGCCGGCGTGGAACTCCGCCTCCACGATGTCCGTCGGCTCGTCCGCGCCATGGCGCGAGGCGATGCGGTAGGCGTCGCGGTGGTCGCCGAGATCGGCGAGCCCGCGGCTGACGATACGCTGCTCGTTCCACCAAGCGCCCGGATTGACGAGGCGCGCCGGGTCCTCCGGCATCGCGGCGAAGAGCTTTGCCGCCGCGCGGTACTCTTCCTTGTTCCTGAGATGGCGGATGCGTAGGAACGTATAGGCCGGGTCCTTCTGCCAGCGCGCGTCCACCGCCTTGATGAGGTCGCCGGCATTCCTGTTCTTGCGCAGGACGGCGGCCCAGGCGCGGTAGAGCGACTGCGCCTTGCCGAGATCGCCGAAACGCTGCGCCTGGTCGGCGCGGTCGCGATAGAGCAGCATGTCCATGCGCGCCTTGTGGTCCGCCGCCGTGAAGAGCGGGCCGAATGCGTCGAGCATCCGGCTTTCGAGCTCCTTGGAAAGGATTTCCTTGTGCCAGAAGGAACGCAGGATCTCCGTGGCGCGGGCCGTGTCGCCGCTTGCAACAAGCGCGCGGCAGAGCACGATGGCGCCCTCCGCCGTTTCGGGCCGCGTCGTGCCGAAGGCGGCGAGCACGTCGTCCGCCGGCGGGTTCTCGCGGGCGAGCGCCCGTTCGGAATGGGCGCGCAGCGCCTTCAGGCCCGGCCAGCCCTTGAGCTCGCGCTGGGCGCTCGCGATCTCCCAGGAGGGCACGCCCCGCTGGCCCGAAACCGCGATGGCCCAGGTCAGGATATGGCGGTCGAGGCTGTCGGCGGGCAGGCGGTTGCGCGCGGCGATGGCGGCGGCCGCATCGCGGTTGGAGAGCGCGTCGAGGCCTGCGCGCAGCTCGGCGCTTGCCGGCTGCAGGCTGTCCGAGCGCGGAATGGCATTCGTGATGATGTCCTTGGACGGCATGTCGGCCGCAAAGCCGAGCGGCCTTATCGCCGGCATGGAGCCGCCTTCGGCCTCCACCGGCGAGGAGCGCAGCGCAAGGCCGGCGACGCCGGCAAGCAGCAAGGCGCAAAGGGCAAAACTGTTTCTCGAGATCATGCTGCGTCCCGGATGCCTGACGGGCGGTGTCCGACCCCTGCTTTCCGCCCGAACTTCGACAATCATTAATCCTTTATCGCCTTAACGAAACCTTAACCGTGGCGCTCACTAAGCCGTGAACGCCGCCGCTTTCAACGCGACGGATCATGCGAGGTGGATATTCGTTCGCCTGCGCCGTTTCCGCCTTGATCGTGCATGAAAAACGCCAGCCGCGCCGCTTGCCGCATGACGGTCACATGATTATTGTGCGGCAGTTTTTAACCACGGAATACGGCCAAAGCATGTAAGCCGCACGGCAGCTCTGGTCCTAGGAGTTCTAGATGTTCAAGGGATCCATTCCCGCTCTCGTCACCCCCTTCACGAATGCCGGCGCCGTCGACGAAGAAGCCTTCGCCGCGCATGTGGAGTGGCAGATCGGCGAAGGCAGCCACGGCCTCGTGCCGGTCGGCACCACCGGCGAATCGCCGACGCTGTCGCATGACGAGCACAAGCGGGTGGTGGAGCTCTGCATCAAGGTCGCCGCCGGCCGCGTTCCGGTGATCGCCGGCGCCGGCTCGAACAACACGAAGGAAGCGATCGATCTTGCCCAGCACGCCGAAAAGGCCGGTGCGGACGCGATCCTCGTCGTCACGCCTTATTACAACAAGCCGACGCAGAAGGGTCTCTTCGCCCATTACGCCGCGATCGCCGAGGCCGTGAAGCTGCCCATCGTCATCTACAACATCCCGGGCCGTTCCGTGGTCGACATGACCCCGGAGACGATGGGCGCGCTCCACAAGGCGCATCCGTCGATCATGGGCGTCAAGGATGCGACGGGCAAGATCGAGCGCGTTTCCGAGCAGCGCATCGCCTGCGGCAAGGCCTTCGTCCAGCTTTCCGGCGAGGACGCGACGGCGCTCGGCTTCAACGCCCATGGCGGCGTCGGCTGTATCTCGGTCACGGCCAATGTCGCGCCGCGCCTTTGCGCCGAGTTCCAGAACGCCACGCTTGCCGGCGACTATGCCAAGGCCCTGGAATATCAGGACAGGCTGATGCCGTTGCACAAGGCGATCTTCCTGGAGCCCGGCCTTTGCGGCGCGAAATATGCGCTGCACCGCACGCGCGGCATGAACCGGACGGTGCGGTCGCCGCTCCTGTCGACGCTTGAGCCGGCCACCGAGGCGGCAATCGACGCGGCGCTTCGCCACGCCGGCCTGCTGAACTGACATGGCGACGAAAGCGCGTCCGACGACGGTCAGGAAGATTGTGGCGGAGAACCGCAAGGCCCGCTTCAACTACGAGATCGTGGATACCTACGAGGCCGGCCTTGTGCTGACCGGCACGGAGGTCAAGTCGCTGCGTGAAGGCAAGGCGAACATCGCGGAGTCCTACGCTTCGGACGAGGATGGCGAGCTCTGGCTGATCAATTCCTACCTTCCGGAATATCTCCAGGCGAACCGCTTCAACCACGAGACCCGCCGCCGGCGCAAGCTCTTGCTTTCGAGGCGCGAGATCCACCGCCTGCGCAACGCCATCAACCGCGAAGGCATGACCCTCGTGCCGCTGAAGATCTATTTCAACGACAGCGGGCGGGCCAAGCTCGAACTCGCGCTCGCCAAGGGCAAGAAGCTGCACGACAAGCGCGAGACGGAGAAGGAACGCGACTGGAACCGCCAGAAGAGCCGCCTGCTGCGCGACCGCGGCTGAGGCGGATCCGGCAAGGTGCCTTTTGCGCGCCGCGGAGGCGACGCGCCATTCCTCTTCAGAACTGGCTGTAAAGCTGTGCGATCACCGATTGCCGCGCATTCTGGGAAAGCTGTGCGCCGCTCGCCTCCGCCGGCATGTCCGGCGACGGGGCAGGGTTGGCGCTCGGCGTGCGCGGAACCAGGAACGAGGACATCAGCGCGTTGAGATCGTTGCTGTCGACGGCGAGCCGCGCGGCCGGGCTGCGGTCGGCGGCCACCCGTTCGTCCGTCGTCGCCTGCGACGGCGGCACGGCGTAGGAGGGCAGGGCGGAAATGCCCGCCAGGCTGCCCGGTGCGTAGAGGAAGCCGAGGTCGCCGGGGTCTTCCGCCGTGTCGGACGGGGCCAAGACCTCGGTGACGGGCTGCGGCAGCGCGAGGGCGGCAAGCGCCGCGGCGGCAGGGCGGCTCTCGGCGGCCGGCCGCACGTCGAGCGCGTTCGATGCGGCCCGGTAGCTGCTGCCCGAAAGCGAAACTGCGTCCACCATGTCTTAAGATGCCCGATGAGAATTGACTGTACGGTACCGTACTATCCGCAGAGTCTTGAAGAAGCTTGACGGGCAGGAAGGGGATTTGAATCGATGTTTAACGAAGCATTGAAAGCGCCGGCTCAAGGTTAGCGGCAGACCGCGCCCCACCTGCCGCCATCCTCGGCCTTGAGCCGGGCCCGTTCTTTTCAAGGCCGCCGTGTCGCCGCGGAAGGGCGGCTCAGTCCGCGACATTCTCCACCGGCTCCACCGCGCGCTGCGGGCGCTCGGAGGGGTCGCGGCCGATCTCGGCCTTGAGCGAGGCGAGGTCGATGAAATAGTCGGCCTGCCGGCGCAGGTCGTCGGCGATCATCGGCGGCTGGGTCTGCATGGTGGAGACGACGGAGACCTTGCGGCCGCGGCGCTGGAGCGCCTCGACGAGCGTGGTGAAATCGCCGTCGCCGGAGAAGATGACGAGGTGGTCGACCGTCTCGGACTGCTCCATCGCATCGATGGCGAGCTCGATGTCCATGTTGCCCTTGATCTTGCGGCGGCCGAGCGAGTCGGTGAATTCCTTGGCGGGCTTGGTGACGACCTTGTAGCCGTTGTAGTCGAGCCAGTCGATCAGCGGGCGGATGGAGGAATATTCCTGGTCCTCGATGAGGGCCGTGTAATAGTAGGCACGCAGGAGATAGCCGCGCTTCTGAAAGGCCTTGAGGAGCTTCCTGTAGTCGATGTCGAAGCCGAGTGTCCTTGATGCCGCATAGAGATTTGCGCCGTCGATGAAGAGGGCGATTTTCTCGCGGGGGTCGAACATATCGAGCAATCCTTTAAATAGAAGTTGAGGAAAACGGTTGAGTTTTGGCCGGTTATCGCCGCCGCAATGCACTAGGCGGTTGAATTATCTCTTTTTCATATAATCTTCATTTAGGGCAGCGCCGCGCGCTTTCCAAGCAAACCTAGGTTGCGTCGGTGATTTTTCCGGCCGATGCCGTTCGGGCGGATTCAAGAGCTTCGGAATTGAAGAATAGTTCCCGCATCTTACCTTCTCTGTCCGATGGTCCGGCCTTTCGCTTCCCCTAAGGGAAGGCCTCAACCACAGGTTATCCGGACCGCCGGACGGCGCCTCCTGCCGGGGTGGAAGGGAAGGAAAAACTTGAATTTGCCTTCCTTTGCCTGTATCGGGCATGCAAACTCCTGAAATTCTCGATCACAAAGGACAGGCAATGGCCCGTGTCACCGTTGAAGATTGCATTGACAAGGTAGACAACCGTTTCGAGCTGGTTCTTCTTGCAAGCCATCGTGCCCGCCTCATCTCGCAGGGCGCCGCCATCACCGTCGACCGCGACAACGACAAGAACCCCGTCGTGGCGCTGCGCGAGATCGCCGACGAGACCCTTTCGCCGGACGACCTCAAGGAAGACCTGATCCACTCGCTGCAGAAGCATGTGGAAGTGGACGAGCCGGAGCCCGATCCGGCAAGCCTCCTGGCCGAGGACGCCTCGGCCGTTACCGCCGACGAGGACGAGGACCAGCCGGAAACGATCGCCTTCGACCGCATGTCGGAAGAAGAGCTGCTCGCCGGCATCGAAGGCCTCGTGCCGCCGGAAAAGAGCGACGACTACTGAGAGCGAGGAATTAGGGGGTAGGCAGCAGGCAGTAGGAACTACATGCAAGTCGGCTGACCCTGCCAACCCCTATCGGCTATCGCCTAATTCCTACTGCCTCTTTTTATATTGCGAATGCCGGTGCGCCCCTCTTAAGGTCGGGGCGCACTTTTTCTTTGCCCCGCTTCAAGCCGGGGAGGAGCCGACCGAGGATGATGCGCCAATATGAACTCGTCGAACGGGTTCAGAAGTACAAGCCCGATGCGAACGAGGCCTTGCTGAACAAGGCCTACGTCTATGCGATGCAGAAGCATGGAAAGCAGAAGCGGGCGAGCGGCGATCCCTACATCTCGCATCCCCTCGAGGTCGCCGCCATCCTGACGGACATGCGCCTCGACGAATCGACGATTGCCGTCGCGCTGCTGCACGACACGATCGAGGACACGAGCGCGACGCGCGCCGAGATCGACGAGCTGTTCGGCGAGGACATCGGCGCGCTGGTCGAGGGCCTCACCAAGATCAAGAAGCTCGACCTCGTCTCCAAGAAGGCCAAGCAGGCGGAAAACCTGCGCAAGCTCCTGCTCGCCATCTCCGACGACGTGCGCGTGCTGCTGGTCAAGCTCGCAGACCGGCTGCACAACATGCGCACGCTGGACCACATGTCGCCGGAAAAGCGCGCCCGCATCTCGGAAGAGACGATGGACATCTATGCGCCGCTGGCCGGCCGCATGGGCATGCAGGACATGCGCGAGGAACTGGAGGACCTCTCCTTCCGCTACATCAACCCGGAAGCCTATGAGACCGTCACGCGCAAGCTGGAGGAGCTGTCCCAGCGCAACGAGGGCCTGATCCGCAAGATCGAGGACGAGCTGCGCGAGCTGCTGGTGGCGAACGGCCTTTCCGAGGCGCTGGTCAAGGGGCGGCAGAAGAAGCCCTACTCGGTCTTCCGCAAGATGCAGTCGAAGTCGCTGTCCTTCGAGCAGCTGTCCGACGTCTACGCCTTCCGCATCCTCGTCAACGACATACCCGCCTGCTATGCGGCGCTCGGCATCGTGCACACCCGCTGGCGCGTCGTGCCGGGGCGCTTCAAGGACTATATCTCGACGCCGAAGCAGAACGACTACCAGTCGATCCACACGACGATCGTCGGCCCCTCGCGCCAGCGCATCGAGCTGCAGATCCGCACAAGGCGCATGCACGAGATCGCCGAATACGGCATCGCCGCCCATTCGCTCTACAAGGACCGGGAAGTGGTGAACGGCGAGGAGCGCACGCAATCGCCGCGCTCCAACGCCTATGCCATGCTGCGCCGGACGATCGAGGCGCTGGCGGAGGGCGACAATCCGGAAGAGTTCCTGGAGCATACGAAGCTCGAGCTCTTCCAGGACCAGGTCTTCACCTTCACGCCGAAGGGCCAGCTCATCACGCTGCCGCGCGGCGCGACGCCGATCGATTTTGCCTATGCCGTGCACACGAATGTCGGCGACACCTGCGTCGGGGCCAAGATCAACGGCCGCATCATGCCGCTCGTCACGCGCCTTAACAGCGGCGACGAGGTGGAGATCATCCGCTCGGGCATCCAGGTGCCGCCGCCGGCCTGGGAGGAGATCGTCGTCACCGGCAAGGCGCGCGCCGCCATCCGCAGGGCCACCCGCGCGGCCGTGCGCAAGCAATATTCCGGCCTCGGCTACCGCATCCTGGAGCGCACCTTCGACCGCGCCGGGAAGACCTTCTCGCGCGACGGGCTGAAGCCGGTCCTGCACCGGCTCGGCCAGAAGGACGTGGAAGACGCCATCGCCGCGGTCGGCCGCGGCGAGCTCTCCTCGCTCGACGTGCTGCGCGCCGCCTTCCCGGATTACCAGGACGAGCGCGTGACGGTGAAGCCGAGCTCCGAGGACGGCTGGTTCAACATGCGCAGCGCCGCCGGCATGGTCTTCAAGCTGCCGGGCAAGACCAAGGCGGCGCTCGAGCGCGAGGAAGGGGAGGCCGGACCGGAAGCCCTGCCGATCCGCGGCCTTTCCGGCAATGCCGAGGTGCATTTCTCCGCCGGCGGCGCCGTTCCCGGCGACCGTATCGTCGGCATCATGGAGAAGGACAAGGGCATCACCATCTATCCCATCCAGTCGCCGGCGCTGCAGAAGTTCGACGACGAGCCGGAACGCTGGATCGACGTGCGCTGGGACCTCGACGAGGCGAACAACACCCGCTTCATGGCGCGCATCATGATCAACGCGCTGAACGAACCCGGCACGCTGGCCGAGGTGACCCAGACGATCGCCACCAGCGACATCAACATCCGCTCCATGTCGATGACGCGGGTCGCCGCGGATTTCACCGAGGTGCATATCGACCTGGAGGTCTGGGACCTCCGCCAGCTCAACCAGCTGATGGGCCAACTGAAGGAACTCCAGTGCGTTTCCACGATCAGCCGCGTCTTCGAGTGACGGGTTCCATGCAAATTTGCGGCAGCCTGCCTCCGTTGAGGCAGGTTTGCCCAAGTTTTGACCAGTCGTTATGCGCCATATGCATGGCAGTATTGGAATAGTGTCGCTGGTGCCTGCGGGGCGATGAACCTATCTTCTGCATCGGGAGGTCAACCGAACGAGGTTTACCATGCTGAAGCAGTTCAAGAACTTTGCCCGCGCATTGCGCATCCCGAGCGCCGAAGAGCGCGAAACCGCCTACCTCAACGGCGCCATCGACCGCATCGACCTGGAATACCGCCAGCGTCAGATCGACCGCGGCCTCTTCCGCAAGACCTACTGAGTTCCGGGAAGTCCGTGTGGCGCACGCCGTTGCGCCACGGCGCCGCTGCCTATGGCGCCATGAGGGCGCCATTGAAATGCCACCAAGGGATCGGCTATGTCTGGCCCATGTTGTTCAGACGCCGAAAAAAGGCCTCCTGGCCGGACCGGTTGCGCGAATTCTTCTGGCCGCGCAAGGGGGTTACGCGCCCGGCGCGCTATCTCGCCAAGCGAATCCTGCGCCTTTCGGCGTCGCCCCATGCGGTGGCTGCGGGTGTCGCCGCCGGCACGTTCTCGGCCTTCACGCCGCTCCTCGGCTTCCATGTCGTTCTCGCCCTTGCGCTTGCCTATCTGGTGGCCGGCAACCTTTTTGCCGCCGCGCTCGCCACGACCCTCGCCAATCCGCTGACCATTCCGTTCATCGCCCTCGCCACGTTCCGGCTGGGCGAAGGGCTGCTCGCCGTCCAGCCGGCGCAGGCGGTCTCGGCCGCCGAGCTCTTCCACATGCTGGAGCATCTCGAACTTGCCGAGCTCTGGCAGCCGGTGCTGAAGCCGATGCTCGTCGGCGCCGGCATCCTCGGTGCCTCGGCGGCATCCCTCGCTTACGGCGTGACGCGTCTTGCCGTGCGCTCCTTCAAGGCGCGGCGCCATGCGCGCCTGCTGGAACGCGCCGGCCTTCTGTCGGCCGCCCAGGCGCCCGTCCTTTCCCGCGGAGACACGTCCCCATGATCATCGGCATCGGCAGCGACCTCATCGACATCCGCCGGGTGGAGAAGTCGCTGGAGCGTTTCGGCGAGCGTTTCACGGAGCGCTGTTTCACCGAGATCGAGCGGGCGAAATCCGACGGGCGCAAGAACCGTGCGGCGTCCTATGCCAAGCGCTTCGCCGCCAAGGAGGCCTGTTCCAAGGCGCTCGGCACGGGGCTGGCGCAGGGCGTGTTCTGGAAGGACATGGGCGTCGTCAACCTGCCGGGCGGCAAGCCGACCATGCGGCTCACCGGCGGCGCGCTCGAAAAGCTGAAGCAGCTTCTTCCCGAGGGCCACGAGGCGCGCATCCACATCACCATCACGGACGACTACCCGCTCGCACAAGCTTTCGTGATCATCGAGGCCCTGCCGGGGAGCGCAGCCGGATGAGGGGGCTTGCACCGTCCCGTCTCTTTTTGACCGATACGATTTCCAACAGGCAACCTTTCCTCTATAGAGAGCCCCATGTTTGCAGATAAGGAAAAGTCCGGCGTGGCAGAGAAGACTGAGAAGGCCCAGAGCGGCCTGTGGGAAAACGTCAAGGTCATCGTTCAGGCGCTCCTGCTTGCCGTCGTGATCCGCACGGTGCTTTTCCAGCCCTTCACCATCCCCTCCGGGTCGATGATGCCGACGCTGCTCGTCGGCGATTATCTCTTCGTCAACAAGTTCTCCTACGGCTATTCGAAGTATTCGCTGCCGTTCTCGCCGAACCTGTTCTCCGGCCGCATCTTCGCGAGCGAGCCGGAGCGCGGCGACATCGTCGTCTTCCGCTTCCCGCCGAACCCGGACATCGACTACATCAAGCGTCTCGTCGGCCTGCCGGGCGACCGCATCCAGGTGCGCGATAGCGAGCTTTACGTGAACGGCGTGCCGGTGAAGCGCGAGCATAACGGCTTCTTCCGCGCCGACGACCAGTACGACACCGGCGAGAACGTGCCGATCTTCCGCGAGACGATGGACAACGGCGTCTCCTACGACACGCTCGACACCCGTCCGGGCACGGTCGGCGACAACACGCGCGAGTTCATCGTGCCGGAAGGCCACTATTTCATGATGGGCGACAACCGCGACAACTCGGCCGACAGCCGCTTCGACGTGGGCTTCGTCCCGGCGGAGAACCTGATCGGCCGCGCGAGCCTGATCTTCTTCTCGCTGGGCAACGACACCTCGTTCAGCGAGGTCTGGAAATGGCCGGCGAACCTGCGCTGGGACCGCCTCTTCAAGGTCGTTGAATGAAGGGCGCCATACCGCTCAACGACGCCAACCGCAAAGTCCTCGAGGACCTGATCGGCTACGTCTTCACCGACAAGGAGCGCCTCGACCGGGCGATCACCCATTCGAGCGCCCGTCCCGGCAAGGGCGTGGACTACGAGCGGCTGGAATTCCTGGGCGACCGCGTGCTCGGGCTCTGCGTCGCCGAGATGCTGTTCCGCACCTTTCGCGAGGCGAAGGAGGGCGAGCTTTCGGTCCGCCTCAACCAGCTCGTCAGCGCCGAAAGCTGCGCGGCCGTCTCCGACGACCTCGGCCTGCACCGCTTCATCCGCACGGGCGCGGACGTCAAGAAGCTCACCGGCAAAGCCATGCTGAATGTCAGGGCCGATGTGGTAGAGTCGCTGATCGCCGCGATCTACCTCGACGGCGGGCTGGAGGCGGCGCGCGGCTTCATCCTGCGCAACTGGGAAGCGAAGGCCGCCCGCGCCGAGGGGGCGCGGCGCGACGCCAAGACCGAGTTGCAGGAATGGGCGCATGCCAGGTTCGGCCTGACGCCGAGCTACCGGGTGGACGAGCGCTCGGGCCCGGACCACGATCCCCGCTTCACCGTGACGGTGGAGATCAGGGGCGTTCAGCCGGAGACCGGCATCGACCGCTCGAAACGGGCCGCCGAGCAGGCGGCCGCGACGAAAATTCTGGAACGCGAAGGCGTCTGGCCCAAAAGCCAGGTCACGGATTGACGGACATCATGACGGAAGAAAACCAAAACCCCGCCGAGAACGGCAGCGCCGGTGAGGGCGCGACCCGCTCGGGCTTCGTGGCGCTGATCGGCGCGACGAACGCCGGCAAGTCCACGCTCGTCAACCGCCTCGTCGGCGCCAAGGTGACGATCGTCAGCCACAAGGTGCAGACGACGCGCGCCATCGTGCGCGGCATCGCCATCCACGACAACGCGCAGATCGTCTTCATGGACACGCCCGGCATCTTCAAGCCGCGCCGCCGGCTCGACCGCGCCATGGTCACCACCGCCTGGGGCGGCGCCAGGGATGCCGACGTGATCCTGTTCCTGATCGACAGCGAGCGGGGCCTGAAGGGCGATGCCGAGACCATCCTGGAGGGCCTGAAGGAGGTCCGCCAGCCGAAGATCCTCGTCCTCAACAAGATCGACCGGGTGAAGCCGGAAGACCTCCTGAAGCTCGCCGCGGCCGCCAACGAGGCCGTGGCGTTCGAGCGCACCTTCATGGTCTCGGCGCTGACCGGCTCGGGCTGCGGGGACCTGATGGACCATCTCGCGGCGGCGCTGCCGGAAGGGCCGTGGTACTATCCGGAAGACCAGATCTCCGACCTTCCCATGCGCCAGCTCGCCGCCGAGATCACGCGTGAAAAGCTGTTCCTGCGCCTGCACCAGGAGCTTCCCTATTCCTCCCATGTCGAGACGGAGAAGTGGGAGGAGCGCAAGGACGGCTCCGTGCGCATCGAGCAGGTGATCTATGTCGAGCGCGACAGCCAGAAGAAGATCGCGCTCGGCAAGAACGGCGAGGCGATCAAGGCGATCTCCATGGCCTCGCGCAAGGAGCTGTCGGAAATCCTCGAACAGCCCGTGCACCTCTTCCTCTTCGTGAAGGTGCGCGAGAACTGGGGCGACGACCCGGCCCGCTTCCGCGAGATGGGCCTCGATTTCCCGACCTCCTGACCGATTACGGCTGCGCCTTCACGGCCGGTCCGATCTCAAGGATCCGGTTCGTCCAGACATAGCCGGGGAACGGCTGCGGCAGATCCTCGACCTGTGCCGTCGTGTCGATGCCGGTCGATCCGGCTTCGCCGCCGTAGGGGCCGATGAGGATGACCTCGCTGCCGGCGTCCTTCATGCGTGTCAGGAAGCGGTTCGGCCAGCCCCAGAGCAGGAAGGCATAGTTGCTCGGCACGGGCACCAGCGTGTTGCGGCAGGCTTCCGGCACGTAACCGATCCAGCCGGTGCCGAGATAGCGCAGCAGGCAGCCCATGGCGGATTTGCCCGTATAGCCCTTGAGGCCGGCAAGCCCGGCCAGCGCGGCTTCCGTCGGCTCCGTCCCGCCATAGACGCCGACGACCTTCTCCCGCCACGCCGGATTGGCGTTCAGCAGCGCGGCGAGCGCTTCGCCTTCCTCCGCCCGCCGGCTCTTGAAGTTGATGAGCAGCCCGCCCGCCGGACCGGCCGCGAAGACCTCCTCCAGCATCGGCATCTGGCCGATGCCCTTGCCGCGGAACGGATAGGTCTTGCCGCCGTCTGCCGTATAGCCGTAGCCGATGTCGAGCGTCTTCAGCGTGGTGCTGTCGGTCTCCTCCGTCACGCCGGTTCCGTTCGTGCGGCAGTCCAGCGTCCAGTCGTGGAAGACGGCGAACTTTTTGTCGGGCGTCAGGTGCACGTCGATCTCGACCACGTCTGCGCCGGCCGCAAAGGCGGCCTGCATGCCGGCGATCGTGTTTTCCAGAAAGTTGTGGGCCGGCGGGTCCATGAGCGCCGCCGTGCAGGTGTCGCTCCCGACGTTCTCGTGGCCGAACGTCTGGTGCGCGCCGCGATGGGCGAGCAGCTTCGTCTCGCCTTCCGGCGCGCTCGCGATCAGCGAGCTGTTGAAGGACCAGACGAGCAGGGCGATGCCCAGCAAGAAGATCGGCACATTCCTCATAAAGCTCCTCCTGCGGCCCCGGCAAAGTGATAGGGGCCTGCAGGAGGGACGGCAAGTCGTGAAAAAGTATCAGGCGCGGGCGCGCTGTTCAGGCATCTTGGTGATTTCGCGGGCCTTTTCCACCAGCCGCTGCATGGCCCAGATGCCGAGCTCGTCGAGGGCGAGGGGGCGGCTGATGAGGTAGCCCTGGTAGAGGTCGCAGCCGGCCGCGGCGAGCAGCGCCATCTTCTCCGTCGTGTCCACGCCTTCGGCGATCACCGACATGTCCTGCGCATGGCAGAGCGCGATGAGGGCGCGCAAGGTCGGCAGCGCGGCCGAGCGGGTGAGGCTTTCGACCAGCTCGCGGTCGAGCTTGATGGTCTCGGCCGGGTATTCGATGATCTGCTGCACGGACGTATAGCCCGCGCCGAAGTCGTCGATCGAGATGCGGAAGCCGCGCCCGCGCAGGATCTCGATGTTGCGGCGCGACTGCTCGCCGAGCTTGACGGCGAAAGTCTCCGTCAGCTCGATCTCGATCATACGCGCATCGATGCCGTGGCGGTCGGCGCACTCGCAGAAATGATCGCTGATCGACTTGGTGTAGAGCTCGGCCGACGAGATGTTGATGCAGAGGATCGTTTCGGCGCCGAAGAGCTTCTTGATCTGGCCGTATTCCGCCATCGCCCGGTCGATCACCCACCAGTCGATCTTGCTGAAGAGGCCCGTCGTCTCGGCGATCGGGATGAATTCGTCCGGCGTGACGCGGCCGAGCAGGGGGGAATTCCAGCGCAGCAGCGCCTCGCAGCCCGTGACCTTGCCGTGGCCGTCGACGATCGGCATGTAGACGAGGTGGAATTCCTCGTCCGGGCTGAGGACGCGCAGCTCCTCCTCGATGCGGCGCTGGCGGTTGCGCTTTTCGTGCAGCGAGCGCGAGTAGCGGGCCGAGCCGTTCTTGCCCTGGGATTTCGCCTGGTACATCGCCGCATCCGCATTGGCGATGAGCTCCGGCAGGGTGCGCGCGTCCTCGGGATAGACGGCGATGCCGATGCTGGCCGTGACCGGATAGGCCTTGTCCAGCACTTCGAAACCTTCCGCGAAGAGCGCGAGGATCTCGCCCGAGATCTCCGTGATCGTGCCGCTGCCCGGCTGACAGCGCAGCATGATGGCGAACTCGTCGCCGGACAGGCGGGCGAAGAGGCCGTTCGGCAGGCCGCGTTCGGCGACGACGCGCTCGACGATGGCGGAGATGCGGGCGGCGAGCGTCTTCAGGAGCTCGTCGCCGATCTTGTGGCCGTGCTTGTCGTTGACGAACTTGAAATTGTCGACGTCGATGAAGAGCAGCGTGCAGCCGATATCCTCGGCTTCCGCTTGCTCGATGATCTGCGTCGAGCGGATGTTGAAATATTCGCGGTTGGAGATGCCGGTCAGCGTATCCGTCCAGGAGGCGTTCTGCACGAGGTCGAAGGAGCGCATCGAATGGTCATGCAGCCGCTTGACGTTCGCCGACAGGCGGCCGATCTCGCCGGCTTCGCTCATTTCCGGCAGCGCGCTGCGATTGCCGGTCATCACGTCGGTGAGCTGGCGGTCGAGGCGGGCGATCGGGTTGGTGATGTAGCGGCGCACGAGCAGCAGCACGAGGCCGATCGTGCACAGGCTGAGCGCGATGGCGCCGAAGGCCAGCAGCGTCTTCAGCGCCCAGAGCCGGCCTTCGAGGAAGGACGGCTCCGGCGTCAGGCGGGCGAAGAGCGAAGGGCTCAGCGTCGCGGTGGCCGAAAGCGCGCCCTGCGCGAGGAACTGGTGCTGCCCGATCTCGATCGTCGCCCCGTATTCCTTCTCCAGGGTCCGCTTCATGTCGAGGAAGGCCTTCGGCCGCACCGCCGTCTGCACGAGGATCGCGCTGCTCTTGGCGCTCGCCACGGGCCGCTTGAAGGTGAGCGGATCGATGAACTCGGAATGCACGATCAGCGGCTCGATGCCGCCCGCGTTGAGATAGGCCCAGGTGGACAGGCGGGGGCTCTGGATGACCTGCCGGGCGTGCGCGAGCTGCTGCTCGGTGATCTCGGCGAACGGGTCGTCGCTGTCCTCGTAGTAGTAGTCGACCGTCAGCGGCGGGCGGATGATCGCGACCGAGATGAATTTCTTGCGGTCGTCGGAAAGCGAGGTGATGCTCTGCTGCAGCCGGACGCCGAGCGCGGTGTTGCGGTAGCCCGCATCCTGCTCGTTGACGAAGAGGCGCACCGCATCGCCCTCGACGAGCGAGTAGATCAGGCTGCGGTTCTGCGTCACCTCGTTCTGGAAGAGGGCGGTCAGCAGGCCCATCTGCTGCCAGAGGCGGGCGCGCTCCAGCCCGAGGATGGACGCGCTCTGCACATAGTAGATGAGGGAGGCAGCGAGCACGTAGCCCGCCAGCACGACCGGGAAGATGAGGGCGAGGGCGCGTTTACCGAGCGTCACTGAGCTGGGCCAGACTGCTGATGATGCGGCGGCGGGCCTGGACCGACTGGACGGTCAGCTCCTCCTGGAGCTGGCTCTTCGCCAGGATTTCCGGTGCGGCATAGATTTCGGGATTGGATCGCACGTCTTCCGGCAGCAGCGCGAGGGCGGCGGTGCTGGCGGTCGGCATGTTGAGCTTGATGGCGTTGCGCGCGCCGTTCTCGGCGTTGCTGATGAAGTCGACGAGCTTCAGCGCGAGGTCCTTGTTCTTCGAGCGCTCGCTGACGGAGATGCAGTCGAGCCAGGAGAGCGTGCCTTCCTTCGGCACGACATAGCGCCAGAGGCCCGGCGAGGAGACCTTGTCGTTCAGCGTGTACTGGTCGCCGCTGTAGCCGAGCGCCATGTGGATGTCGGGGCCCTTGTCGGCGCTCTGGATCGAGGTGATGACGTAGTCGTAGGTGAGCACGTAGGGCGCCTGCGCCTTCATCAGCTCGTAGGCCGCCTTCAGCGTTTCGTTGTCGTTGGCGTTCACCGACTTGCCGAGCAGCACGAGCGGGGCGACGAAGGCCTCGGCATGGTCGTCGTACATGGCGATGTGGCCGCGCAGGCTTTCCGCCGGCTTCATGATGTCCGCCCAGGAGGAGGGCGGCGTGGCGATCTTGTCGGAGCGGTAGAGGATGCCCATCGTGCCCCACAGATAGGGCACGCCATAGCCGCCGCAGCGCTTCGACCAGCTGTCCGCATAGTCCTTCAGCGCCGGCACGTTCGTCGTGTCGAGCGCCACGATGACGCCGCGGTTTCCGTAGAGTTTCGCGCCGTTCTCGTTGGTCACGACGACGTCGACGTTGCTGTTGGGGTCGGCGAAGATCTCGTCGCGCGCATCGCCGCTGTCGTAGAAGGTCTGCCGCACCTCCACGCCGGTCTTCGCCGTGAAGTCGGCGAGGATCTGCTCGTCGATATAGGCTTCCCAGATGAGGAGGTTCAGCGTCGCCGCGCCGGCGGGGGCGGCCGCGGCAAGGACCGTCGATGAGACTGCTGCAAGAAATGCGCCGCGCATGCCGAAGGCCCCGTTGCCGTTACAGCGCAAAGGATAGCCGGCAAGGCTTTATGAAGCGTTACAACCGGGTCGCCCGCCATCGTGCCCGCCGGCCCCGGCGCGGCGCGGGCCCGGCAATGATATATTGTGGACGTGGGCGCCGGTGCGCCCGCCCGCGGTTGGCTTGCGGGCGGGCGCTCACTATGGTCGCCGCCCGCGCCACGCAGAGGAGTTCGACATGGCCCCGACACCGCTCAAGATCGCGAACCTGATCGCCGCCGAGATCAAGGCGACCGCCGCGCAGGTCTCCGCCGCCGTGGCGCTGCTTGACGAGGGCGCGACCGTGCCCTTCATCGCGCGCTACCGCAAGGAGGCGACGGGCGGCCTCGACGACACGCAGCTGCGCGTGCTCTCCGAAAGGCTCACCTACCTGCGCGAGCTGGAGGCCCGCCGCGCCTCCATCCTCGAATCGATCGCGGGGCAGGGCAAGCTGACGGACGAGCTTGCCGCCAGGATCGCCGCCGTCACGACCAAGGCCGAGCTGGAGGACATCTACCTGCCCTACAAGCCGAAGCGCCGCACCAAGGCGGAGATCGCCCGCGAACGCGGCCTCGGCCCGCTCGCCGACGCGATCCTCGCCGACCGCGCGGCGGTGCCGGCGGAACTGGCGGAAAAATTCCTTTCCCCCGACGTGCCGGACGTGAAGGCGGCGCTCGAAGGCGCGCGCGACATCGTCGCCGAGCAGATGACGGAGAACGCCGACCTCCTGAAGCGCCTGCGCGACTACATGAAGGACAACGCGTTCCTGCGCTCGCGCGTGGTGGAGGGCAGAGGGGAGGCCGGCGCGAAGTTCTCCGACTATTTCGACCACGCCGAGCGCTGGGCGACGGTGCCGGGCCACCGCGCGCTCGCCATGCTGCGCGGCTGGAACGAGGAGGTCCTTTCGGTCGACATCGTCGTGGACCAGGACAGCACCGAACCGGTCAAGCCCGTCGAGCGCATCATCGCCTCGTTCTACGCGGTGGGCAGCAAGCCCGGCGACAGGTGGCTTTCGGACGTGATCGGCTGGACCTGGCGCGTAAAACTCTCCATGTCGCTCTCCCTCGACCTGATGCGCGAGATGCGCGAGCGCTCGGAGGAGGAGGCGATCCGCGTCTTCGCCCGCAACCTCAAGGACCTGCTGCTCGCCGCCCCTGCCGGCAGCCGCGCCACGATGGGCCTCGACCCGGGCATCCGCACCGGCGTCAAGGTCGCGGTGGTCGACAACACGGGCAAGGTGGTCGAGACGACGACGGTCTATCCCTTCCCGCCGAAGAACGACGTGCGCGGCACGCAGGCCGAGCTTGCGAGCCTCATCCGCAAGCACAGGGTCGAGCTGATCGCCATCGGCAACGGCACCGGCAGCCGCGAGACGGAAAAGCTGGTCGCCGACATGCTCGCCCAGCTTCCCGCGCCGAAGCCGACGAAGGTCATCGTCTCGGAGGCCGGCGCCTCGGTCTATTCCGCCTCGGAAGCGGCGGCGGCCGAATTCCCGAACCTCGACGTCTCGCTGCGCGGGGCCGTCTCCATCGCCCGGCGGCTTCAGGATCCGCTCGCCGAACTCGTGAAGATCGAGCCGAAGTCGATCGGCGTCGGCCAGTACCAGCACGACGTCGACCAGGGCAAGCTCTCGCGCTCGCTCGATGCCGTGGTGGAGGACGCGGTGAACGCCGTCGGCGTCGACCTCAACACGGCTTCCGCGCCGCTGCTTTCCCGCGTCTCCGGCCTCGGAAAATCCTCAGCCGAGGCGATCGTCGCGCACCGCGACGCCAACGGCCCCTTCGAGAGCCGCAAGGAACTGATGAAGGTCCCGCGCCTCGGCGCGCGCACCTTCGAGCAGTGCGCCGGCTTCCTGCGCATCCCGAACGGCAGGGAGCCGCTCGACGCCTCGTCGGTGCACCCGGAGGCCTATGGCGTCGCCAAGAAGATCGTCGCTGCCTGCGGGCGCGACGTGCGCTCGCTGATGGGCGACAGCGCGGCGCTGAAGAAGCTCGATCCGCGGCTCTTCGTCGACGAGCGCTTCGGCCTGCCGACCGTCAGGGACATCCTCGCCGAGCTGGAAAAGCCCGGCCGCGACCCGCGCCCGGAATTCAGGACCGCGACCTTCGCCGAAGGGGTGGACGACATCAAGGACCTGAAGGTCGGCATGCTGCTGGAAGGCACGGTGACGAACGTTGCCGCCTTCGGCGCCTTCGTCGACATCGGCGTGCACCAGGACGGCCTCGTGCACGTCTCCCAGCTCGCCGACCGCTTCGTCAAGGACCCGCACGAGGTGGTGAAGGCCGGCGACGTCGTGAAGGTGCGCGTCACCGAGGTGGACGTTGCCCGCAAGCGCATCGGCCTTTCCATGCGCAAGGACGGCGCGGCGCCCGCCGCCCGCGACAACGCCCCGCGGAGCGACAGGAACGCGCCGACGAAGCAGAGGCCCGGCCAGCCGAAGCCGCAGGCCCCGTCGCATGGCGCGCTCGGCGCGGCGCTCGCCGAGGCGATGAAGCGGAAATAAGCCCAAGTTTTCCTAATGGCTGC
Organism: Shinella agrisoli; assembly: GCF_046557955.1. NCBI lineage: Bacteria > Pseudomonadati > Pseudomonadota > Alphaproteobacteria > Hyphomicrobiales > Rhizobiaceae > Shinella > Shinella agrisoli. The sequence goes on along the minus strand of NZ_JBJIEP010000010.1, from coordinate 43,717 downwards.
CGGCAGAAATCGTCGTTTGTCCTGATCCGCCGGCTTTTGCATAGTCGCGGCGTGGGCAGGCGCGCTGCGCCTCCGGGGCCTGACAGACAGGAAAATGGACATGACGATCACGATTTCACGCCGGCAGGCGATTGCCGGCGCTCTCCTTGCCGTTCCCGCGGTTTCCGCGCTCGCCGGAACGGCCGGTGCCGCGGCCGGCGGCGCACTCGAGGAACGGCTTGCCGAGCTGGAGGCGCGCCACGAGGGCCGCATCGGCGTTGCCATACTTAATCTCGCGACGGGCGCGCGGCTTGGCCACCGCGTCGACGAACGCTTCCTGATGTGCAGCACCTTCAAGGCGCTGCTGGCGGGGCATGTCCTTGCCCGCGTGGACCGCGAGGAGGAGACGCTCGACCGGCGCATCGTGGTGAAGGCGTCCGACCTCGTGGACTGGTCGCCGGTGGTCGAGAAACGCGTCGGCGGCGCCGGCATCTCGATCGCCGAACTGTGCGAGGCGACGATCACGCTCAGCGACAATGCCGCCGCGAACCTGCTGCTGGCCGCCTTCGGCGGGCCGAAGGCGGTCACGCAATTCCTGCGCGGGGCGGGCGATGAGGTGACGCGCCTCGACCGCACCGAGCCGACGCTCAACTATCATGAAGCGCCGGACGACGAGCGCGACACGACGACGCCCGCCGCCATGGCCGAGACGCTGCGCAAGCTGATCTTCGGCGACGTCCTTTCCGCACGCTCGAAGGCGCAGCTCGCCGCCTGGCTGGTGATGAACAAGACCGGCGACGCGCGGCTGCGCGCCGGTTTCCCGGCCGATTGGATGACCGGCGACAAGACGGGCACCAACGGCGACAAGCACGGCAACGCCAATGACGTCGCCGTCGCCTGGTCGCCGGACCGCGGCGCGGTCATCGTCGCCGCCTTCTGCGAGATGCCGGGCATCTCCGGCGACGCGCGCAACGCCGTCATCGCCGGGATCGGGCGCATCGCCGCCGAGGTCTGATTCTCCTCATCCCTCCAATTCGCCCTTGAGCGCCGAGAGCACGTTCATCGCGTGCCCCGCATATTGGCTGATCCAGCGGTCGTGTATCGCCTGGATCGGCAGGGCGTTGAGGTGGTTCCAGCGTTCGCGCCCCTCGCGGCGCGGGATGATCAGGTCCGCCTCTTCCAGCACCTTGAGGTGCTGCATCACCGTGCAGCGGTCCATGTCGGCGAACCGCTCGCACAGCGCCCCCGTCGTGAGCGGCGCGTCCCTGATCGCATCCAGCATCTGCCGCCGTTTCGCATTGGCGAGCGCCTTGAAGACGGCGTCCTCTTTCGATTCGCTTGACATGTTATATTTTTATAACATATTTTGACCGGGTACAAGACGAGGGAGGGCGGTACGCCCCGAAGGAGGACGGCATGACGCTGGAATTTCGCGTGAACGGGCGGATCGGAAAGCCGGTCGCCGAGGTCTTCGACGCCGTGGTCAACCCGGAAAAGCTGAGCGGCTATTTCACGACGATCGGCGGGGCCAGCGCCCCGCTGGTCGAGGGCACGACGGTCACCTGGTGGGGCATGGCCCCGGTCATCGTCGACAAGGTGGAGGAGAACGCGCTCATCGTCTTCCGCTGGGATGCGATGGTCGAGGAAGGCGAGGAGCCCTACAAGACGCGCGTCGAGATGCGCTTCAGGCCGCTGGAGGACGGCGGGACGATGGTGACCATCGCCGAGACGGGCTGGCGCGAGAACGAGCGCGGCCAAAAGTCCTCCTACATGAACTGCGAGGGCTGGTCGCAGATGCTCGCCTGCATGAAGGCCTATGTCGAATACGGCATCAACCTGCGCGAGGGCTACTACCCGAGCGAGATGAAGGGCGTCGTCGCGTCCGAGCAACAGGATTTCACCTAGGAGGGCATCATGACTGCGCAGATCACGGGCGGCATCGACATCGCCATGAAGGTGCCGTCGCACCAGTACGAGGCGACGATCGCCTTCTATCGCGACGTCGTCGGTCTCCAGCCGTTCGACGACAAGGTTCCGGCCAGGGGCTTCCTCCTCGGCCCGAACCGGCTGTGGATCGACGAGGCGCCGAACTACAGCCAGGCCGAACTGTGGCTCGAGCTCTTCACGCCGGACCACGAGGCGGCGCTCGCCCACCTGGAAGAGAGCGGCGTCGTGCGCTGCGACGCCGTCGAGGACCTGGGCGAGGGCTTCCGCGGCGGCTGGATCATGAACCCGGCCGGCATCGTGCACATGGTGCGCGAGCCCGACGCCTGGTAGCGGTCAGATGGCGGCCGGCGGCGTCAGGCCGTCGGCCGCGGCCATCGGCACCGCCTCGTCGGCTGGTGCCTGGTGTTGCAGCACCACGACGCGGCTTCCGGTCGGCACGCGGCCGTAAAGGTCGATGATGTCCTGGTTGAACAGGCGGATGCAGCCGCTCGACACCGCCTTGCCGATCGACCAGGGCTCGGACGTGCCGTGGATGCGGAAGAGCGTGTCCTTGCCGTCCTTGTAGAGGTAGAGCGCGCGCGGCCCGAGCGGGTTGGTCAGGCCCGGTTCCATGCCGCCCGCCCATTTGAGGTTCCGCTCCGGCTCGCGCTCGATCATGTTCTGCGTCGGCGTCCAGCGCGGCCATTCCGCCTTGCGGCCGATGCGCGCCGTGCCCTCGAATTCCAGCCCGGACTTACCGACGCCGATGCCGTAGCGCATCGCCATGCCTTCGCCCTGCACGAGGTAGAGGAAGCGGTTCTGCGTGTCGACGACGATGGTGCCGGCGGGCTCGGCGGTCTGGTAGGCCACCTGCTGGCGGAAGTATTTCGGGTCCACCCGGCTGATGTCCATCGCCGGCAGCGGGAAGCGCTCGTCCGGATGCGGCCCGTACATCGCGACATGGATCGGGTCCGGCCCCTTCTTCACCGGCCTGGCGGTGGTGGCGCAGCCGGCGAGCATGGCGGCAAGGGCGAGGAGGGCGAGAGGGCGGAGAGCCGCGCGAGCGCGGACGCGGGACACACACATGAGTCGGGCACCTGTCGTTTCGATGTCGAAGTCTGGCCTGAATGGCTTGCGCCGGTTCATTGAAGGCAAACGTGGCGACGGCAGGGCGGGAAGAAAGCGAAACTGTGGCAGGGGTTTAGGTGTGGCGCGGGGGTCACGCGGCGTTCCGCCGCATGGCCTGCGTCGAAGGCTACCCCCTCATCCGCCCGCCGGCCCCCGCTTGCCCCCAACCGGTCGACGGCGTAAGGCTTTCCCATGCAGTGGAGTGATGAGGCCATCGTTCTGGGCGTGCGGCGCCATGGCGAGACGTCGGTGATCGCCGAGGTGATGACGCGCGGCCGCGGCCGGCATCTCGGCATGGTGCGGGGCGGCCGTTCGCGCACCATGCAGCCGGTGCTCCAGCCGGGCAATTCCGTCGACGTGACCTGGCGGGCGCGGCTGGACGAGCACCTCGGCGAGTTCCGCATCGAGCCGGTGGTTCTGCGCGCCGGCCGGCTGATGGAGACGGCGACCGCCGTCTACGGCGTGCAGGCCATGGCCGCGCTCCTGCGCTTCCTGCCGGAGCGCGATCCGCACCCGCATCTCTTCGAGGCGCTCGCCGTCATCCTCGACCACCTGCACGAGCCGGCCGATGCCGGCGAGCTCTTCATCCGCTTCGAGCTGGCCGTGCTGAACGACCTCGGCTTCGGCCTCGACCTCCTCGAATGCGCCGCCACCGGCACGCGCGAGAACCTCTGCTACGTCTCGCCGAAATCCGGCCGCGCCGTCTCGCGCGAGGCGGGCGCCCCGTGGGCGGACAAGATGCTGGCGCTGCCCGCCTTCCTCGGCGTCGAGGGCCGGCACGCCGCCGATGCCGACGCCCTTGCCGACGGCTTCCGGCTGACGGCCTTCTTCCTCAACCGCCATGTCTGCGAGCCGCGCGGTCTCACGCTCGCCAGCGCCCGCGACGGCTTCGTGCAGGCGGCGCTGAAGGCCCTCGGCAGGCCGGGCAACGATCGACCGAAAGAGGCAAGCGCATGACGATCCAGATCTATCCAGGACTTACGGTCGGCGGCATCGGCACGCTGCCGCTCGATGTGGTGAAGCGCGACGGCGGCCTGAAGGTGCTGCGGGCGATGCTCGCCGGTGAGCTGCCCGCCCCGCCCATGGCGAAAACGCTCGCCTTCAGCCTGACCGAGGTGGAGGAGGGGCGCGTGGTCTTCTCCGGCCTGCCGTCGGCGGACTACCTCAACCCGCTCGGCACCGTGCATGGCGGCTGGACGGCGACGGTGATGGATTCGGCCCTCGGCTGCGCGGTGTTCTCCGTCGTAACGCCGGGCGAGGCCTATACGACGATCGAGTTCAAGCTGAACCTCGTGCGTCCCGTGCTGCCCGGCATGGGCGAGGTGTACTGCGAGGGCAGGATCGTCCACCGCGGGCGCACCATCGCCACCTCGGAGGCGTGGCTGCGCGACGGCAAGGGCAAGCTGCTCGCCCACGGCACGGAAACCTGCGCCATCTTCCCGATCGAAAATCTGATGCGATGAACGGCGAACAGATTGCGATCCTGAAACGTAACCCGGTTTGGTGTTTGGAAAAAACCGGGTAGTCTCCCGCCCGGACAGTGCCGTTCTGGAGTCGCAATGCTCGAAATCCTCTCCCTGGTCGCCATAGGCCTGGCGCTCTACACCCTCAATGCCTCGCGAAACAGCGCGCAGAAACTCGGCGAAGAACTGATGCGTCTGAAGCGCGAGGTCGAAACGCTGAAGGCCGGGGGCGTGACGGCGCCGGCGGAGGCGGTGGAGGAGGCGGCCGGCGAAACGGCCGAGGCCGCGCGCGAGGAGGCGGCCGATGCGCCGGTGCCGGAGGCGTTTTCCGGTCCCTGGCCGGCAAGGCCGGAGGAGGGGGAGGCCGAAAGGGGCCGCGCGATCTTCGGCGGCGCCACGCCCGCCGTGCCGGCCGGGACGGCCGCCGCAAGCGAGAGCGTGGAGGAGACCGCGGCTGCCACCGCCGCCGCTCCGGCAAGGCCGAGGGAGAGCTTCGAAAGCCGCATCGGTGCGCGCTGGGCCGTGTGGGTCGGCGGCATCGCGCTGGCGCTCGGCGGCATCTTCATGGTCAAGTATTCCATCGAGGAGGGCCTTCTGGGGCCCGCCGTGCGCCTGTCGCTCGCGGCGATCTTCGGCCTCGCGCTGATGGCGGTGGGGGAGTTCGTGCGCCGCCGCACCCAGCCGCTCATCGCCAATGCCTTCCAGAACGCCATGATCCCCGGCGTGCTGACGGCCGCCGGCGCCGTCACGCTCTTCGCCGTCACCTATGTCTCCTACGGCTTCTACAGCTATTTCGGCCCGGTGACCGCCTTCGTGCTGCTCGCCGCCGTCTCCTTCGCGACGATCGGCCTTTCGCTGCTGCACGGGCAGGCGCTGGCCGGCCTCGGCCTGCTCGCCTCCATGGTCACGCCCGGCCTGGTCGCGACCGAGGAGCCGAGCGCCTGGGGCCTGTTCGGCTTCCTCGGCGTCGCCTGGCTCGCGACCTTCGCCGCCTCGCGCATCCGCCGCTGGCAGGTCGTGCCCGCGCTCGCCAATGCCGGCATGGCGCTCTGGGCCGTGCTCTACCTGGCGCAGTCCGACAGGGTGGAGGTCATGCCCGTCCTCCTCGCCATGCTCGTGCTGGTGCTCGGCCACGGCCTCGTCTGGCCCGGCGATGTCGCGGCGGAGGACTTGCCGTCCTCGACCGGCGCGGCCTCCGTCGATCCGTTCGACCGCCTGTTCGCCCCGCCCGCCGTTGCCGTCTCGCTGACCGGCGCGCTCGCCGTCCTCTTCCCGGCCCTGATGCTGGCGAGCGGCGTGCCGGCGCTCGCCTTCGCCGATTACGGTTTCGCCGCCGTCGTGATGGCGCTCGCCGCGCTCGGCGCGCTGCGCGGCTGGGGGATCTATCCGGCGGTCTTCTCCGCCGTCGGCGCCGTCGTCGGGGTCGGCACGATGGCGGCCCTGCCGGGCGGCATCCTGATCGACGATTTCGGCACGCTGGCCCCGCCCGTGCTGGGGGGCACGGCGCCCGTGCCGGTCCTCGGCCCGGTGCCGGTCGACCTGCTGCTGGTGCTCGCCGTCGCCTATGCCGCGGTGGGCCTTGCGGCCGTGCGCCTGCGCATGGCCGGTTCCGGCACGCTCGCGGCGCTCTGGAGCGTGCTGGCGCCGGCGGTGCCCTTCGCGATCCTCGCCATCAGCTTCCTTACTTTCGGCAACCTCTCCTTCGACCCGAAGCACGGACTTCTCGCCCTGCTCTTCGGCCTCGTCTTCTTCGCGGCGGCAGAGGCCTTTTCCCGCGAGCGGGGCGGGGAGGACGGCCTCTTCGTTCCGCAATGGGCGCTCGCCGCCGGCGGCTTCGCCTTCCTCCTCCTGGCGCTGCACGCCCTGACGGACGGCCTCGTCACCACGCTCGGCATTGCGGTGCTCGGCACCGCCGCCGTGTTTGCGACGCGTCTTCGCGCCTGGCCGGTGCTGCCCTGGCTGATGGCCGGCGCCGCCGCGGTCGTCGCGGGTCGCATCGCCTGGGAACCGACCATCGTCGGCGCGGCGAACCTGTCCAGGACCCCCGTCTTCAACCAGCTTCTCGCGGGCTACGGCATTCCGGCCGCGCTCCTCGCGCTCTCTGCCTTCGAGCTCCGCCGCTGGCCGGGAACGCGGGTGCGCAACCTGCTGCAGGCGCTCGCCAGCCTCTTCCTGCTCCTGACGGCGGCGATCCTCGTGCGCCACGGCATGAACGGCGGCGTGCTCGACAGTTCCGTGCCGACGCTCGGCGAGCAGGCGATCTACACGCTGCTGGTCATCGGCGCCTCGGCGATCATGATGTCGCTCGACCTCAAATCGCCGAGCCCCGTCTTCCGCTACGGTTCCATGGCGGTCGGCGTGCTTTCGGTCCTTTCGGTGCTGAGCGCCCATTTCGTCGGCCTCAACCCCTATTTCACCGGCGAACTGCTCGGCAGGTGGCCGGTCGTCGACCTGCTGCTCATCGGCTACCTCCTGCCCGGTCTCGCCTATGGCGGCCTTGCCTGGTATGCGCGCGACCGCCGGCCGATGCCCTACGTGACCATGCTGGCGCTCACCGGCGTCGCGCTGGTCTTCGCCTGGTTCACGCTCTGCGTCCGCCGCTACTGGCACGGCGAGGGCATCGCCGACTGGAAGGGCTTCCTCCAGCCGGAGACCTATACCTATTCGGTCGTCTGGCTGCTGCTCGGCGTGCTGCTGCTGGCGGTCGGCTCGAAATTCGATTCCAAGAGCGTGCGCCTCGCCTCCGCCGGCCTCGTGCTGATCGCCGTCATCAAGGTCTTCCTGATCGACATGGCCAATCTCGAGGGCATCCTGCGCGCGCTCTCCTTCATCGGGCTCGGCGCGGTGCTGATCGGTATCGGCCTGTTCTACCAGAGGATACTTTCCGGAAAGTCCGGGACGGAGGAAAAGGCGGAATTGAACGCCAGCTCCTGACGGGCGAAGGTCAAGGCTCGATCAGATCGGGTTTTGTCCCTTGGTCCCGGGCAGCCGCTTCGGATCGCGCCCATGTCCTTCGCCTGCCTTGCACCCTGCCGCCGCAAGGGCGGCGACCCGCGACATGCTTCTGGATGAAATCTGAAGGAAAACATGCTTTTGTGCCGCCGGGTTGAATCGGTTCGCCAGGGCATTGAATCAAAACCTCAGGAAAGTCGCCGGCATGAAGATAGAAGGTCTGAACATTCACCCGCTGAAGAGCGGCCGGGCGATCCCCGTCGAAAGCGCGGCCGTGCGCCTCGACGGCCTTGCCGGCGACCGGCGCTTCATGGTCGTCGAGCCCGACGGCCGCTTCATCACCCAGCGCGAGCTCCAGGCGCTCGCCCGCATCGAGGCGACGGCGGTGGGCGAGAGCCTGCATCTGGAAATGGAAGGCCGCCAGCTCTTCGCCAGCTTCGAGCCGGACGACCGCATGGACGTCACGATCTGGGACAGCCCGGTGAGCGCGGCCGTCGCCGACGAGGCGGTGAACGAGGCCCTGTCCGGCTGGCTCGCCCGGCCGGTCAGGCTCGTGCAGATGGATGCGCTCTCCGCACGCGCCGAGGGCGAAGAATGGGCAGGCCGCCCGGTGCCGGTCGGTTTCGCCGACGGTTTCCCGGTCCTCGTCACGACGACCGGCTCGCTCGATGATCTCAACCGGACGCTCCTCGCCAAGGGCCAGGAGCCGGTGGGCATGGACCGCTTCCGCACCAACATCCTCGTCTCCTGCGACGAGCCCTGGGCGGAGGATTTCTGGGAAACGATCGAGATCGGCGGCATCGCCTTCGATTTCGTGAAGCCCTGCGCCCGCTGCATCATGACCACGCAGGACCAGACGACGGGCGAGCGCACCGGCGGCAACCCGATCCAGGGCCTCGCCGAAAGGCGCATGTCCGCCGACCGCCGCGTGCCGGGCGTCCTCTTCGGCTGGAACGCCGTGCCGCGCGGCGAAGGCGAGATCCGCCTTGGAGATGCGGTGCGCGTGGTGAAGACGCGGGCCGAGCGGTGGCCGATGAAGGTGCGGGCCTGAGCGTTCGCTGCGGCGCATCCTTGTCGTTTCGGGCTTTGGACATTATGTATATCCCAGCGGGATATCACATGAGGATGCAGCATGGCCAATTCGACCGTTTTTACAAGCAATCGCAGCCAGGCAGTTCGACTTCCCAAGGCCGTCGCCTTCCCGGAGGATGTGCATGTGGTGGATGTTCTCAAGATTGGCCGTAGCCGTGTCATCGTCCCGCAGGGGCTAAAATGGGACGATCTTTTCCTGAACGGACCGCGTGTCAGCGATGATTTCATGAGCGAGCGGGAGCAGCCGGCAGTGGAGACGCGCGAGTCGTTCTGATGCTGACCTATATGCTCGACACCAATATCTGCATCTATGTGATGAAGACCTACCCGCCCGCCGTCCGCGAAAAGTTCAACGCGCTGGCCGAGCAGCTGTGCATATCGAGCATCACGCTGGGGGAGTTGCACTATGGCGCGGAGAAATCGGCCCGCCGCGCGGAAAACCTGACGGCGATCGAGCATTTCGTGGCGCGGCTGGAGGTCCTGCCGTTTGCCGACAAGGCTGCCGCGCACTACGGGCAGGTCCGCGCGGAGCTGGAGCGGGCGGGCACGCCGTGCGGCCCGCATGACATGCAGATCGCCGGCCACGCACGGAGCGAGGGTTTGATCGTCGTCACCAACAACCTGCGGGAGTTTGCCCGCATGCCCGGCGTGAGGGCCGAAAACTGGTTGTAGCCGGCCCTTCACCCTTTGTCCGGAGGCTCAGACCCATCCCCGCCGCTTGAAATAGAGGAACGGCATCAGGGCCGAGACGACCATCAGGCCGACCGCCCAGGGATAGCCGAGCTGCCATTGCAGCTCCGGCATCACCTCGAAGTTCATGCCGTAGGCGGAGGCGACCAGCGTCGGCGGCAGGAAGACCACCGAGGCGACGGTGAAGATCTTGATGATCTGGTTCTGCTCGAGGTTGATGAGGCCGAGCGTCGCGTCAAGCAGGAAGTTGATCTTGCCGGAGAGGAACGCCGCGTGGTCGCCGAGCGAGGAGGCATCCCGCTGCACGAGCTTGACGAGCTGGCGGATTTCCTTCGACGGCCGGCGGGCCGGGTTCTCCACCGCCGCATGGTAGGCGACGAGGCGCGAGATGGAAACGAGGCTTTCGCGCACGCCGCTGAGGAAATCGCCCTTGCGGCCGAGCTGCTCGATCAGCGCTTCGAGGTCCCGCGTCTTCTTGCTGGAAGAGCCCTTCTTGTTGCGGAAGACGCCGCGCGAAATGCCGTCGATCTCGTTGCCCAGGCGCTCCAGCACGTCCGCCATGCGGTCGATGACCGCCTCGATGAGGCCGAGCATGACGTCCTCGCCGGTCTCGTAGCTGTGGCCGTTGCCGCGCAGCGCCCGCTGGCGGAAGGTGGCGAAGGGCTTTGCGTCCGCATGGCGCACCGTCACCAGCGTCGGGCCCTTCAGGATGAAGGTCACCGGCAGCTTGGCCGGCTCGTCGCCGTCCAGACCGGTGAGCGCCGTCATCGTCATGAAGGCCGCGCCGTCCTCCTGGTAGAGGCGGGCGGAAAGCTCGATGTCCTCCATCTCCTCCCGCGTCGGGATGGAGATGTGCAGCGCGGCCTCCACCTCCTTCACTTCCTCCGGCGTCGGGCTCAGGAGGTCGTACCAGAGGGCAGGGGAAATCGCCTGCTCGATGGCCGGGTTGGAAATTTCGCGCAGGCAAAAGCGGTCTGCCTTGCGGGCATGGATCTGCAGCATGCTTCACTCCTTTGAGGGCGTCTCGCCGTCCGGAGCAAAGCCAGGGGCCTCTTACCGGACAGGTCGCGCGATCGCTCTTGATGGTCGACTATCGGGGTCCATTGTTCTATCCGGGTTGGGTTGGCGCCGTGTGACGCCCGCGGTGGACATGCACCTGAAACGCTGCGGCGTCAAGTACATACGGCAGGCGGACGGATCGGAATGTTCCATCAATCCGGTTGATCGCCCGGTCAATTAAATTCGCTTTTGTTCATCGATGCCCCGGCGTAGGTTTCAGTCCCGGAATTCGGAGACGCCCATGTCCGCCCCATCCAGCCTTGCGGCCCCGGCCGCGCGCCGGCCCATGCCCTGGCTCATCATCACCGCCGGCTCGCTGATCGCCGTGCTCACCTTCGGCCCGCGCTCGGCGATGGGCTTCTTCCAACTGCCGATGCTGCAGGATACCGGCTGGGACCGCACGACCTTCGGCCTCGCCATGGCGCTGCAGAACCTTGCCTGGGGCGTCAGCCAGCCGTTCTTCGGCGCCATTGCCGACAGGTTCGGCACCTGGCGCGTGCTTTTGATCTCGGGCATCGTCTATGCGCTCGGCCTCTTCCTGATGTCGCTCGGCACCTCGCCGCTCTGGCTGCATGTCGGCGGCGGCGTGCTGGTCGGCCTCGGGGTCGGCGCCGGCTCCTTCGGCATCCTCCTGTCGGCCTTCGCGCGCAACGTCACGCCCGAGCAGCGCTCCATGGCCTTCGGCATCTGCACGGCGGCGGGCTCGGCCGGCATGTTCCTCTTCGCGCCGCTCTCGCAGGGCCTCATCAGCGCCCTCGGCTGGTCGGACAGCCTTGTCTGGCTCGGCGTGCTGATGCTCCTCGTGCCGGTGCTCGCAATCCCGCTGCGCGGCAACTCCTCCTCCGGCATCGCCGCCGCCAGCGAATACAAGCAGACGATCGGCGAAGCGCTCGGCGAGGCGCTCGGCCACCGCTCCTATGTCCTGCTCGTCGCCGGCTTCTTCGTGTGCGGCTACCAGGTCGCCTTCATCACCGCGCATTTCCCGGCCTATCTCGGCGACATCGGCATCGATGCGCGCTATGCGGTGATCGCGCTGGCGCTGATCGGCTTCTTCAACATCATCGGCTCGCTCGCCGCCGGCTATATCGGCCAGCGCTACTCCAAGCCCTATTTCCTCGCCTATATCTACCTTGCCCGCTCGGTCGCCGTAGCGGCCTTCATCCTGCTGCCGCAGACGCCGGCCTCGGTCATCGTCTTCGCCGTCGTCATGGGCCTCCTGTGGCTCTCCACCGTGCCGCCGACCAACGGCCTCGTCGCCATCATGTTCGGCACGAAGCATCTCGGCCTGCTCGGCGGCATCGTCTTCCTGTCGCACCAGGTCGGCTCGTTCCTCGGCGTGTGGATGGGCGGCTACCTCTACGACCGTTTCGGCACCTACGATCCGGTCTGGTGGCTCGGCGTGGCGCTCGGCGTCTTCGCGGCCATCGTGCACTGGCCGATCGAGGAGAAGGGCGTTACCCGCCCGGCCGCGGCCTGAGCCCGCGACATCCGTCCCGTCCGGCAGGAATCCGGACGGGGCTTCTTGCAAACCGTCACAAAAGTTTCTAAATCTGATCCACCGGCAATGCCGGTTTTGTTTTGAAGCTATTATGCTCAACTTGAGCAAAATGGCGATGCCGCCGAGGGGCGGCGGAAGAGGAGGGTTCCATGACCGTTCTGGCCCAGCATGCGGCGGCAGCCGAGGCCGCCCGCCCGCTCACCGCCGCGGAGCGCTTCGGCGTGATCGAGAAGCCGGACCTCACCTTCACCCCCGAGATCGCCCGCGAGACCGAGCACCTCTACGAGAAGGTGAAGCAGTTCATCCCCGCCTTCGAATGGCCTGTCTACGCGCCCTATGTCGCCGCCATCAACCGGCTGAAGAAGGAGCGCGGCGCCGTCATCCTCGCGCACAACTACCAGACGCCGGAAATCTTCCACTGCGTCGCCGACATCGTCGGCGATTCGCTGCAACTCGCCCGCGACGCCACCAAGGTGGACGCCGAGATCATCATCCAGTGCGGCGTGCACTTCATGGCCGAGACCTCCAAGCTCCTGAACCCGGAAAAGACCGTGCTGATCCCGGATGCGAAAGCCGGCTGCTCGCTGTCGGAATCGATCACCGGTGCGGACGTGCGGCTCCTGAAGCAGCGCTATCCGGGCGTGCCGGTCGTCACCTACGTCAACACGTCCGCCGACGTGAAGGCGGAGACGGACATCTGCTGCACGTCCTCCAACGTGCTGGCGGTGATCGAGAGCCTGGAGAGCGACACGGTCCTGTGCATCCCGGACGAATACCTCGCGATGAACGTCGCCAAGCAGACGAACAAGAAGATCCTCACCTGGAAGGGCCATTGCGAGGTGCACGAGCGCTTCACGCCCCAGGAACTGCTCTCCTACAAGGAAGCCCATCCCGGCATCGAGATCATCGGCCATCCGGAGTGCCACCCCGACGTCATCGCCGTCTGCGATTTCGCCGGCTCCACCTCCGGCATGATCAACTACGTGAAGGACCACCGTCCCTCGCGCGTGCTGCTCGTCACCGAGTGCTCGATGGCCTCTAACATCCAGGCCGAGCTGCCGGGCGTCGATTTCGTCAAGCCCTGCAACCTCTGTCCGCACATGAAGCGTATCACGCTGCCGAAGATCCTCGACAGCCTGGTGACCATGACGGAAGAGGTGACGGTGGACCCGGCGATCGCCGACCGCGCCCGCCTCGCCGTCGAGCGGATGGTGAACTTGAAGCAGTAATACGTGTACGGTCGCCCCTTGCGGCCCCTCATCCCCCTGCCGGGACCTTCTCCCCGCAAGCGGGGAGAAGGAGGAAAACGGCAAGCCCATCGTTCCTCGCCCCGCTTGCGGGGAGAGGATGCCGGCAGGCAGGTGAGGGGCAGGTCGGCTTGGCGATGCGTCGGAGGAAAGACAAATGCCCATCGACAGTTTCCGTCCGCAATCCTGGAACGGCATCGACGACATCGTCATCGTCGGCGGCGGCCTCGCGGGCCTGTTCTGCGCGCTGAAACTCAGCCCCCGGCCCGTCACGATCCTCGCCGCCGCGCCGATCGGGCAGGGCGCGTCGTCCGCCTGGGCGCAGGGCGGCATCGCGGCGGCCATGAGCCCCGGCGACACCTTCGACAAGCACGTTGCCGACACGCTGGAAGCCGGGGCCGGCATCGTCGACGAGAAGATGGCGCGCTTCATGGTCTCCGAAGGCCCCGCGCGCATCCACGACCTGCTCGAATACGGCGTGCCCTTCGACCGCGACCTCGAAGGCAAGCTCCTGCTCTCGCGCGAGGCCGCCCATTCCGAGCGCCGCATCGTGCGCGTGAAGGGCGACATGGCCGGCAAGGCCATCATGGAGGCGCTGATCGCCGCCGTGCGCAACACGCCGTCGATCCGCGTGCTGGAAGGCTATGTGGTCGAGGAACTGGTGCGCGAGGGCCGCTTCATCTCCGGCGTCGTCGCAAGGCCGGATGCCGGCCAGTCGAAGAACCGCGTGCATTTCCCGGCGCGCGCCGTGGTGCTCTGCTCGGGCGGCGTCGGCCATCTCTTCGCCGTCACCACCAATCCGTGGGAGGCCTGCGGCCAGGGCGTCGGCATGGCCGCGCGCGCCGGCGCCATCATCGCCGACCCGGAATTCGTGCAGTTCCACCCGACGGCCATCAATATCGGCCGCGACCCCGCACCGCTCGCCACCGAGGCGCTGCGCGGCGACGGCGCGCACCTCGTCAACGCCGCCGGCCACCGCTTCATGCTGGACATCCACGAGGACGGCGAGCTCGCCCCGCGCGACATCGTCTCGCGCGGCGTCTTCGCCGAGGTGCAGGCCGGCCGCGGCGCCTTCCTCGATTGCACCAGGGCGGTCGGAAAACACTTCCCGGAGATGTTCCCGACCGTCTACGCCTCCTGCATCGCCGCCGGCATCGACCCCGTCACCCAGCCGATCCCCGTGGTGCCCGCCGTGCACTACCACATGGGCGGCGTGCTGACGGATGCGGAAGGCCGCACCTCGATCGACGGCCTGTGGGCCGCCGGCGAGGTCACCTCCACCGGCGTGCACGGGGCGAACCGGCTGGCCTCCAACTCGCTGCTCGAGGCCGTCGTCTTCGCCGCGCGCATCGCGGAGAACATTAAGGGCATCCTGCCGGAACCGAAGCTCAACGACTGGGGCAAGAATGCCGGCGAGAGCGACGATCTCGTGACGATCGAGGACAGCCCCGCGCTCAAGCGGCTGCGCCGCCTCATGAGCGACCATGTCGGCGTCATCCGCGACCGCGACGGCCTGAAGGCCGCCATCCGCGAGATCGCGGTGCTGGAGCGCGAGAACAGCCGCATGCGCTTCCACAACATCGTCACCACGGCAAAGCTCATCGCCGTCGCCGCCTACCTGCGCGAGGAAAGCCGCGGCGGCCACTTCCGCGCCGATTTCCCCGGGCAGGAAGCGGCCTGGAAGCACCGCACCTTCCTGACGCTCGCCGATGCGGAGAAGGTGGTCGCGGACCTGGCGGAAACAGCGGCGGCATGAGGGTTGGCAAAAATTGACAATCGCTCTTGCGGCGCTAGAATCGGGCGAAAGGATCGCGCCATGCCCACGTTGAACGTAAGCCTGACACCCGAATTCGCCGACTTCATCGAGGACGCCGTGGCGAGCGGTTCCTATGTCTCGGCCAGCGAGGTCGTGCGCGATGCGCTGCGCATGATGCGCCAGGCGCAGGAGAGCGAGGCGGCGAAGCTCGCGCTGCTGCGCAAGGCTGTCGACGCGGGGCTGGCGCAATCCGGGCGCGGCGAATTTTCCGAGCGGTCCGTCAGCGACATCTTTGCCGCGGCCGTCCGCGAAAAATGACCGTCCGGCTGACGCGGGAGGCCGAGCGGGATCTCGCCGAGATCGCCCGCCATACGGTGGCGACGTTCGGCGCGGATCAGGCGGTGCGTTATGCGGCGCTGATCGAGCATGCCCTTGCGCTTCTGGCCGAGGACCCGTACCGGCCGGCATCGCGCGGGCGGGACGAGCTTCGCCCCGGCGTGCGGTCCATGCATCTTTCCCGCGCCGCCGTCCGGCGCCATGCGGCCTCGCACATTCTCTATTATCACCTTGCGGCAGGTGCGGAGGGCGCGCAGGATGTCGTCATCCTCCGCGTCCTGCATGAACGCATGGAGCCGCTGAAGCGGCTCGTCGATGCCAAAAGCCCGGAAAAGGATGAACAGCCATGACCACCCCCCATCTCCCCGTCCTTTCCCCTCTGATGGTGGAGGAGCAGGTGCGTGCGGCGCTTGTCGAGGACCTCGGCCGGGCGGGCGACATTACCAGCCAGGCGACGATCGCGCCGGAGATGGCGGCGAAGGCGGAGCTGAACGCGCGGGAGGAGGGCGTCGTCGCCGGGCTCGATCTCGCCCGCGCCGCCTTCCGGCTGATGGACCCGGCGATCCGCTTCGAGGCTTTCGTCAAGGACGGCGACAGGCTTTCGCCCGGAACCGTGATCGCCAAGGTTTCCGGCCCCGCCCGCGCCGTGCTCTCGGCCGAGCGGGTCGCGCTCAACTTCCTCATGCACCTTTGCGGCGTGGCGACCCACACGGCGCGCTTTGCCGGCGAGATCGCCCATACGCCGGCGAAGGTCTGCTGCACGCGCAAGACCATTCCCGGCCTCAGGGCGCTGGAAAAATACGCCGTGCGCATGGGCGGCGGCTCCTCGCACCGCTACGGGCTCGATGATGCCATCCTCATCAAGGACAACCATATCGCCGTCGCCGGCGGCGTTGCCGGCGCCATCCGGGCCGCCCGCGCCTTCGCCGGCCATCTCGTCAAGGTCGAGGTGGAGGTGACGACGCTGGAGGAACTGGAAGAGGCGCTGGAGGCGCAGCCGGACGTCGTCCTGCTCGACAACATGGGGCCGGAACTGCTGCGCCGCGCCGTCGAGATCAACCGCGACTGCGCCGGCCTCACCGATGCCGCCTATGCCGCCGACCCACGCCGGGTGAAGCTCGAAGCCTCCGGCAACGTGAATCTTGCGACCGTGCGCGCCATCGCCGAGACCGGCGTCGACTACATCTCGACCTCCAAGATCACCATGGCCGCGCCGACGCTCGACATCGGCCTCGACGTCGTCGTGGGCTGATCGGCGGGAACACCCTACCGCACGATGCGTTCCCGCTCCGTGAGCAATCAACCGGAAGGACGCATCATGTTGAAGATCGTTGCGCTCGCCGCGGCGGCGGGCACGTTCGCGGCGCTCGGCGCTCCCGCTTTCGCCCAGCAGGCGAAGGACACCGCCCAGGCCAATTTCGTCGACCGTTCCGGCACGGAGACCGGCCGCGCGCACCTTACCGCCGCAAACGACGGCGTGCTGTTCGAGGTGGAGGTCTCTGGCCTGACGCCGCGCAAGTGGGTGGCGCTGCACATCCACGAGTCCGGCACCTGCGACCATGCCGGCGGCCACGAATCGGCCGGCGGCCATTTCAATCCGGACGACAAGGAGCACGGCTTCCTCTCGGCGAACGGCCCGCATGCCGGCGACCTGCCCAACCAGTATGTGGCGGACGACGGCGTACTGCGCGCGCATATCTATTCGACGACGGTGCGCCTCGACGATGCCGAGCGCGGCATCCGCGGCCGCGCGCTCGTCGTCCATGCCGGCTCGGACGACTACCGCACCGATCCGGCGGGGGGCGCGGGCGACCGTCTCGCCTGCGCCGTGATCCAGTAGGTCACTCGGCCGGGGCCGCGTCCGGCTCCGGCCTGTCCGCCGCAAAGCGCTGGCCGAAGGCGATGCGCACCCGCCGGTTCATGTCCTTCGTCGTCTTGAACCAGCGCGGCGTGGCGACCCAGTAGCGTAGCGTCAGCACCGCCGCGCTGTCCTCGAGCCTGTCGACATAGACCTGCGGGGCGGGCGCGCTCTCGATCGTCGGGTCCTCGCGGGCGATCGCCAAGAGCCGGTCGATCTCGTCGTCGATGTCCCGGTCGTCCGGCACCGTCACCTGGAGGTCGTGCTTGCGCGTGCGCTCGCGGCTGTAATTGGTGACGGGCGTGTTCCACAGCGTCGAGTTCGGCGCAAGGCGGTAGAGCCCGTCGCTGGTCTTGAGCTCCGTCGCGAAGAGGCCGACTTCGGTGATCGTGCCGGACACGTCCTTCGTCTCGATATATTCCCCGACCCGGAACGGCCGCAGCACGAGCAGCATGATGCCGGCCGCGATGTTCTGGAGCGTGCCTTGCAGCGCCAGGCCTATGGCGAGGCCGGCGGCGCCGAGCGCGGCGATGATCGAGGCCGTCTGCACGCCGAACTGGCCGAGCACCGTCACGAAGACGAGGACGAGCACCGCATAGCGCAGGATGTTGGCGAAGAAGTGCGCCAGCGTGGCATCGATGCCGCGCACATGCGAAAGCCCGGAAAGCGCCCAGCGGTGCAGCAGCCGCGAGAGGAACCAGCCGAGCACGAGCAGCACGAGCGCGCCGAGGATCGAGAAGGAATATTGCACGGCGAGCGCGCTCGCCTGCGCCAGCGCCGCGCGCGTCGCGACGATGATGTCGGTGGCCTGTTGTTCCATGGATCCTTTCCCCGTCGTTGACGTCGACGGGTGGAATGGCATGGGCGCGCAGAAGTTCCCTGCGGCCCTACCGCATGCCGACCTTCAGGCCCGGCGCGGGGCGCTCCTCGAGGATGCGGCGGCGGAAGCGGAAGAGCGCGGCGGGACGCCCGCCCGTGGCGGACGTGGAGCCGCCCGTCGGCTCGACGAGTTCGGCGCCTTCGACGAGGCGGCGGAAATTCTGCTTGTGCAGGTGCCGGCCGGAGATCGCCTCCACGGTCGCCTGCAGCTCGGTGAGCGTGAATTCCGGCGCCATCAGCTCGAAGATCACCGGACGGTACTTGATCTTGCCGCGCAGCCGCGCCATCGCGGTCGCAAGGATGCGGCGATGGTCGTGGCGCATCGCCACGCCCGGCGAGGGCTGGCCGGGCCTTGCGCGCCCGTCCGTCACCGCCTCCTCGGCAAGGCCGGCTTCGTAGAGCAGCTCGTAGCGTTCCAGCACGCGCTCCTCGTCCCAGGGGAAGTCGTCGAGGCCGAAGGCAAGGCGCATGCGCGTGCGCGGTGAGGGCATGGGGGTAATGCGTTCGGCGGCGGGCACGTCGCAGGCCCAGCTTTTCAATGCGGGCAGGATCACCTGGTCGATCACCGCCGGTCGGCCCTGCCGCCAGTCCTCCCAGGGAAGGTAGGTGTACCAGTCGCGCCACGCCGCGCCGGCCTCGGCCAGCCGTTCGGTCGCCTCGGCATCGGTGCGGGTCAGCGCCAGGTAGCCGACGGAGACCATGTGCGTGCCCGCTTCGTCCGGCAGCTTCTGGCGGCCGCGGTCGCCGAAGGTGTAGAGCTGTTCGATATAGCCGAGCTTCAGCGCCGTCTGCGCCTCGACGCTTGCGCGCAGGCTCGTCTCGAAGGTGCGGTGCTGCTGCGGGTCGAACGGGCCGAAGGGCAGGGCGTCGCGCGCCTGTTCGCCCTCGCCGCCGACCGCCAGGATCGAGGGGCTGCGGCCGGAGATCGCGACGACCGCCGCGTTGAGGCCGATTTCGACCGGCGGGCGGGCGGGCGGTCGCGTCATCGGCGCACGCTCTCCGGCAGGGCGGAGAAGACGAAGGGGCTGTCGCCGGCATAGTCCGCGCCGCGGCCGATGGCCTTGACGGCGGCGACGAGGCGCCCGTTCCGCCCGAGCATATGGTCGCCGATCTCGATGAGCCTCGCGTTCGGCGTCGCCTGGGCGGAGGCGCGGCGAAGGCGCTGCGCCAGGTCGTGCTCGTCCTGGTCCGGTTCCACGGCAAGGGCGGCGAGAAGCGCGGCCGCCGGCGAGCGCGAGACGCCCATCTGGCAATGGACGAGCAGCGGCGCCTGCCGGTCCCAGCCGCGGGCAAAGCCGAGGATGGCCGCCACATGCGCCTCGCCGGGGGCGACGAGGCCGCCCGTGCCGGCAAAGGCGATGTCGTTGACGCCGACGATCATGTGGCGCTCGGCGGCGATCACCGCGGGGCGGTGGAAGTCCTGGCGCGGCGCCACGAGGCTCAGCATCTCGCGGCAGCGGTGGCGCACGGCGAGTTCGGCGATCTTTCCCAGCGGCGCGACGACGATCGTGCCCATCGTCACACCGCCGCGGAAAGGGGGCCGCGCTCCCGCTCCAGCGCCTCGAAGCGCTCGGCGAAGCGCCGCTGCGCCTCGACGGCGGGCAGCGGGGCGATGTCGATCATCTCCAGCGTGATGCCGCGCGGCGCGCCGAAGAACTTGACCGCCTCGGCATGGGAAAAACCGGCAAGCTCCGTGGCCTCGAAGAAGGCGGCGACCTGGTCGGCCTTCTTGATCCGGGCCTTGAGGGCGGCGGGCGTGGCGGGCGGCAGGCCGAAGCGCAGGTGCACGGCCGCCTCCAGTCGCTTCTCCACCGCCTTGTAGCCGCCGCCGACGACGGCCTTGAAGGGCGAGATCATGTCGCCGATCACGTATTCCGGCGCATCGTGCAGCAGCGCCATCAGGCATTCGTCCGCATCGCAGCGGTTCTGCCGGCGGAAGACCGCCTCGACGACCAGCGAATGCTGCGCGACCGAGAAGGCGTGGTCGCCGTTCGTCTGGCCGTTCCACCGCGCGACCCGGGCAAGGCCGTGCGCAATGTCGGAAAGCTCGATGTCGAGCGGCGAGGGGTTGAGCAGGTCGAGACGGCGGCCGGACAGCATGCGCTGCCAGGCGCGGGGCTCAGTCTTCGCACGCGTAGGCCCGCTCATGGGACGATGTGACCGCCCATGGCGATCTCCCCCCTGCCGCGGCCACCCCCATCTGCCCTCATTGCGCCGGCACCTCGGCGGTTTCCTGCGGGAAGCCAAGGCCGGTCCAGGCGGGAAGCTCGACGCTCACGGGCGCGCCGCCGGCGGTGATCGGCGTGCCGCCATGGATCGCCTCGGCCGCGCGGTCGATGCGCACGATGGCAAGGCCGAGCGCGCCGGAGACGCTGCCCATCGCGCCGATCGGCTTGCCGCCGGCCAGAAGCTCGGTGCCGGTCTCGGGAAGGGCGGCCTCCCCCTTGACGATGACCGGGCGGCGGCGGGCGGTGCCGCGGTGCTGCATGCGCGAGACGACCTCCTGGCCGACATAGCATCCCTTGCGGAAGGAAAGCCCGCCGCTGAGATCGAGCAGGACGTCGTGCGGGAAGGCGTCGGAAAGCGCGTAGTCGCGCCCGGATTCGGGAATGCCGGCGCTGATGCGCAGCACGTCGAAGAGGCCCGGATCGTCGTTGCCGCCCGCGCCGGGGCGGCGGGAGAGATGAAGGCCGGCCCTCGCGAACCGTGCGTCGCGCGGCGCATCGGCTTCGGCGCCGTCCCAGGCGACCGTCACCTCGTTTTCTTCGACGACGGCGAGATCGACCGCCGCGCGCAGCCTGTACATGGTCAGCCGCTTGAGGAGGGCGTCGCGCTGGTCTTCCGTCGTCTCGATCAGGAAGGCGCCCGGCCCGTCGCGGCGGATCAGGAAGTCGAAGAGGATCTTGCCCTGCGGCGTCAGGAGCGCGCCGGGGCGGATCTCGCCCTCGGGCAGGTCGGGAAGGTTGGTGGTGACGAGCGCTTGCAGAAAGGTCTCGGCATCCTTGCCGGAAAGGCGGAGAAAGGCGCGGCCGGAAAGCGTGACGGAAGGCATGGGGGTCATCCAGATTTCTCGCGCACCGGCATGGCCGGCGCAGGGCGGTGCATCATCGCACCCGTTGAAACAGAAGTAGAACCGCCGGGCGGCTTTCGCAAGGTCATGGCGAGATGGTGCACGTTTCGGCCGGAGGCATTCCCTGCCTCGCGCCGGAGGCCGTCCTGCTCTTCAAGGCAAAGCACCGGCGCGACAAGGACGAGGCCGATTTCGCCCGCGCCTTGCCGAAGCTGGACGCGGCGCAGCGGCGCTGGCTGGCTGCATCGCAAGGACCCATCCCGGTCATGCGTGGCTGGATGCGCTATAGGCTCATTCGCCGGTGACGAAGAACTTCCACTGGCCGTCCGGCGTGATGCCGACGCGGTAGAAATTGTAGCTGCCGAACTCCTGCATGTCGGCGAAGTCGCCGGCCGTCACGATGCGCAGCAGTTCCACCTTCTCGGGCGGCGTCAGGCTGGCGAGCGGCTTTTCGGCAAAATAGGGCCAGACGTACATTTCCTCCGGCGTGCCCTTGTCGACATGCGCAAAGCCCGTCGCCAGAACGTCGAGCAGGATGGCGAGGACCTCGATGCCCTCCGGATCGCCGGACTGGCCCTTCAGCGTCTCGACGGGCCCCTCCTCGCTCTCGACCATCGAGACCTGCGTCTCGGTCATGCCCTTGCCGAGCAGGGGGCGAAGGCGCTCGATGTCGCCGGATGCGGCCGCCTCGACGATGAGCTCGCGCATGCGGCGCACCGGTTCCGGCGCCTTGCCGATGTCGTAGAGCACCTCGGCGGGCACCTGCGGCTCCTCGGCCGCCTTGTCGTCGGTGACGGGCGCCTCTTGCGAGGGCTCGGTCACCGCCTCGTTGCCGCGAATCAGCGGGTCCGGCATCGGCAGTTCGAGCGGGCCGGTCTCTTCCTCTTCCTCGATGGGGGGCGCTTCGCCGCCTTCCGCGGGCTTTTCCTGCACCTGGCCCTGCTCGCCCTTCAGTTCGCTCAGCGCAAAAGCGGGACGCAGCGGCGCGGTAAGCGCCGTCGCCGCAAAAAGCACCGACAACGCGAGAAGGCTGCTGCAAAGCAGCTTTTTGCCGTCAGCGGACGTCTGCATGACCTGTCTTTCCAGCCTATTGCAGGATACGCTCGGGGGAGAATTCTCCAGCCAGCATGCGCTCGCGCAGCGATTCGAGCATCGCTTCCGCGCCGTGTTCGCCATGGACGCGGATGGTCTCGCGCAGGGCAAGCGCGATGGCCGCGTCGGCGATGATTTCCGGTTCGATGCCGTCCGCCATGCCGTCAGCCCAGGCCTCGTTCTGGTATTCCAGAGCGGCCTGCATCTTCTCGTGCACGATCATCTCGTCGATATCGTTGAGAGTAGGTTCCATTGATCGGTCCATGCGAGGCATTCAGTTCTTACTTGACTGTTAACGACCTTAGCAGCCTTTTCCCAAAACGGCACTGGCTGCCGCGAAAACAGGTTAATTAATCGCTAATTTCCGAACCTTGCGGTTATTTCCGTGGCAAGTGTTGCACCTTCGTTACGGTATCTGTCTTCTGCGACAACCGCCGAGTCGGTGCAAGCGGTATAGATGGCGGCGAAGGAGCGGTAGCCCCGGTTGAAGGCCGCGGTAAGCTTTTCCCGGCGTTTCGGCTCGTTCGCCGCCTCCAGGTCGATGAGGCGCTGCATGGCGGCGCGCCAGCCGTCCTCCGCCGTGTCCATGCACAGATTGCGCAGGTAATGCACCGCGCCGAGGATTTCCGAGAGCCGTTCCAGCCGCTCGTCGTAGGGCGCGGGCTTTTCCTCGACGGCGGGCGTCTGCTTGGCCGTATCGCCCTTGGCCTGCTGGGCGAGGGCGGGCGCGGCGAGCATAAGGCCCATGAACACGGCGAGGCGAATCACCTTCATGCGGTGAGCCTCGCCCGTTCGGCCTCCAGCCGGCCGATGCATTCGCGCACGCTGTCGGGCGCGGGAAGCTTCTCGATCTCCTCGGCGGTGTACCAGCCGACGCCAGCCGCATCGTCGGAGGCGACGGCGACGGCCGCCGCGTCGGCCTGCACCTTGAAGACGGACAGGAAGAAGGACGGGCTGCCGGGCCCGTCCTCGCGGCCGGGCAGGTCGTAGGTGGCGAAGAGCACCGGTTTTTCCCCGCGGATGCCGGTTTCCTCGTAAAGCTCGCGCAGCGCCGTCTCGGCCGGCGTCTCGCCCTCCTCGCCGCGCCCGCCCGGAAAGGCGAACATGGCGGCCGCCGGCGGGTTGCTGCGCAGCACGAGCAGGTAGCGCCCGTCGCGCTCGACGATGGCGGAGGCGGCAGGCTGGGGCTTCTTCGATCTCTTCATCGCGGGCGGATCCGGTTGCGCTTCATTGACCCCTTATAGGCAAAGTGCGATGACGATGCCATGTGTGGACGATTTGCATTGCTGGCCAAGACGGACCTCGCGCGCGAGTATTTCGATCTTGCGGAGCTGGAAGACCTGCCCGAGCGCTATAACATCGCGCCGACGCAGCCGATCCTCGTCGTCGTGGCGGGCGAACGGCGCGAGCCCGGCAGCAACCTGCCGGAGCGCAGGGCCGTGCTGGTGCGCTGGGGCTTCCTGCCCGGCTGGGTCAAGGACCCGCGCGACTTCCCTCTGCTCATCAATGCCCGCGCCGAGACGGCGATCGGCAAGGCCTCCTTCCGCGCCGCCATGCGGCACCGCCGCATCCTGGTGCCGGCTTCCGGCTTCTTCGAATGGCGCCGGCCGGAAGGGAAGGGCGCGAAGGCGCAGGCCTACTGGGTGCGCCCGAGGAAGGGCGGGATCGTCGCCTTCGCCGGCCTGATGGAGACGTGGTCCTCGGCGGACGGTTCGGAGGTCGATACCGGCGCGATCCTGACGACGGCGGCCAACAACGACGTTTCCCGCATCCACGACCGTATGCCCGTCGTCATCCGCCGGGAGGACTTTTCGCGATGGCTCGACTGCAAGACGCAGGAGCCGCGCGATGTGGCGGACCTCATGAAGCCAGTCGGCGACGGCTTCTTCGAGGCGATCCCGATCTCCGACAAGGTGAACAAGGTCGCCAACATGGGGCCGGACATCCTGGAGCCGGTGGCGGAACCCGCCGAAGACGTGGCCTTAGAAACGAACAAGGGCGCGCAGGCGCCCCCATCGTCGGATCAGCTTTCTCTCTTCTGAGCCGGAATATCGCGCTTGCGGCGCGTATCGGCGGCCTTCTTCTCGGGCTTGCACTGCGTGGCGGCAACGACGGCGCGCAGGCCGAGCGGCTTGTAGCGCTCCTGCAGCTTTTCGTTGGCGTCCGTGTGCTCTACCGGTTGCTTCCTTGCGGTCGACATTTCACTCTCCTGAAGCGGTTTCCATCAGGCAGCCCCGTTTCTTCCCCCGGTTGCTACCCCCGACGAGCCATGCATTTACACGGCCCATTCGGCCAAATTCTGCTCAAACTTTGATCGCTCTGCGGCGAAAGGCCCAAATCGCCGGTTTCGGCGATCAAGAATTGTAACGGTCGCTAATATTCATTTTGCGGCGGCGGGCCTGGCCAGCAGCGCGGCGGCCACGACGGCGCGTATGGCCACGGGATTGTAGCGGGCGGCAAGGTCGGTCGCGGGGCGGTTTTCGGTCTTTGCGGTGCTCATCGGTCCTGCTCCTTCGGTCTTCGGGTTGGCCGCCTCTTCTCGCACAGGCGGCGGCGCCGACCTGTCACCGCGGTAACAGGCCGGAAGAACGGGATTTTCGCGTGGGGATGCGCTCTGCCCGCTTGACCGGACGCGCCCGGGGCGCGATAAAGCAGGCCATGAAAACGGTACTCTGCATTCGCCGGAGCATTATTCGCTAGCGCACGCGCTGGCCTGGCCGTTTTCGTCCCTCAAAATCCCCGGATGACAACGACCCGGCCAGCCGGGTTTACGCATTTTGGGAGATTCTTATGGCCGAAAAGCCGGTCCTGACGCTGTACAACACGCTCACGCGCTCGAAGGAGCCCTTCGCTCCGATCGATCCCGGCAACGTGCGCATGTACGTCTGCGGCCCGACGGTCTACGACTTCGCCCATATCGGCAACGCCCGGCCGGTCATCGTCTTCGACGTGCTGTTCCGCCTGCTGCGCCATGTCTATGGTGAAAACGGCGTCACCTATGCCCGCAACATCACGGACGTCGACGACAAGATCAACGCGCGCGCCCTGCGCGATTTCGGCGGCGAGATCGAAAGCGGCGCGCTCACGCTGAACGAGGCGATCCGCCGCGTGACGGAGAAGACGGCGAACCAGTTCCATTCGGACGTCGCCGCGCTCGGCTGCCTGAAGCCGACGCACGAGCCGCGCGCCACCGAGTTCGTCGAGCCGCGCGAGGACGGCAAGGCGGACATGATCACCTTGGTTCAGCGTCTGATCGAACGCGGCCATGCCTATGAAACCAATGGCGAAGTCCTGTTCGACACCGGCTCGATGGCCGATTACGGCCAGCTCTCCAGGCGCAACCTCGAAGAGCAGCAGGCCGGCGCGCGCGTCGCCGTCGATGCGCACAAGAAGAACCCCGGCGACTTCGTGCTGTGGAAGCTCTCCTCGCCGGAGGAGCCGGGCTGGCAGAGCCCGTGGGGCCGCGGCCGGCCGGGCTGGCATATCGAGTGCTCGGCCATGTCTGCGGCCTATCTCGGCGAAACCTTCGACATCCACGGCGGCGGGCTCGACCTCATCTTCCCGCACCACGAGAACGAGATCGCCCAGTCGCGCTGCGCCCACGGCACGAACGTCATGGCCAACGTCTGGATGCACAACGGTTTCGTGCAGGTCGAAGGCCGCAAGATGTCGAAATCGGAAGGCAACTTCGTCACGATCCACGAGCTCCTGCACGAGGAGAAGTTCGGCGGCCGCAAATGGCCGGGCGAGGTGCTGCGCCTTGCCATGCTGATGACGCACTACCGCGAGCCGATCGACTTTTCCGTCAAGCGGCTGGAGGAGGCCGAGCGCCTCATCGCCAAGTGGCCGGCCGGCGGCGATCCGGCCGAAGGCCGCGTGGACGAGAGCGTGCTCGCCCCGCTCCTCGACGACCTCAACACGGTCGCGGCCGTGCAGGCCCTGCATGCGCTCGCCCAGTGCGCCAACGCCGACCCGCTGATGCTGCCCGTCTTCGCCGCCAGCGCCGAGATTCTCGGCGTGCTGCCGAAGAAGGTCGAGGTCCCGAAGGCGCTGGAGGAGAGCATCGAAACGCTCATCCAGCTCCGCCTGGAAATGCTGAAGGCGAGGAATTTCGCCGAAGCCGACAGGATCCGCGACGACCTTTCCGCAAAGGGCATCCAGCTCAAGGACGGCAAGGACCCGGAGACGGGCGAGCGCGTGACGACGTGGGAGGTGAAGCGATAGCGTTGTATTGGGGGGAATGAAGGCATATGCTTGGGCATATGTCATCGTCGATGGAGGTCGCCATGAATGCGAGACTGAAGGAGATGCCGCAGGCAGCACAGGAGCGGGAGGTGAAACTCTTCCGCAACGGCCGCAATCAGGCCGTCCGCATTCCCGTGGAGTTCGAGCTTCCGGGAAACGAGGCTGTCATGCGCAAGGAAGGCGACCGCCTCATCCTGGAGCCGAAGCACAGGAAGATGGGGCTTGCCGCCTTGCTGGCGACCTTTGAGCCCTGGGAAGGAGATTTCCCGGAACTGGATGAGACGCAACCGCCGCCTGAGGAGGTCGACCTTTGACCACCTTTCGCTACATGCTCGACACGAACGTGATCTCGGACATCGTCCGCAATCCCGATGGCGCGGCCGCGCGCCGGGTAGCGACGATCAATGATGACGCGCTATGCACGAGTGCCATCGTGGCTTCGGAGCTGCGTTACGGCTTGCGGAAGAAGGGGGCTGTCGCGCTTGCCCGCCGCGTGGAGGCCGTCCTGGGTGAGGTGGAGATCCTCCCCTACGATGCGCCGGTTTCCTTCGCCTATGCGCAAACGCGCAGCACGCTTGAGAAAAGCGGGCAGCCGATCGGTTATACCGACCTCTTCATCGCCGCCCACGCCCTCTCGCTCGACCTGACGCTCGTCACCGCCAATGTCCGCGAGTTCTCCCGCGTCGAGGGGCTGAAGGTCGAGAACTGGTTGGAGGCCCGGCCATGACCACACCCTTCTATACCGGCGGGTGCCAGTGCGGTGCCGTGCGCTTCCATGTCGAGGGGGCGCTGGGCGACGCGTCGGTCTGTCATTGCCGGATGTGCCAGAAGGCGAGCGGCAATTTCTATCTGCCGCTCGTCTCGGTGCGCGAGGCCAGGCTCACCTGGACGCGCGGCGCGCCCAGGCGTTTCCGCTCCTCCAACCACGGCTATCGCGGCTTTTGCGCCGAATGCGGCACGCCGCTGACCTACGAGGCGCCGGACGGCGTGGCGCTCACCATCGCGTCCTTCGACGATCCCGCCGGGATCGCCCCGCGCATCCAGTGGGGCATCGAGGCGAAGCTGCCCTATGTCGACGCGATCCGCGATCTGCCGGGCGAGGAGACCATGGCGGACCAGGATGCCGCTTCGTTCCTCGCCGACCTCGTCTCCTACCAGCACCCGGACCACGACACGGACGAGTGGCCGCCGGAGCGCAAGCCATGAGCATCGCGCGCATCTATACCGGCGGCTGCCAGTGCGGCGCGGTGCGCTACCGCGTGGAGGGCACGCTCGGCGACCCGCATCTGTGCCATTGCCGCATGTGCCAGAAGGCGGCCGGCAACTATTTCCTGCCGCTCGCCAACGCGCCGCGCGAGCGCTTCTGCCTGACGCGCGGCGAGCCCGGCTGGTTCCGCTCCTCGGACCTCGTGCGCCGCGGCTTCTGTCGGGACTGCGGCACGCCGCTCTTCTACGACGCTCCCGCCTCGGCCCATATCAACGTGACGCTCGGCTCGCTCGACGATCCGGACGACGTGCGCCCGCTCGCCCAGTCCGGCGTCGAATCGCGCGTGGTCTGGTTCGGGCAGCTGCCGAAGCTGCCCGAGCACGAGAGCAACGAAGGGGAGGGCGGCGAGGCGCGCCACGTGGCGATCCGCGACTCCAACCGCCAGCATCCCGACTACGACACCGACCACTGGCCGCCGGAGGATACGGCGTGAGCGAAGGAGCCTGCCAATGACCGCGCAACAGGACGAGATCAGAACCGGCGGCTGCCAGTGCGGCGCCGTCCGCTTCCGCATCAGGGGCGGGCTCGGCCGCCCGTCGATCTGCCATTGCCGCATGTGCCAGAAGCAGTTCGGCGGCTTCTTCGGCCCGCTCGTCACGGTCAAGGGAGAGGCGGAATGGACGCGCGAGGAGCCGACCTATTTCCAGTCCTCCGTCAATATTTCCCGCGGCTTCTGCAAGCGGTGCGGCACGCCGCTGACCTACAGGCATCCCGGCGGGCTGGAGATCGCCATCGGCGCCTTCGACGAGCGCGGCGACCTCGCCCCGCAGATCCAGGTGAATTACGGCTCGCGCCTTCCCTGGGTCGAGACGATCTTTTCCGCGCCCGTGCATGACGACCCGGACTATTACAGCCAGCAGGAGAGCATCATCTCCTTCCAGCACCCCGACCATGAAACCGAGAACTGGCCTGCCCACGGACTGAAGCTATGAGTGAAGCGTTGCGTACCCTCTATCCCGAGATCGAACCCTATGCATCCGGCCACCTCGATGTCGGCGACGGACACGTCGTCTACTGGGAGCGCGTCGGCACGCCGGGCGCCAAGCCGGCCGTCTTCCTGCATGGCGGGCCGGGCGGCACGATCTCGCCGAACCATCGCCGCCTGTTCGATCCGAAGCTCTACGACGTGACGCTGTTCGACCAGCGCGGCTGCGGCAGGTCCACGCCGCACGCCGAGCTCGAGGCCAACACGACCTGGCACCTCGTCGCCGATATCGAGCGGCTGCGCGAGATGGCGGGCGCGGAGAAGTGGCTGGTCTTCGGCGGCTCCTGGGGCTCGACGCTGGCGCTCGCCTATGCGGAGAAATACCCCGAGCGCGTCTGCGAGCTCGTCGTGCGCGGCATCTACACGCTGACGAAGGCCGAGCTCGACTGGTACTACCAGTTCGGCGTGTCGGAAATGTTCCCGGACAAGTGGGAGCGCTTCGTGGCGCCCATCCCGCCGGAAGAGCGCCACGAGATGATGCTGGCCTACCATCGCCGCCTGACGAGCGACGACAAGGCGACGCGCATCGCCGCCGCGAAAGCCTGGAGCCTGTGGGAAGGCGAGACGATCACGCTCCTGCCGGAGCCGGAGACGAGCGACCCCTTTGCCGAGGAGGAATACGCCCATGCCTTCGCGCGCATCGAGAACCATTTCTTCGTCAATGCCGGCTGGCTGGAGGAGGGGCAGCTCCTGCGCGACGCTCACAGGCTGAGGGGCATTCCCGGCCTCATCGTGCACGGCCGCTACGACATGCCGTGCCCGGCGAAATACGCCTGGGCCCTGCACAAGGCCTGGCCGGAGGCGGAGTTCCACCTGATCGAGGGGGCGGGGCACGCCTATTCCGAACCCGGCATCCTCGACCGGCTGATCTACGCGATGGACAAGTTCGCGGGGAAGGTTTGAAAGAGCGCCCCTCACCCTGACCCTCTCCCCGCAGGCGGGGAGAGCGGACCTGCCCGACGCGACGGCAGGGTTGGAGGAAAACGGTGCCGCATATCCCTTCGCCCCGCTTGCGGGGAGAAGGCGGCGGCAGCCGGATGAGGGGCATATCTGAAGTTCCAACAGGTTCCCAGGGAGGGACCATATGCAGAAAGACCGCATCTACCTCTTCGACACCACGCTGCGCGACGGCCAGCAGACGCCCGGCATCGACTTCTCCGTCGAGGACAAGATCGCGATCGCCGGCATGCTGGACGCGTTCGGCCTGGACTATGTCGAGGGCGGCTATCCCGGCGCCAACCCGACGGATACGGCTTTCTTCTCGAAGAAGCGCACCGGCCGGGCGACGTTCGTCGCCTTCGGCATGACGAAGCGCGCCGGCATCTCCGCCTCCAACGATCCCGGGCTCGCCGCCCTTCTCGATTCGCGGAGCGATGCGATCTGTCTCGTGGCCAAGAGCTGGGACTATCACGTCCGCGTCGCCCTCGGCTGTTCCAACGAGGAGAACCTCGAAAGCATCGCCGAGTCCGTGAAGGCCGTCGTCGCCTCGGGCCGCGAAGCCATGGTCGACTGCGAGCATTTCTTCGACGGCTACAAGGCCAATCCGGATTACGCGCTCGCCTGCGCGAAGGCCGCATTCGCCGCCGGCGCCCGCTGGGTCGTGCTCTGCGACACCAACGGCGGCACGCAGCCTTCGGAGGTCGCGGCGATCGTCAAGGCGGTGGTCGCCGCCGGCGTGCCGGGCGAAAACCTCGGCATCCACGCCCACAACGACACCGGGCAGGCCGTCGCCAATTCGCTCGCCGCCGTCGAGGCCGGCGTGCGGCAGGTCCAGGGTACGCTGAACGGCATCGGCGAGCGCTGCGGCAACGCCAACCTCGTGACGCTCATCCCGACGCTCGCCCTCAAGGAGGCCTACAGCGCGCGCTTCGAGATCGGCATCGACGCGGAAAAGCTCACGGGCCTCACCAAGCTCGCCCACACTTTCGACGAACTGCTCAACCGCTCGCCGGACCATCAGGCCCCCTATGTCGGCGCCTCCGCCTTCGCCACCAAGGCCGGCATCCACGCCTCGGCGCTGCTCAAGGACCCGCGCACCTACGAGCACGTCACGCCGGAAAGCGTCGGGAACCTGCGCAAGGTCATGGTGTCGGACCAGGGCGGCAAGGCGAACTTCATCAACGCCCTGAAGCTGCGCGGCATCACGGTCGCCAGGGACGACCCGAAGCTCGACCGCCTCATCCAGATCGTCAAGGAGCGCGAGGCGACCGGCTATGCCTACGAGGGGGCGGACGCGAGCTTCGCGCTGCTCGCCTACCGCACGCTCGGCACGGTGCCGGATTTCTTCCATGTCGAGAGCTTCCGCGTGATGGTCGAGCGCCGCTACGACGCCAACGGCCAGCTCAAGACGGTATCGGAGGCGGTGGTCCGCGTGATCGTCGACGGCGAGACGATGATGTCGGTCGCCGAAGGCCACGGCCCGGTCAACGCGCTGGACCTCGCGCTCAGGAAGGACCTCGGCAAGTACCAGGCCGAGATCGCCGACCTGGAGCTCGCGGACTACAAGGTGCGCATCCTCAACGGCGGCACCGAGGCCATCACCCGCGTCCTCATCGAATCGACGGATGCCTCGGGCGCCCGCTGGTGGACCGTCGGCGTCTCCGACAACATCATCGACGCCTCCTTCCAGGCGCTGATGGATTCCATCGTCTACAAGCTCCTGAAGAACCGCGGCGAAGCGGGACGGGTGGCGGCGGAGTAGGGGCTGTTTGATTTGCTGCGTAGACGGTGCCATATTTGTCTACACGGGAGTAGGTCATGGCCCTCAACATCCGCAGCAGGCAGGTCGACGCGCTGGCTGAGAAGCTGGCGGCGCGCAAGCGCGTCACGAAGACGGAGGCGGTCCGCATCGCCCTGGAGAACGAGCTTCGGCGTTCCAGGGACGAAGTTCCGCTGTGGGAGAGGTTGAAGCCCCTGCGCGACCGGGTCGCCGCCGCGCAAAGCACGGGGCTGGCTGCGGACAAGGCCTTCTTCGACGAGTTGAACGGCGAAGACTGATGTTTGTCGATGCGTCGGTGATGATTGCGATCCTGACCGGCGAAGACGACGGTGAGGTCTATGCGAGCCTCTCGACGGGCGCCGAGCAGGATAACTTCCGTGCTTGCGAGATGGGAGGCATCGGCCGGATTGTTCCGCAAACGGAAGCAGTCCATGAGCGAGGCGAAGGCGATCGTTCAGGCCTTCATCGAAGTCGCCGGCATCGATGTGTTGCCGCTCGATGCAAGGGACGAGGCCTTGGCGCTCGACATATTCGAAACGCATGGAAGGCACGCCGTGCCCGAAAGCAAGCGAAACCGCGCGCTGAACATGGCGGACTGCTTCCATTATGCGGTGGCCAAGCGCCGGGGTGTGCCTATCCTCACGAAGGATGAGGGTTTCGCCTTCACTGATCTGGAGACGATCGGAGCGCCGGCATAAGCACGTCGCGCAAAAGTGCGCAGTCATCCTGCGGCAACGACGTGCGAAACAGAAGGACCGTGTTCAGCGCCGCTCAACCATCCCTTCACCGGAATGAATTGGTGCATTCACGGCTGTTGGAGTATCCCGTCGGGAAAATCCGAAAATCGACGGGAAGAGACACCATGGCCGACGAAAACTCCTCCAGCGGCGCCCACAATGGCGATTCGCCGCGCGGTTTCGCCTTTGCCCTGGCGGCCTATCTGCTCTGGGGCTTCCTGCCCTTCTTCATGAAGGCGGTGGCGCATATCCCGGCTTCCGAGGTGGTGGCGCACCGCATCATCTGGTCGGTGCCGCTTGCCGGCCTCGTGCTCGTCTGGTTCGGCCGCACGGCGGACATCAGGGCGGCGCTGCGCTCGCCGCGCATGCTCGCCATGGCGACGCTGACGGCGGTGCTGATCACCGTCAACTGGGGCATCTATGTCTGGGCGATCGGCGCGGGCCGCGCGATCGAGACGGCGCTCGGCTACTACATAAACCCGCTCTTCTCGATCTTCCTCGGCGCGGTCCTCCTCAAGGAGAGGCCGGATCCGGCGCAGATGGTGGCGATCGCGCTTGCCGCGGTGGCGGTGGCGATCCTCGCCTTCGATGCGGGCGGCCTGCCGTGGGTGTCGCTGGGCCTGTGCATCTCCTGGGGCTTCTACGCCTTCTTCCGAAAGACGCTGCCGGTCGGCCCGAACCAGGGCTTCTTCCTGGAGGTGCTGCTGCTCAGCGTGCCGGCGCTCGGCTACGTGGTCTGGCTGGAATCGACGGGGCAGGGCCATTTCGGCGACACCGGCACTGCCGACGTCCTGTGGCTGCTTGCCTGCGGCATCGTCACCGCCGTGCCGCTGATGATCTATGCCAACGGCGCCAAGCTGCTGCGGCTTTCCACCATCGGCATCATGCAGTACATCGCCCCGACGATGATCTTCCTCATCGCCGTCTTCGTCTTCGGCGAGCCCTTCGGCACCGCCAAGCTGGTCGCCTTCGTCTTCATCTGGGCCGCGCTCTTCCTCTATTCCGGCTCGATGCTGCGCTCCGCCCGCGCCCGGCGCCTTGCGGCGGCGGAACTGAAGGCGGCGGAATAGATAGGAACGGGAAGGAGCCTTCGCGCGGTGTCAGAGCCGCGCGATGATGTCCGCCTCGCCCTCGCGGTCCACCTGGCTGGCCCAGTGGTCGATGAGCGCCGCGACGATCTCCTCCGGCTCGTCGATGACCATCGGCTGGACGAGATGGGCGGTGTGGATGAAGCCCTCGTCGGCCATGTGGCGGATGAGCTTGAGCATCGGGTCCCAGAAGCCGCCGATATTGGCGAAGACCATCGGCTTGCGGTGGCGGCCGAGCTGGGCCCAGGTCATCACCTCGACGATCTCCTCGAGCGTGCCGATGCCGCCCGGCAGCGCCACGAAGGCGTCGGCGCGGTCGAACATCTTGTGCTTGCGCTCGTGCATGTCCGGCGTGACGATCAGCTCGCTGAGCTGGCCGAGCGAATGGCGGGTGGCCTCCATATCCACGAGGAATTGCGGTATGATGCCGGTGACGCGGCCGCCATGGGCGAGCACGCCGCCGGCGACGGCTCCCATGATGCCCTTCGTGCCGCCGCCGTAGACGAGGCGCAGGTGGTTCTCGGCCATGGCCTTGCCCAGGCGCCGCCCGGCGGCGATATAGGCGGAATCACGGCCCGGCTGGGAGCCGCAGTAGACGCAGACGGATCGAATCGGCAGGGTTTGTTCGTTCATGGCCGGATTCAGACACCCGCCCGGCGGCCCGTCAAGGATAATGACGGAAAAAGCGCGGGAGCGACGGTCCGGAACATCCCCGGAACCTTGTGCAAGGCACGCTGAATCGATAGCAATTTCCATAGGGGACTCCCCGGGAAACCGGGACAGAGAGAGAGTTGATGATGAAGAACAAGTCCGGCCTGGTGGCCTTGATCGTGCTGGCGGTGGCGACGCTGCTCATGGTTTTCTTCGTGCTGCCCAACATGGACAAGGAAAAGCCGGCGCAAACGCCCGTCGCCACGCTCGTCGAAAAGCCCGCCGAGGGCGGCGGCGAGACGGCGACGGCGGACGGCAAGCAGGCCCGCACCGGTGGCGGCGAGACGGCTGGCGAGGACGGCAAGCCGGCGGACGCCGCGACCGGTGAAGCGGCCCCGGCCGGGACCGGGAAGACCGCCGGTGCCGAGCAGACCGCCGGGGCGGATGCGACGCCGGCCGATCCCGCCGCCGGCTGGGTCACGCCCGCCTTCGATCTCCTGCGCGTCGAGCCGGACGGCTCCACGGTGATCGCCGGCCGCGGCCAGCCGAACACCAGCCTGGAAGTCAGGAGCGGCGAAACCGTCGTCGCCACGACTGAGATCGGCCCTTCGGGCGATTTCGCCGCCGTCTTCGACCAGCCGCTCGCCGCCGGCGACCATCAGCTGACCCTCAGCACGAAGGACGACAAGGGCGCCTCGAAGACCTCGGAGGAGGTGGCGACCGTCTCCGTCCCCGAGGATGGCGGCGACGAGCTGCTCGCCATGGTCTCGAAGCCCGGCGAGGCGAGCCGCCTGATCACGGTGCCGGACGCGGCCGGCGACGCGCTCGAGGCCGCTGAAAAGCCGGCCGACCGGGCCGCCGGCGAAACGCCGTCCGCGGCAGGCGATGCCGCCGCTGGCACGGGCGAGACGGCGACGGCCGCGACCGGCGGCGAGGCTGGCGGCGCGCAGGCCGCGCAGACGGCCGGCGAAGACGACGGCGCATCCGGCGTGGCCGGGGCGGCGGACGCTGCGGCAACGACCGCCGGCAATGCCGCTGCCGACGCGGCCGCCAAGGTGCAGGCCCGCGTTTCGGCGGTTGAGCTGGAGGGCGAGCGCATGTTCGTCGCCGGCACGGCAAAGCCCGGCGCCCTGGTGCGCATCTATGCCGACGACAAGCTCGTCGGCGAAGCCAAGGCCGACGAGCAGGGCCGTTACGTCGCCGACGGAAGCATCGACCTTCCCGTCGGCCGCCATACCGTGCGCGCCGATGTGATGAGCGCGGACGGCAGCAAGGTCGAGTTCCGCGCCTCCGTTCCGTTCGACCGGCCGGAGGGCGAACAGGTCGCCGTGGTGGCGCAGGACAACGCGACGGCCGACACCGATCCGGCGCTCGGCCTCCTCGGCGGCGGCACGTTCGACCGGCTGCGCGCCGAGGCCGACAAGGCGATCGCGCTCCTCAAGGGGCTTTATGCCAACGGCCGCGTGCCGACCGCGGAGGAGCTTGCCGCGGCCCGTTCGGCAACGGAGATCGCGCTGAAGTCGCTGGCCGAGTTCAGGCCGGGCGCGGAAGAGGGCGAAGCCGCCCGCGACATGGCCGCAAGGGCCTCCGCCGCCGCGGCGGCCGCGCTTGCCCGCCTCCAGTCCCTGCCGGCGGATGCCGCTGCTGTCGGCGAGGCGATGGGCTCGATCGAAACGGCCGTCGCCGATGCGCTGGCGCCGGCCATCGAAAGGGCGGAGGCCGCCGCGGGCGCCGTGGCGGCTGCGGCGGACAGTTCCATCGAGGCGCTCGCCGCGCGGGCGGCGGCGCTCCAGCAGCAGTTCGTGGCGCTCTTCTCCGACGGCCGCAACGCGACCGCGGCGGAAATCCAGACTGCGCGCACGGCGCTGGAAGGCACGCTCAGGAGCATCGCCGGTTTTGTCCCGCCCTCGGGCACGGCCGCGGACGTCACCGCGGCCGTCGAGAGGCTGAAGGGCTGGGCCTCGACCGCGCTCGACCGCCTTGCCGCCGTTCCGGCGGGCGCGGGCAAGGACGCCTACCAGCAGGCGCTCGTCGCGCTCGAAGGCATGCCTTCGCTCACCGCCGCCGATGCGGCGGCGGGCGCGGCCGAAGGCGGATCGTCCGCAACGGGCGGTTCCGAGGCCGCGGGTTCCGGAGCCGGCACGGCGTCCGCGGCCGGCGAAAGCGGCACGGCGGGCGGCGCGGCCACGGCCTCCGCCGGCCAAGAGGCCGTCGCCGATGGGCCGGAAACGGTCGAGCAGGCGCCGCTCAAGGCGAGCAAGACCTCGGTCATCATCCGCCGCGGCGATACGCTGTGGCAGATCTCCCGCCGCATCTACGGCAAGGGCGTGCGCTACACGACGATCTACCTCGCCAACGAGGACCAGATCTCCGATCCGGACCGCATCATTCCCGGCCAGGTCTTCGGCGTGCCGGACAAGGCGGCGGAAACCGACGCCGAGGCCGAGGAGATGCACCGCAAGCGCCTGCGCGGGACCTGACGGCCGTTATTTCCCGCCGGCGGTTGCGAAGCGGCCGGCAAGGACCTATCTGCGCACTGCGGCGTCCACCGGGCGCCGCATTTTCATTCAGGCGATTTTGGCAAGAGCGCGCGGCGGCCCGCCCTGCGGCGCGTGGCAAACGGGCATATGGCCGGGCGGCAGCCCGGCGGAGGCAAGCGTGGCGACGACGACGAAGAAGACGGTTTCGGCCGACAGCAGCAATCCCTTCCGGACGCTGGTGAACCTCTGGCCCTACATGTGGCCGTCCGACCGGCCGGACCTGAAGATGCGGGTCGTCTGGGCGACGGTCTTCCTGCTCGCCTCCAAGGTCGTGCTGCTGCTCGTGCCCTATTTCTTCAAATGGGCGACGGATGCGCTGAACGGCACGCCCGATGCCGCCGGCCTGCTGCCGGGCTTCCTTCTCGGCGCCGTCATGCTGGTGCTCGCCTATAACGGCGCGCGCATCCTGCAGGCCGGCCTCAACCAGCTGCGCGACGCGCTCTTCGCCAGCGTCGGGCAACATGCCGTGCGCCAGCTCGCCTACCGCACCTTCGTGCACCTGCACCGCCTGTCGCTGCGCTTCCACCTCGAGCGGCGCACCGGCGGGCTCTCGCGTGTCATCGAGCGCGGCACCAAGGGCATCGAGACGATCGTGCGCTTCACGATCCTCAACAGCGTTCCGACCTTCATCGAATTCCTGCTGACGGCCGCCGTCTTCTGGTGGGGCTACGGGCTTCAATACCTTCTCGTCACCGCCGCCACGGTCTGGCTCTACATCTGGTTCACCGTCAGGGCGAGCGACTGGCGCATCTCCATCCGCCGCGCGATGAACGACAGCGACACCGAGGCCAACACCAAGGCGATCGACTCGCTCCTCAATTTCGAGACGGTGAAGTATTTCGGCAACGAGGAGATGGAGGCCCGCCGCTTCGACCAGTCGATGGAACGCTACGAGAAGGCGGCGACCGGCGTCTGGACCTCGCTCGGCTGGCTGAACTTCGGGCAGGCGCTGATCTTCGGCGTCGGCATGGCCGCCATGATGGCCATGTCCGCGCTCGCCGTGCAGCGCGGCGAGCAGACGGTCGGCGATTTCGTCTTCATCAATGCGATGCTGATCCAGCTCGCCATCCCGCTCAACTTCATCGGCTTCGTCTACCGCGAGATCCGCCAGGGCCTGACGGACATCGAGCAGATGTTCGACCTCCTGGAGGTGGAGCAGGAGGTGCAGGACAAGCCGGGCGCGAAGGATCTCGTCGTGACGGACGGCGCGATCTCCTTCAGGGACGTGCATTTCGCCTATGATCCGGCGCGGCCGATCCTCAAGGGCATCTCCTTCGACGTGCCGGCGGGAAAGACCGTCGCCGTCGTCGGCCCTTCCGGCGCCGGCAAGTCGACGCTCTCGCGCCTGCTCTACCGCTTCTACGACGTGCAGCAGGGCGAGATCACCATCGACGGGCAGGACGTGCGCGACGTCAGGCAGAAGTCGCTGCGCGCGGTGATCGGCATGGTGCCGCAGGATACGGTGCTCTTCAACGACACGATCGCCTACAATATCCGCTACGGCCGGCCCGGCGCGAGCGATGCGGAGGTCGCCGCCGCCGCCGAGGCCGCGCAGATCGGTCCCTTCATCCGCCACCTGCCGGAAGGGTTCAGCGCGAAGGTCGGCGAACGCGGCCTGAAGCTTTCCGGCGGCGAGAAGCAGCGCGTCGCCATCGCCCGCACGATCCTCAAGAGCCCGCCGATCCTCATCCTCGACGAGGCGACGTCGGCGCTCGACACGCGCACGGAACAGGAGATCCAGGCGGCGCTCGACGTGGTCTCGAAGAACCGCACCACGCTCGTCATCGCGCACCGCCTCTCCACCGTCATCTCGGCGGACGAGATCATCGTGCTGAAGGACGGCGTGATCGCCGAGCGCGGCACGCATGGCGAGCTGATGCAGCGCGACGACGGCCTCTACGCCTCCATGTGGAACCGCCAGCGCGAGGCCGTCGAGGTCGAGGAGCGGCTGAAGCAGGTGCGCGAGAGCGACGAGCTCGGCATGGTGGTGCGCGGCGCGCCGGCGGCGGAATGAGAATGAGCGAATAGGGAGTTGCGAATAGCGAATAGGGAAAGAACCTTTCTCGCTATTCGCTATTCGCTATTCGCTATTCGCTATTCGCTATTCGCTATTCGCTACTGCCTGCCGCTTAATCCCACGTCCTAAAACATTGCCCCCGCCGCCATTTCACGCTAGGTCATGCCGCGAAAACAGCAGGAGATGTCGGAAGATGAGTTTGGTCGATACGATAAGAAGCACCCTGGTGCCGATCCATCGGGAAGGCTGGAAGTTCGTGGCCGGCTTCTTCGTCGCCTCGCTCGTCCTGGGCGCGGCGTGGGAGCCGCTGATGTGGATCGGCTTCATCCTCACCGCCTGGTGCGCCTATTTCTTCCGCGATCCCGAGCGCCTGACGCCGCAGGACGACGACCTCGTCATCTCGCCGGCGGACGGCCGCGTCTCGGCCATCGCCATGGTGACGCCGCCGGCCGAGCTCGAGCTCGGCGACCAGCCGATGCTGCGCATCTCGGTCTTCATGAACGTCTTCAACTGCCATGTGAACCGCGCGCCGATGCGCGGCAGCGTTTCGCGCGTCGCCTACCGCGCCGGAAAGTTCCTCAATGCCGATCTCGACAAGGCGAGCCAGGAGAACGAGCGCAACGGCCTCGTCATCGAGACGGCCCACGGCCCGATCGGCGTCGTGCAGATCGCCGGCCTCGTCGCCCGCCGCATCCTGTGCTGGACCTCGTTGAACGACCATCTGGAAGCCGGCGAGCGCTTCGGCCTCATCCGCTTCGGCTCGCGCCTCGACGTCTTCCTGCCGGCAGGCGCCGAGCCGCGCGTCAGCCTCGGCCAGACGGCGATCGCCGGCGAGACGGTGCTGGCGGAATTCGGCTCGGCCAAGGGCCCGGTCGTCAGCCGACGTGGTTAGGCAATAGGAATTAGGCAATAGGCAATAGGAACAACGCTGTAGCCAACAGACTTTTGACCAAGCATCTCTCTACTGCCTACTGCCTACTGCCTACTGCCTACTGCCTACTGCCTACTGCCTACTGCCTACTGCCTACTGCCTTAGAACAAGAAGCGAAAAGCGATGGACACTCCGTTTCCGCCCTATGAGCCGAATGGCCCGAACGACGAGGCCCGCGGCCCGCGCCTGCGCGAGATCCCGATGCGCGTCATCATCCCGAACGTCATCACGGTCCTTGCCATCTGCGCGGGCCTCACGGGCATCCGCCTCGCCTTCGAGAACCGCTACGAGCTTGCCGTCGGCATGGTGCTGCTCGCGGCCTTCCTCGACGGCATCGACGGGCGCATCGCGCGGCTGCTGAAGGCGACGTCCAAGTTCGGCGGCCAGATGGATTCGCTCGCCGACATCGTCAATTTCGGCGTGGCGCCCGCGCTCGTGCTCTACGTCTTCATCCTCGACCAGGCGCGCTCCTTCGGCTGGATCGCGGCGCTGATCTATACCATCGCCGCGGGCCTGCGCCTGGCGCGCTTCAACGTCATGGCCGAGCGCGAGAACAAGGCGAAATGGCAGAGCGAATATTTCGTCGGCGTGCCGGCGCCGGCCGGCGCCATGCTGGTGCTGCTGCCGGTCTATCTCGGCTTCCTCGGCATCGCGCCGAGCCCGCTCTTCGCCTACCTCGCCTCCGGCTACACGGTGCTCATCGGCTTCCTGCTGGTCAGCCGCCTGCCGGTCTGGTCCGGCAAGTCGGAGGGAAGCCGCATCCGCCGCGACCTCGTTTTGCCGGCGATCCTGCTCGTCGTCCTCTATGTCGCGACGCTGATGAGCTTCACCTGGGAGACCATGGTGGTGACGGTCGTCGCCTATCTTGCGACCCTGCCGTTCGGCGCGCGCTCCTGGCAGCGCAAGTACGGCGGCTGGACCGCCCCGCCGGCCCATGGCGAAAGCGAGTTCCCCGAGGAAACCGACGGCCGCTAGACACCGGCCATCACATCCGCGTGAGCCTTGCAAAAGCCCTGTCCACAGACCGTGGGCGGGGCTTGCTTTTTGCGTGCATGTCGACTAACTAGCGAGCAAATAGATAGCAAGCTAATAGTATCGGAGCTACCGAGATGAGCACTGCCGATCCGCGCGAGCGCATCCTCGACGACCTTTCCCGCGTGCAGCGCAAGATGCGCGCGCTGTTCGATGCCCGCGTGAAGGAGAGGGGGCTGACGCTGCCGCGCGCCCGCGCGCTGCTGATCCTCGGCCGCGGGGCGCAGCTCAACCAGCGCGAGCTTGCCGACGAGCTCGACATCGAGACGCCGACGCTCGTGCGCCTGCTCGACGGCATGGAGAAGCAGGGGTTCATCGAGCGCCAGTCCGTCGAGGGCGACCGCCGCGCCAAGCAGATCGTCATGACGCCCTATGGCGCGAGGGTCGCCGAGGAGGTGCTGGATCTGGCGAAATCCCTGAGGGCGGACGTGCTGAAGAGCATTTCCGCCGGCGACATGGCGACCACCGTCAAGGTCTTCGCCGCCATGTCGGAGAACATCGCGAAGAGCTGTCGGGAGAGCGTCGAGGCATGAGCACCGTTTCCGCCGCCGGCGAGCGCGGGGCGCGGGACGGGCAGGCGGAGGCGGCGGAGGAGAAGCCGGCCGCACCGCCGCCGGCTCCGCCCGCGATGGCGCCGCGCCGCGCGGCCGCCTATATGGCCGCCTCGACGCTGCTGGCCATGACGCAGGGCTTCGGCATGAACCTCGTCGCCGCCAACATCCCGCAGCTCCAGGGGCCCTTCGGCGCGACGAGCAGCGAGGCGGTCTGGCTGATGGCGGCCTATATGGCGCCGAACGCCTCGCTGTCGCTCGCGCTCATCAAGATCCGCACCCAGTACGGCCTGCGCCACTTCGCCGAGCTCGGCATCGCCGTCTTCCTGATCGTCTCGGTGGCGCACGTCTTCATCACGGACCTCCGCTCCGCGATCGTGCTGCGCTTCTTCGCGGGCATCGCCGCCGCGCCGCTCTCCTCGCTCGGCTTCCTTTACATGCTGGAAGCCTTCACGCCGGCGAGGAAGCTGACGGTCGGCATCTCGCTGGCGCTGACGAATATCGGCCTTGCCGCCCCGCTGACGCGCCTCGTCTCGCCCGCGCTCATCGAGCTTGGCGGCGTGCGGGCGCTGCTCCACCTCGAAGTGGCGCTTTCCATGCTCGCCTTCGCGGCGATCTACCTCCTGCCGCTGACGCCGATGCCGCGCGCGAAGGTCATCGAGAAGCTCGACGTCGCCAGCTATCTCTTCATCGCCGTCGGCTTCGGATCGGGCGCCGTCATCCTGGTCACCGGCCGCGCCTACTGGTGGCTGGAGGCCGAGTGGATCGGCGAGCTCATGGTCGTCATGATCGGTGCATTGACCATCGCGGCCGTGCTCGAGCTCAACCGCGAAAGGCCGCTCATCGACCTGCGCTGGCTCGTCAGCCGCGAGGTCCTGCATTTTGCCGCGGTGCTCGTCCTGTTCCGCCTGATGCTCGCCGAGCAGACGGCCGTCGCCGGCAACTTCTTCCAGATCATGGGCCTGCAGAACGACCAGCTCACCCGCCTTTACGGCGTCGTGGCGCTCGCCACGCTCGCGGGCGGCCTCGTCTGCGCGGCTATCATGAAGCCGGGCAGGGAGCCCGCCATCCACATGGCCGCCCTGCTGCTGATCGGCGCCGGCGCCTTTCTCGACAGCCGCGCGACGAACCTGACGCGGCCCGGCGAGATGTATCTCAGCCAGGCGATGATCGCCGCCGGCGGCAGCCTGTTCCTGCCGCCCGCCATCGCCTCCGGTTTCACCATGGCGCTGAAGAAGGGCCAGCAATACATCCTCAGCTTCATCGTCGTCTTCCTGATGACGCAGAGCCTCGGGGGGCTTGCCGGCTCGGCGCTGTTCGGCTCCTTCATCACGCTGCGCGAAAAGTTCCATTCCAACATCCTCGCCGAGGCGATGACGCTCGCCGATCCGCTGGTCGCCGCCCGCGTCTCGCAGCTTTCCGCCGCCTATGGCCACACGATCACCGATCCCGCCGTGCTGAAGGCGGAGGGCATCGCGCTGCTCGGCCAGCAGGTGACGCGCGAGGCCAACGTGCTCGCCCACAACGACGCGTTCTTCGTCATCGCGCTGCTGGCGGTGGCCGCTGCCG
The DNA here is from genome assembly GCF_046557955.1 of Shinella agrisoli. Lineage (NCBI taxonomy): Bacteria > Pseudomonadati > Pseudomonadota > Alphaproteobacteria > Hyphomicrobiales > Rhizobiaceae > Shinella > Shinella agrisoli. The sequence goes on along the minus strand of NZ_JBJIEP010000010.1, from coordinate 1,360 downwards.
CCGCGCTCGCCATCCACCTGCTTTACGTTCACATCAGGCAGGCCGCCGCCCGTTCCGGCGCGCCTGCGGCCGTTGAAGGTCGACCGACATGAAGACATACATCCGCAACACCGCCACGAGCCTTGCCGTCGTGCTCGGCATCGCCGGCATCGGCGCCGTGCTCTATGCCTGGCAGCTGCCGCCCTTTTCGAGCGAGGTCCAGACGACGGACAACGCCTATGTGCGCGGCTACGTGACGCTGATCAGCCCGCAGCTTGCCGGCTACGTCACGGAGGTTCCGGTGAAGGACTACGAGACCGTGAAGGCGGGCCAGGTGCTCGCTCGCCTCGACGACCGCATCTACCGCCAGAAGGTCGAGCAGGCCAATGCCACGCTCGCCAGCCAGAAGGCGGCGCTCGCCAATTCGGTGCAGCAGGAAAATGCCGCCAGGGCGCGCATCGGTGCCAGCGAGGCCGCCCTTGCCGGCGCGGCCTCCGCCAAGCGGCGCGCGCAGGAGAACTGGAACCGCATCCAGGAACTGTCCGACAAGGGCATCGCCACCCAGAGCGACCGCGAGCAGAGCCGCACCACGCTCGACCAGGCGGAAGCCGCCGTCTCGCAGGCGCAGGCGAACCTCGAAGTGTCGAAGCAGGATCTCCAGACCATCATCGTCGGCCGCGATTCCCTGCGCGCGGCGGTCGCGGGCGCCGAGGCGTCGGTGGAGCTCGCCAGGATCGACCTTTCCAACACGGTCATCACCGCGCCGCGCGACGGCGTGGTGGGCGAGGTGGGCGTGAAGCTCGGCCAGTACGTCGCCGCCGGCACGCAGCTGATGGCCGTGGTGCCGCACGACACCTGGGTGATCGCCAACTTCAAGGAAACGCAGCTTGCCTATATCAGGCCCGGCCAGAAGGTCGAGGTCAGCGTCGATGCCTTCGAGCACGCGACGCTGAAGGGCCATGTCGAGCGCTTCTCCCCCGCCGCCGGCTCCGAGTTCAGCGTCATCCGGCCCGACAACGCCACCGGCAACTTCACCAAGGTCGCCCAGCGCGTGCCCGTGCGCATCGCCATCGACGAGGGCCAGGAACTGGCGCAGCACCTCGCGCCGGGGCTTTCGGTGGTGGTGACGACGGTCGTGGAGGAGTAGGCGGCTTCGGCCCGTTTGGTGTGGCGGAGGGCCGGGGTTGGTCGCGGTGTGGGATCCTCGGGGCAAGCCCGAGGATGACGGAGGGGAGGAGAGGCCGCCCATCCGTCGAACGGTGCGGCATCCGGAACCGCTGCTTTGGCCGCAATGCTTCTCTTCTGCCGTCATCCTCGGGCTTGTGTGGAAGAAGTGTGGTTTACTGGATGCACCGGCCGGGATGCGCATCCCGGCCGGTGC
>NZ_JBJIEP010000009.1:0-223137 GCF_046557955.1 Shinella agrisoli | reverse complement strand
CTCCTACCTCGGAGAAGACGACATCATCCGCATCGAAGACGAATTCGGAAGAGGATGAAGACAATCAAAATCGGGGGCGCTCCGCATTGCAAGAACGGCGGGCCTTGCCTAGGTAGAGGGACGATGACAACCCGCCTTTTCCGAATTGGCGCATGGTTCGCCCTTGCCGCCATCATCTTCGTCACGGTCTCCCCCATCGGCTACAGGCCGAGGGACCTGGTGTCGACCAATTTCGACCGTGCGGCGGCCTACGCGATCCTGTCGGCCCTCTTCGTCTTCGCCTATCCGCGCCACCGCTGGACCGTCGCCGCGCTGATGGTCGCGACTGCCGGTGCGGCCGAATTGTTCCAGTTCCTCTCGCCGATGCGGCATCCGCACCTGATGGACGCCGCGGTGAAAGCCGCGGGCGGCGGTGTCGGCCTGTGTGCGGGAACCCTGCTTCATTCGGGGGCGGCAAGGCTGCGTATCGACAATCGGCAATGACGGCTTTCCCACGCGAACGGACCCTGCACCGTTTCGACGAGGGGTCCGGAAGGGCCGCGGCCGGCCCTTCCGTTCCTTCACATCGGGTCTCAATCGTCGTCGGAAGACGAATTCGACGAGGAATTGGACGACGAATTCGAGCTCGAGTTGCTCGACGAGTTAGAAGAGCTGTTCGAGCTGGAATTGCTCGACGAATTGGAACTGCTGTTGGAGTTCGAATTCGAGCTGGAGTTCCGCGACGAATTCGACGAGCTGTTGGAACTGCGGTTCGAGTTCCAGCCGCGGTCATCGTCCCGGTGGGACCGCGCATGCGTTGCCTTGTTGCTGCGCGACAGCTTCTGGAGGAAGCGGAAAACCGGGTCGTCGGCGACGGCCGGCGCAGGCGCTGCCGCGCCGGCCACCAGCAAGGCGCTCAGGATGGCGATAACCTTCTTCATGGCATGTCTCCTTTGATCGACAGCCTCGTTGGCTGCGAAGGAGGAACGGCGGGGAAAGGTTCTTATTCCATAAAAGATAAAATATTTTCAAATAGTTATTGTAAGGCATGCGCCCGCAGCGCCGCGGCGAGCGGCGGCAAAGCGGCAGTCCCCACCTTCCCGGATTAGCGCTGGGCTCGGGCGAACCTGCGATACCAGCCGTCCGAGGCGAGCGTCTTGCGGAAGATCGTCTTGCGCACTGCGCCCTCCGTCTCCGTCTCGGCCCGGATGTCTCCTTCGAGATCCGAGGTTTGCCGGCGGAAGGGAATGACCTGCACGATCGGCGTGCCGCGTTCGAGCACGTGCAGCCCGTCCTCGCCGGTCGCGAAGAAGGGGAAGTGGATTTCCGACTGATAGGTATCGGTATCGACGATGCCCGCGACCACCTCGAAGACGCCGTTCGGCCGGTTGAGCGGCGGCACGAAGAGACAGCTCCAGCCGGGCGGCGTGCGGATGGTCCAGTAGTTGTGGAACTTGCAGGGCGGCAAGGGCTCGCGCGGGTTGCCGGCGACCTGGTGGCTCGCATGGTTGCTCACCATGGTGCGGTCGAAATCCCAGCCGCAATCCACCCTCTCGCCCGCATCCGAGATTTCCATGCGCACGGTCGCCGCAAGCCCGATCACCCAGCCGGCCGCCATGGCGTCGAGAAAGGGCATGCAGCGCTTTACGGTGAGGCCGCTGTTTGTGGGCGAGACATGCGCTTCGTCGACGGCCGGCAATTTGCGGAACCAGTCGGGCAGCGCCGTCTTGGCGCGGACGGGCGGCGGGATCACACCCTCGTCTTCCTTGCGGCAGAGGAAGGTCACCCGGGGCTGCGGTTTCTTCAGAAGGGCGAGTGCCATCGCGGTTCTCCTCGTCAGTCGATACGAGAAGAACGGCGATGGAAGGAACCTATTCCCGGCCTGTGAAAATTTCTGCGGGGGATAGGCCCGTGCGGCGCGAAGTCCGCAGGACGGCCGGTCCCGGCCGGAGGTCAGCCCTGCGCGGGCTTCCAGTCGGCGAGGGGAATGCTGTTGATCATCCATGGCACGCCGAACTTGTCGATCAGCGAGCCGAAGCCGGGCGACCAGAAGGTTTCGCCGAACGGCATGACCTGCCTGCCGCCTTCCGACAACGCGTCGAACCAGCGCCTGGCTTCGGCGATGTCGGCGGTGTGCAAAGTGACGTCGAAGCCGTTCTTGGGCTTGTCGATGCCCGGAGCCCAGGCGGAATCCATGTCTGCGCCCATCAGCGCCTGATCGCCGACCTCCAGCCAGCAATGCATCAGCCAGTCCTTGTATTTGGGATCGCTGATCGGCATGCCGGGAGGGCCCTCGCCATAGGGAAAAGCGGCTGTGATCTTGCCGCCGAGAACCTTGGCGTAGAACTCGAACGCCTCTCGGCACTGTCCCTGAAAACTCAGGCTGGTCACGATCTTCATGGTCGGCTCCTCCTTGTCCTCGTCGCCCCGCCGGGTTCATGCGGGAGATGGCCTGCCGATGATTTGATATCAACGTAAATACCCGGCCAAGTCAACCCGGCCGATGGAACTCTCTCGCGCGACAAGGCACGATGGCCTCGATGCTGCCGGACGCCGCCTATACGCAGGGCGAACGTCTCAGGCAGCCGCGGAGCCCGTCTCCTGGACGAGATGCCCCGGCGACACCTCGCGGTAGCTGCGCCTTGGCGGCACATAACCGTGCGGGCGCAAGGGGCTCTTTATCTCCTCGTCGAGCGGCGGCCGCAGGTGGCCGCGGCGGGCCGGATCGGGGATCGGCACGGCCGAGATGAGCCGGCGCGTGTAGGGATGCTGCGGATTGCCGAAGATCGCGGCACGCGGGCCGATTTCGACGATCTCGCCGAGGAACATCACCGCGACGCGATGGCTCACGCGTTCGACGACCGCCATGTCATGCGAGATGAAGAGGTAGGCGAGGCGGTGCTTCTCCTGGAGGTCAAGCAGCAGGTTGGAGACCTGCGCCTTCACCGACACGTCGAGCGCCGACACGGCCTCGTCCGCCACGATGAACTGCGGCTTGAGCGCGAGCGCCCGGGCGATCGATATGCGCTGGCGCTGGCCGCCGGAGAACTCGTGCGGATAGCGCGCCGCCATCTCGGCCGGCAGGCCGACCTGCTCCAGCAGCTCGGCCACGCGCTCCTTCGCCTGCCGGCGCCCCATCAGGCCGTGCGCCACCATCGGTTCGGCGATGGCCGAACCGATGGTGATGCGCGGATTGAGCGAGGCGAAAGGATCCTGGAAGATCATCTGCGAGGTGCGGCGCATGGCGCGCAATGCGCCCGAACCCGCCCTCGTCACATCCTGCCCGTCGATGACGACCGAGCCGGCGCTCGGATCGACGAGGCGCATGATGGCGCGGCCCGTTGTCGACTTGCCGCAACCCGATTCCCCGACGAGCGAGAGCGTCTCGCCCGGCCTGAGATCGAAGGAAACGTCCTCCACCGCATGGATCTGCCCGTGCGGCAGCGCGAAGCGGACGGAAAGCCCGTCCACGCTCAGGATCGGCTTTACGCCTTCGGCGACGGGCTCCATGATCCGCCCCTCCGCCGCTTCGCCGGTAGCCGCATCGACATCCGGAAAGCGGCGCGGGACGGGCGTGTCGCCCATCGTGCCGAGCCGGGGAATGGAAGCAAGCAGGGCCTTCGTATAGGCCGCCTTCGGCGCGGCGAAGATTTCCGGCGTCGTGCCCGTCTCGACCACGTCGCCACGGAACATGACGACGGTACGGTCCGCCACCTCCGCCACCACGCCCATGTCGTGGGTGATGAAGAGCACGCCCATATTCTCCTCGCGCTGCAAGTCGCGCAGGAGATGCAGGATTTCCGCCTGCACGGTCACGTCCAGCGCCGTCGTCGGCTCGTCGGCGATCAGAAGCTTCGGCCGGCAGGCAAGCGCCATGGCGATCATCACGCGCTGGCGCATGCCGCCGGAGAACTTGTGCGGGTATTCGTGGAGACGGGATCTGGCGGCGGGTATGCGCACGCGCTCCATCAGCCGCAGGGCCTCCGCCTCGGCCGCCTTCCAGGAAAGGTCGCGGTGCAGCACGAGGGCCTCGGCGATCTGGTTGCCGATGGTGAAGACCGGATTGAGCGACGTCATCGGCTCCTGGAAGATCATGCCGATGACGCCGCCGCGCACCATGCGCATCTCGGCATCGCTCGCCTTGAGGAGGTCGCGGCCCTCGAGCAGGATGCGGCCCTCGCAGCGCGCCCGGCCCGGCGGCAGAAGACGCATCGCGGAGAGCGCCGTGACACTCTTGCCCGAGCCGGATTCCCCGACGATGGCAACGGTCTCTCCCGCATTCACCGTTAGGTTGATGTTGCGGATGACGGCGCGCCATCCCTCGGCGGTCTTGAAGGAGGTCGTGAGGTCTTCGACCGAGAGCACCGGCCGGCTCGCACTATCCGTTGCAGTCATGGTCAGCTTTCCTTCGCAAGGCGCGGATCGACCAGATCGCGCAGCCCGTCGCCGAGCAGTTGCAGGGCAAGAACCGAGAAGACGATGGCAAGGCCCGGAAACACCATGAGCCAGGGGGCGTTGTTCATGTATTCGCGGCCGGAGGCGAGCGTCGTGCCCCAGGTCGGCATGTCCGTGGAAACCCCCACGCCGAGGAAGGAGAGGCTTGCTTCCGCCAGCATCGCCGAGGCGAAGACGAAGGTGGCCTGAACGAGGATCGGCGAAGCGAGGTTGAGCAGCACGTGGCGCGTGAGGATCTGCCAAGTGGGCAGGCCCATGGCGACCGCCGCCTCGATATAGGGCAGTTCCCGCAGCACGAGCGTCGAACCGCGCACGATGCGGGCGAGACGCGGCGCATAGGTGATGCCGAGCGCCAGGATGACCGTCGAGAGCGAGGGGCCGAGCGCGGCCACCAGCGCGATGGCGAGCAGGATGTCCGGAAAGGACATCATGGCATCGAGCAGCCGCGAGATCGGCGCGTCGAGCCTACGGAAGAAGCCGGCGGCGACACCCAGGATCACGCCGAGCACGGTCGAGATGCAGACGACGCCGAGGCTGACGAGCAGCGAGATGCGGCCGGCGAAGATGGCGCGCGAGAAGATGTCGCGGCCGAATTCGTCGGTGCCGAAGACATGCGACGGCGACGGCGCCTTCAGCTTGTTGACGATCGACAGCTTGTTCGGCGCATAGGGGGCGACCCACGGGGCAAGCAACGCCGCGGCCACAACGAGAAGGAGGACGATCGCGCCGAACAGGATGGCGCGGTTGCCGAAGAGCCGGCGCAGGCTCGCGGCGAAAGGCTGGGAGAGGGAACCGGCCATCATAGGCGCACCCGCGGATCGACGAGGATGTAGAGCATGTCGACGACGAAGTTGATGAGCACGTAGATCGCCGCGACGACGAGAAGCGTGCCCTGGATGACGGGATAATCGCGCCGCAGCACGGCCGAGACCACCAGATTGCCGACGCCCGGCAGGCCGAAGACCGTCTCCGTCACCACGGCGCCCGCCACCAGCATGGCGATGGAAAGGCCGATGACGGTGATGATCGGGATCAGCGCGTTCTTCAACGCATGCTTCAGGATCACGCGCCGCTCGCTCGCGCCCTTGGCACGGGCGGTGCGCACATAGTCGTCGCCGAGCACGTCCAGCATGGCCGCGCGGGTGAAGCGGGTGATCAGCGCCGAATTGACGATGCCGAGGGCGGCTGCCGGCAGCACGAGATGGTGCAGCCTTTCGAGGAAGGACGTGTCCGGCCCGCCGTAACCGGAGGCCGGGAACCATCCCTGGCCGACGGCGAAGACCTGGATGAGCATGAGGCCCAGCCAGAAGCTCGGCACGCTTGCCGCCACCATGGTGAGCGTCACGACGGCCTGGTCGAACAGCGTTCCCCGCTTGACGGCGGAAAGGATGCCGACCGGCAGTGCGATTGCCACCGCTATGAGGATCGAGAACAGCGTGAGGAAGAACGTCGGCTCGGCACGCGCCGCAAGCGCGGTCGTCACCGGCTGGTCGAGGAAGATGGACTGACCGAGGTCGCCCTTGAGGATGCCCAGCACGAACTGGCCGTACTGGGCGATCAGCGGCGCATCGAGGCCCATCCGCGTGCGCAGTTGCGCGATGTCCTCCGGGGTCGCATCGGACCCCAGCATCACGGCGGCGGGATCGCCCGGCGTCACGCGGACGATGACGAAGACCACCGTCACGACCAGGGCAAGCACGATGGCCATGCCCCCCAGCCGCTTCAAGAGTGCCCGGACGATCCTTGCCATTGCCTGGCCCCTTACTTCTTCGGCGTGACGTCCCAGAAATGCGGCCAGTAGGTCGGGGTGTAGTCCGAGATACCGGCGGCGACGCCCGTGACCGCGTTGAAGTTGCCGACCTTGAAGAGCGGCGCGTCGTCGTAGATCACCGTCTGGATGCCTTCCCAGGCCTTCTGCTTGTCCGCGTCGGAAACCGCGTCCATGTAGGCGGCGACCGCCGTCGCCTTCTGGTCGGAGACATACCAGCCCGGATAGGTGTCGGTGATCGTGTTGATCGTCGTCGGATCGCCGGGGAAGTTGGAATGGGTGATGAAGATGTCCCATTCCTTCGGGTCGGCGCGCCGGGTCGTTAGCGTCGCCCAGTCCACGACCTGCAGGTCCACCTTGAAGCCGGCGGCTTCGAGATAGGCCTTGGCGACCTCGCCGATCTTGTAGTGGAACTCGTACTGGCGGCTCGTCATCAGGCGCAGCGGCGTGCCGTCGTAGCCGGCATCGGCAAGCAGCTTGGCGGCGGCTTCAGGATCGCCCTCGCCGTAGCGGACGACCCCGGCCTCGGTGTGCCAGAGCGAACCCTTCGGGAAGATCGAGCCGTCCACGCTGAAGAAGCGTTCGTCAGAGAAGGCGGCAAGCATCATGTCGTTCGGGTTGAGCGCGGCCTGCACGGCCTGGCGCAGTTCCTTCCTGGTGAGCAGGCCTTCCTTCATGTTCATGTTGAGCGACGCCCAGCCGGTGTTCTCGTAGATGACCGCCTTGGCCGTGCCGCTGGCCTCGACCCGCTCGTAGGCGCTGACGGGAAGCGAATCGGCGAAGTCGAACTGGCCGGAGATCAGGCCTTCCACGCGGGTATTGGCGTCCGGCACCGGAACGAAGCGGATTTCCTTGGCGATCGCCACGCGCCTGCCGGCATAGTTGCTCGGCTCGCCCTCGGGCGACTTGTAATCGTCGAAGCGGACGAGCTGGGTGTACTGGTCCGGCTTGCGTTCCTTCAGCGCATAGGGGCCGGTGCCGACGAATTCGGTCAGCGTTTCGGCGATCTTCTCCGAGGGCATGATGACGGATGCCTGGGAAAAGGTCGCCAGCAGCGGCGCGTAGCGCGACTTCAGCTTGACGACGACGGTATGGGCCCCGTCTTCCGAAAGGCTTTCGACAACCTCGGCGACCTGCTTGCCCTTGGAGTTGATCTCCATCCAGCGCTTCAGCGAGGCGGTGACGTCCGTGGCGTCGAGATCGCTGCCGTCGTGGAACTTCACGCCTTCGCGAAGCGGGATGCGATAGGTGAGGCCGTCCTCGGAAATCTCGGGCATCGCGGCGGCCAGGAGCGGCACCGAGCGCCATTCGTTGTCATAGGTAAAGAGCGTTTCGAAAATGTGCTGGTCGATGGTCAACACGATGTCGGTCGGCGTCTGCATCGCGTCGAGCGTCGGCGGCTCGCCGATCGTCGCAACCGTCAGGACACCGTCGGTGGTCTGGGCGATGGCGAGGCTGCTGGTGCTGCCGGCAAGTGCCGCCAAGGTCATGAGAACGAATGCGCTTTTCATCTTGTACCCCTCTTTCTGGAAAAGTTTCGCGCCGGCTCCCGTCCGGCGAACGGTTCAGGTTTCAAGACCGAGCGGATCGGCGACCCGCGGCCACAGGTCGAGGCGCGCCTTGCGGTAGGCCGTCGTGGCGGGATCCGTCGGGTAGGAGGTGGGCGCGGCGACATAGACGATCTCGGAGGAGACCGGCTGGAAGCCCGCATGGAAATGGTTGGTCGACTTCACCAGCAGGAAGGCCTTCTTCGTGAAGTCCACGCCGTGGTTGGAAAAGATGTCCGGCTCGTAGGTCTGGGTGCGGCTGGTGATCAGCACGATGTCGATCGATGTGCCGAGCGGGCGCACCACCGCGGCGGCGCCGAGCGTCACCCGGCTGTTGCGGAAGCTCTGCCAGCCGGCGTCGAAGACGCTCCGCACCGTCACCCTGAAGTCCAGCGGCTCGCCGCCCTCCGGGCCCGACTTGCCTCCGAAGCGCAGTGCAAGCTCCGCCCCTTCGCCCGCCGCATGGCAGAAGGAAACGGCAACCGGGTCCCAGATGGTCGCCACCGCGACGTTCTCGAAGCCGCGCTCGATCATCCGGCGCAGGATGAAGGTCGCATCGCCCGCGACCCCGCCGCCGGGATTGTCCCAGACATCGGCGATGACGACGGGCACGTCCGGCCTTGCCGCACGCACGGCCAGCGCCCGGTCGAGGCCTGCTTCCGTATCGAGCATCGGCATGGCCGTCTCCCTGCGCAGGCCATAGAGCTCGCGGCCGAGCCTTTCGGCCAGGGCGTCGCCCTCTTCCTTTTCGCCATCCGTGACGACGACGATGTGCGTTCCCATTTCCGGCACGTCGCCGGCCATGAAGCCGTGAATGACGGAAACGGACAGGATGCCGTCCCGGCCCTCCATCGCCTTCAGCCGGTCGACGAAGGAGCGCATCGGCTCGCGGCTCGTCGGATAGATTGTGATCATGCGGCAGTCGAAAGTGGAAACGGCGGGCCTGATCTCGCCCCGCAGCGTGCGCAGCGCCAGTTCGACGACGTGCTCGCCCCGCTCCTCGAAATCGGTATGGGGAAATTCGAGGAAGGCCGCCATGATGTCGAGGTTGGCGACGCGCTTGGCCGTCAGATGGCTGTGCGGGTCGAATTCGACCGCGATCAGCACGTCCGGCCCGACGAGCCCGCGGATACGGGCAAGGAAATCGCCCTCGGGATCGTCGTAACCTTGCGCCACCATCGCGCCATGCAGGCCGAGCACGACGGCGTCGACCGGCAGGGCCGCCTTGAGCTCGCCGATGATGCGGTCGCGCAAGGCCTCGTAGGTCTGCCGCTGGATGAGGCCCGCCGGCTCCGCCCAGCAGGACGTGCCTTCGATGACGGAGAAACCCTCCGCCCGCCCGCGCCGGCGCAGGATCGGCACCACGGAGGAGCAGAGCGTCGGCGTGTCGGGATGTTCGCCCGGCCCCGCGAAGAAGGCCGCCTTGAAAGCGCTCATGTCCGTCGGAACGGGCGAGAAGGTGTTGGTCTCGGTGGCGAGCGAGGCCGTGAATATGCGCATGTCGGTCCGTTCCGAATGGAGTTCGGGCAGACGGATGCCCCGCCGGCACCAGCCGGCGCTCTGCGCCGCCTTGCCAGGCTGGAAGCTATCCGCATACCCGGATCAATGTTCCCGTCGATCAGTCACCGCTTGAGCGATGTAATTTATTTTCTTAATCGTGCGGAATTTTAACGGAAAGTCAATATGAAAAAGCCGAATACACGACATGAAATGAAATCTGTTTTCTTATTGATCATTTTTGCTGAAGAATTTTCATGCCGACAACCACCGTCATGGATAAGGAAAACACGAGACGTCATGTACGACACGTCGGATTGATGAACCATTTCAAGGTTTCAAACCCGCCATTCCGGCACGTGGAAGCCAAACCCGGAAAACAAGGCACATGAAATTTTCCCGTATAAAGCCTCGAAAAATTTCATCGGCACTTCAAGGGCTGGGAAGCTGCGGCAGGCGAGACGGGAAAAAATTTTCCGTCGAATATCTGCCGGAAGAATGACGTGGAAAGGCTGGAAAAGCGCGTTGCAGCGAGCGTTTCATCACACCGTTTCCCGAGCCGATACGGCATTGATGCGGCCTGAGACTGTGCTATGAGTCAGCAGAAGAGAAATTCATTTTCAACCGTTTCGCCAGAAGGGGCAATCCGATGGACCTTTTCCACGCACTGTCGGATGAGGAAGGCAAGCTCTCCGGGCTGGACAGGCGACTTGCCCAGCTTGCCCTGGAGGACGTGGATTTCGTCATGAACGCTTCGATCGGCGAACTCGCCGAGCGCGTCGACGTTTCCCCCCCGACGGTCACCCGCTTCTGCCGAAGGCTCGGCTGCAAGGGGTTCCCTGACTTCAAGGTGCAGCTCGCCAAGCTGACCTATGTCGGCCTTCGCTACGTCAAGCCGGAGGTGCCGACCGAAACGCCGGAGGAGGTCGCCGACGACATCATCGCCAAGGCACAGAACGCGCTGTTCCAGCTCCACCGCCAGATCGACTTCTCCGCGCTGGAGACGGCCGCCCGGCTGCTGCGCGGCGCCGATTTCATCCAGGCCTTCGGGGCGAGCGGCAATTCCGCGATGATCGTCAACGAACTGCACAACCGGCTTTTCCGGCTCGGATGCCGCATCAACGCGTCGAACGATCACAACATGAACGCGATGATCTCGGCGGCGGCGCAGCCGGGCACGGTGGTCTTCGCCTCGTCCTTCACCGGCCGCGACCCTGCCCTCGTCCATTGCCTGGAGCTGCTGCGCCAGCGCGGCGTGCCGACCGTCGTCGTCACGCAGAGCGGCTCGCCCGTCGCCGCGGCGGCGGATGTCGTCATTTCCGTCGACCTGCCAGAGGGCAAGAACATCTTCCGCCCGACCTCAACCCGCTATGCCTATCTTGCGGTCATCGACATGCTCGCCAACCTCGTCGCCTATGCCGACCGGAACAAGTCGCTGAAAACGCTCCGCAGCATCAAGGAGGAGCTGGTGAGCCGCCGTGACGGCGACGACCGCCAGCTCCTCGGCGACTGACCGCCGGACGGGAATGCCGGCCCGGCCTCAGCGGTGCGAGGCCCAGGGCACCAGCCGCCGCTCGATCAGCCGCGCGACATATTCCAGGAGAATGGCGATCAGCGCGATAACGACGATGCCGGCGATCACGATGTCGGTGACGAGGAACTGCGCCGCCGACTGGATCATGAAGCCGATACCGCTCGTGGCCGCCACGAGCTCCGCCGCCACTAGGGTCGTCCAGCCGGCGCCGAGCGCGATGCGGATACCCGTGAGGATCGACGGCACCGCGCTCGGCAGCACGACTTCGGAAAGGACCTGCCGCCTGTTCGCCCCGAGCGAACGCGCCGCATTGACGTGGTCCTTCGAGACCGAGCGCACGCCGGCGGAGGTCGAAAGGATGATGGAGGGCAGCATGGAAAGTGCGATGACGGTGATCTTCGAGGCCTCGCCGATGCCGACCCAGATGATGATGAGCGGCAGATAGGCGAGCGGCGGCAGCGGGCGCAGGAACTCCACGATCGGATCGAGGATGCCCCGGCCGACGCGGCTCGTGCCGATGGCGATGCCGGCGGGAACGCCGATCAGGATGGAGGCGATGAGCGCGCCGAAGATGCGGTAGAGGCTGGCGCCGACGTGCTCGGCGAGCGTCGCATCGACGAAACCCTTCACGACGAGATTGTAGGCGGCGGCGGCCACCTGCCACGGCGACGGCAGGAAGACCGGCGAGACCAGTCCGTAGACCGAGGCAAGGCTCCAGAGCCCGATGATGACGGCAACCGTGATCGCCGAGATCACGGAGACGGGCAGGGGCCGCGCGGCGCGGGCGGCCTCTTCCGTTCCGACAGGCTGCGGCAGGGCTTCGGCGTCGGTGGAGAGCGTCATGCGGCAAGCTCCTCTTCGGCGCTGGAATGGATGAGGCCGGTAAGCCCGGCATGCATGCGTTTGAAGAGGGGCGACATCTTCACCGCAGCGACCGAGGCGCCGTTCAGCACCTCCGCGTTGAAGCCCGCCTCGATCTCGGCCGACAGGCGCCCGGGGCCTGGCGAGAGCACGACGACGCGCGTGCCGAGCAACAGCGCCTCCTCGATGCTATGGGTGATAAGCAGCGCGCCGGCCCCGCTTTCGGCCTTGATGCGCAGCAGGAACTCCTGCATGCGGGTCCGCGTCAGCGCATCGAGCGCGCCGAGCGGCTCGTCGAGCAGCAGGAAGCGCGGTTCGGCGGCCAGCGCCCGGGCAATCCCCACGCGCTGGCGCATGCCGCCGGACAGTTCCCATATGCGGCGGTCGCCCGCCTCCGGCAGGCCGACGCGTTCGAGAAGCTGCTGGGCGCGCGCGAGGCGGTCGGCGGCGGGAACCCCCTTCAGCTTGAGCGGGAAGGCGATGTTTTCGCGCGCATCCAGCCAGGGATAGAGCGCGTCGTCCTGGAAGACGACCGCACGGTCGGCGCCGGGACCGCGGATGGGCACGCCGTCGACGGTGATCGTGCCGGCCGTGGGCTCCAGGAAGCCCGCCGCGAGATTGAGCAGGCTCGTCTTGCCGGACCCCGAGCGTCCGATGATGGCGACCAGCTCGTCCGAGGCGATCTGCAGGTTGATGCCGTCGAGGACCAGGTTTTGAGCCGCTTCGCTCCGCCCCGCCCTCGGCGGGTAGCGCAGCGAGACGTTGCGGAATGTCAGGACGCTCATGGGACCTCCGGAAGGTTCGTGCCCGTGTTTCCGGCGATGGCCCGGCGGCGCTTTCGCGCGACCGGGCCACCTCCGCCGCAGGATCGTCGTCAGTAGGCGAGCTTCGCCGCGTCCGTCACCCAGCGGGTGGAGACGTAGGGCGAATAATCGGAAAGCGCGGCCGGGATCTTGCCCTGCTCCAGCAGGAAGGCGGACGTATCGGCCACCGCCTTCACCGTGCCGCCGCCGAGCAGCGCCTCGCCGGCCTGCTCTTCCAGGGTCGGGAAGTTGTAACCCTTGAGAAGGGCCGGCACCTCCTCCTGCTTGGCGCCGGTGAGGCGGGCGATCTTCTCGGCTTCCGGCGAGGAGGCGTTCCAGGCATCGGGATCGGCGCGGTAGGCGGCGGTCGCATCGCCCGTCACCTTCACGAAGGCCGTCACGACGTCGGGATGCTCTTCGGCGAATTTCTTGCTGACGATCCAGGCGTCGAAGGTCGGGCCGCCCCACTCCGCGACATCCGCCGAGGTCGCGAGGACCTTGCCGCTCTTCTTGAGTTCGGCGAGCACCGGATCCCAGACATAGGCGCCGTCGATGTCGCCGCGTTCCCACGCAGCCGCGATTTCCGGCGGGCGCAGGTTGAGGATTTCGACGGACTTGGCATCGACATTCCAGTGCTTCAGCGCGGTCAGCAGGCTGTAGTGGGCGGTGGAAACGAAGGGCGTGGCGATCTTCTTGCCGGAAAGGTCCTCCGGCTTGTCGATGGATTTGACGGCGAGCGCTTCCGCCTCGCTGATAAGACCGACGACGAAGATCGTCTCGATCGGCAGCTCGCGGCTGGCGGCGGCGGCAAGCGGCGAGGAACCGACATAACCGATATCGAGCGACCCGGAGGCGATGGCCGCAATCACGTCCGCGCCGCCGTCGAACTTCTGCCAGTTGATCTTGGCGCCGGTCACCTTCTCGTAGGTGCCGTCGGCCTGGGGCACGCGCGAAGGCTCGACGATCGGCTGGTATCCGATGTTGATCGTCACCTCCTCGGCCGAGGCGGCGCTGAACGATGCCGCCATGGCGAGCGTGGCGGCCGCGGCCAGCAGGATTCTGCGGGTGATGGTCATGGGTCCTCTCCTCAAGTTGCCGTCGCGCGGGGTCTGCTGCGGGCCGGTTTCTCAAGGCTATATAATCAATAAATTTAGTAGAGAAATTTTCGCCTCAATTTGACGATGTTCCGGCGATTGGTTTTGCGTCTTTTCTCAAGAGAGTCGAAACGCGCGCACCGCTATCGGGAGGGGAGGGAAGCTGAAAGGGGACTCATTTCGGCGGGCCGGGGCACGGATTGATGCCAATTGGGCACGTCTTGCCGCTAAAACCACATAAGAGCTTGACATTGGACGCCAATTTCCTTGCGACACAATGCCCAAATAAATTATACCGTTTTTATATGTTTTTCGCACTTCGGTGCCTAGAATGAGCCGGAATCACCCGTCAAAGGGTGGACCGATCGATCTTCCCGAAGAAGACGGATCATACCGCCGGACGCGCATGCGTCCACGCCGCCGCATATGCCGATGGAAAGCAGGCCGAGATGCTGACGAAAAAGGGAAAATACGGATTGAAGGCCCTCGTGGACCTGGCGCGCCTTGGGCCGGGGGAAACGGCTTTCGTCAGCGAGATCGCGCTGCGCAACAACATTCCCAAGAAGTTCCTCGACACCATCCTCCTGGAACTGCGCAATGCCGGCATGCTGCGCTCGAAGAAGGGGCCGGGCGGCGGCTACTCCCTGTCGCATCCGGCCTCGGAAATCCGCATCGGCCACGCCATCCGCGTCCTCGACGGTCCCCTGGCGCCGATTCGCTGTGCGAGCCGCACGGCCTACGAGGCCTGCGAGGACTGTGCCGATCCGGAAGCCTGTCAGGTGCGCCGCGCCATGACGGAAGTGCGCGACGCCATCGCCTCGATCCTCGACACGATGACGCTCGAACAGTTCGTCGCCGTCCCCGGCGCCGCCGCGATGATCGAGGAAGAGGAACTGGAAAAGCGGGTCGGCTGAGCGGCTACGGATCCAGTTCCGGATAGTGGCGGAACAGGTCGTTCTCGTTCGGAGCAAGGCGCCTGTCGCTCGCAAGATAGGCGGCGATGGCCGGCAGTTCGCGGACCGTCGTGCAGACCGCGTTGACCTTCTCGCATTGTGGCCACAGCTTACCCATCAGCTTCGGGAACGCATAGGTCAAGCCGCTCATCGCCTGGAAAAGCGACAGGTCGGCATAGCTCAGCCGGTCGCCCACGAGGTGCGCCGGCCCTTCGGGGTTCCTCTCCAGGATTGTCTCGAACCAGTCGAGGAACTTCGGCACGCGCTCCTCGCGGAATTCCTCCGCCCGGCGAAGCGCTTCCGGTTTCTGTTCCTCGTAATACCGCCCCGCCCCGACAGGATGGTGTACGTCGTGCCCTTCCAGCACGAAATCGGCGATGGTGAGCTGGATCTGATGCGTCCAGAGCCGTAGCCGCTCGTCCTTCGGCGCCAGGTCGAGCTTGTCGCCGAGATAGAGCAGGATCGCCGAGACCTGGCCGACGACGAGGGAACCGTCTTTCAGAAACGGCGGCGCGAAGGACGGGGTCGCCAGCCGGTTCGCGACGTCCGCGATGACATGATCGCCTTCTTCCCGCGCGACGTCGCGGTAGGGAGCGCCGGCCGCCTCCAGCGCCAGCCGGATATATTCCCCGCGGCCCTGAATGCCTGTCCAGTAATAAAGTTCGTAGATCATGGCGCAGAAATGCCCTCGACACCGCCGGGGTTCCGTTTCCGGAGGCAGCCGGCTTCTAGACCTCGACCGGCCGCGCCGTCTGGCCGTCCATCCCGAAGACACGCCGATACCGTTCGATCTCCGCCGGATCGCCGGTCGCCTTGAGAGGGTTGTCGGAGAGCTTGACGGCGGGCCGGCCGTTGGCGCTCGTCACCTTGCAGACGAGCGAAATCGGGTCGAGGCTGTCTCCGCCGTCCGGGTCGCAACCGCGGAAATCGTTGGTCAGGTTGGTGCCCCAGCCGAAGCTCATGCGCACATGGCCGTGGAAATGCCGGTAGGTCTCCTCGATCGTGTCGACATCCATGCCATCGGAGAAGATCAGCAGCTTTTCACGCGGGTCGCGCCCTTTCTTGCGCCACCAGTCGATGATCTGCTCGCCGCCGGCAATCGGCGGGGCGCTGTCCGGGCGGAAACCTGTCCAGTCCGCCAGCCAGTCCGGCGCATTCGCGAGGAAGGCGGTGGTGCCGAAAGCGTCGGGAAGCGCGATCAGGAGATTGCCGTTGTAGTGCTGCCGCCATTCCTCCAGCACCTGGTAAGGCGCGCGGGCGAGTGCGGCATCGTCCTCGGCAAGCGCGGCGGCGACCATCGGCAGCTCGTGCGCGTTCGTGCCGATCGCCTCCAGATCGGCGTCCATGGCGAGCAGGACGTTGGACGTGCCGATAAAGCGGTCCCCGAGCCCCTCCTTGAGCGCCTCCACGCACCAGCGCTGCCAAAGGAAGCCGTGCCGCCGCCTCGTGCCGAAGTCGGATATGACGAGGTCCGGCAATTGCCGCAGCCGCTCCACCTTTTCCCAAAGCCGCGCCTTGGCGCGGGCATAGAGCACATCGAGCGCGAAGCGGCCCCGGTCGCGCATCGCCGCCCGCGACTTGAGCTCGTTGATGATCGCAAGCGCCGGGATCTCCCACATGGTCGTGTGCGTCCACGGCCCGTCGAAATGCAGCTCGTACTGCCCGCCCGCCTTGCGCAGTTCGTATTCGGGCAGCTGGAAGGCGGCAAGCCAGGCAATGAAATCCGGGCCGAACATGCGTGACCTGCCGTAGAAGCTGTTGCCGGCGAGCCAGATCAGCTCCTTCTTGGTAAAGCGCACGCTGCGGGCGTGATCGAGCTGGGCGCGCAATTCTCCCTCGTCGATGACATCGGCGAGCCGCACGCTCGTCGTGCGGTTGATCAGCGAGAAGGTCGCCCGGATATCCGGATGGAGCTGCCGGATCATCTGGAGCATCAGCAGCTTGTAGAAATCGGTATCAAGCAGGCTCCGCACGATCGGGTCGAGCCGGAAATTGTGGTCGTAGGTGCGGGTCGCGATATCGGTGACGGCCATGCCGGCTCCTGGTCGAAGGCGGGTGATGCGTTCGCCGGCAGCAGGCTTGCCGGCAGGATCGCGCCAGCCTCGTTTATCGGACCGCTTATTGCAAGGGCGAAGGAGCATCGCCTAAGCGAGCCGACCGCAAGCCGGCGGCCGCCCTATTGACCGAAGAAGAGCACGGCGGCGATCACGACCGATGCGCCGACGGCCGAGAGCGTTCCCGCTCCCTGCAGCACACCCATGCGATGGAGCAACAGCGCGAAGCCGACGATGACCGGCGCGGCGACGATAAGGCCGAACTGTGCGTCCGTCATGGAGAAATCCTTTCCTTTGCCGCCATCATGCCGCGCCGGGCTGCACGCCTCTTTGAGCAGGCGCAAAGAAGGCCGCGGGTTTGCGCGCTAGGAAGGGCCATGGCGACGATAGACGACATGGACACGGCGATCGGAAAAGCGGAGAGCGGGGAAGCGGATTCGCTGCTCCTGTGGATCCTGGTGTGGAGCGAGCTTGCCGCCTTCGGCGCGCTGCTCGTCGCCTTCATGGTGACGACGGTGATGGACGTCGAGGGCGCCTTGCTTCTGCGCGCGCATCTTCATCCGGGGCTTGCCGCCCTCAACACCGTGCTTCTCGTCCTGAGCGGCTGGCAGGCAGCGCTTGCGGTGCGCCGCGGCGACGGCGCCGTCCGTCGTCCCCTCATGCTGGCGGCACTGTTCGGCTTCGCCTTCGCGGCCGTCAAGGCGCTCGAATATTCCATCGAGGTGCGGTCCGGCATCGTCGAGGCCGGTACGCTCGCGGAGCTTTATTTCCTCGTCACCGGCTTCCACCTGCTGCACGTGGTCTTCGGCGCCGGAATCCTCCTCCTCGTCGCCTGGCGGCCGTCGCGCGCGAACGTCGTGACGATCGCGACGCTCTGGCACGCCATCGACCTCGTCTGGCTCGTGATGTTCCCGATCCTCTATCTCACCTGAGGCTTCCATGACCCGACAGGCCCGCGAACAGTTCATCGCCACGCTCGCCATCCTGCTGACGCTCGCCATGGGCGGAGCCTTCGTCGGGGGCCACAGCGGCGGCCTCCTCGTGCCGATCGCCGCCGTGCTCGTCATGGCTTATGCGAAAGGGCGCATCGTCATCCTCGACTTCATGGAGCTGCGCACCAGCCGCGGCATCATGAAGCCCGCGCTGCTTGCCTGGCCGGCGGCGCTGCTGTCGCTCGCGCTCGCGCGCACCGTCGCCGTCACCTGGCTCGGCTGACCAACCGCCCCGCTCTTTGCCAATGCGCAAAGAAGGCTTTTCTCCCGGCGCTAGAACCAAGGGCGTCCCGCACTGTCGGCGGGGTTTTGGCGCCGGGCCCGGGGGGCTTCCGGCAAGGGAAAGGACCAGGGGATGGCAGAGCGCCTAACCAAGACCGGGGCCCGCAACGTCTTCTATGGCGGGTCCATCTTCTTCTTCGCGATATTCGTGGGGCTCACGGCCCATAGCCACTATTACATCAGGACCTCCTCCACCGACGAGACGACGCTCTCCGACAGCGTCGCGCGCGGCAAGCACGTCTGGGAGAAGAACGCCTGTATCAACTGCCACACGCTGCTCGGCGAGGGCGCCTATTTCGCGCCCGAGCTCGGCAACGTGTGGAAGCGCTACGGCGGCGTGGACGACCCGGAAGGCGCGCGCGAGGCGCTGAAGGCCTGGATGGCCGCCCAGCCGAGCGGGGCGGAGGGCCGGCGGCAGATGCCGCAGTTCAACCTCACCGAGCAGGAACTCAACGATCTGGCCGACTTCCTCGAATGGACGAGCCGGATCATGACGCAGAACTGGCCGCCGAACGATGCCGGCTGACGGACAGGGTTCAGGAGACAAGACATGAAGTATCAAACGCAGAAGGTCGCGATGCTGTATTTCTACGGCGCGCTCGGCCTCTTCCTTGCCCAGGTCCTCTTCGGCGTCGTGGCCGGCACGATCTATGTGCTGCCGAACACGCTTTCCGAGCTCCTGCCATTCAACATCGTGCGCATGATCCACACCAACGCGCTCGTCGTCTGGCTGCTCATGGGCTTCATGGGCGCGACCTACTACATGATCCCGGAGGAGACAGAGACGGAGCTCTACAGCCCGAAGCTCGCCGTCCTCCAGTTCTGGATGTTCTTCGTGGCGGCGGGCCTGACGGTCGTCGGCTATATGTTCCGCATCCATGAGGGCCGCGAGTTCCTGGAGCAGACCTTCATCGCCAAGGTCGGCATCGTCGTCGTCGTCCTGATGTTCCTCTTCAACATCACCATGACGGCGCTGAAGGGCCGCAAGACCACGGTCATCAACATCCTGCTCTTCGGCCTGTGGGGCCTGGCGATCTTCTTCCTCTTCGCCTTCTACAACCCGGTCAACCTGGCGCTCGACAAGATGTACTGGTGGTACGTCATCCACCTGTGGGTCGAGGGCGTCTGGGAGCTGATCATGGCCTCGGTGCTCGCCTTCCTGATGATCAAGCTCAACGGCATCGACCGCGAAGTCGTGGAAAAGTGGCTCTACGTCATCGTCGGCCTTGCGCTCTTCTCGGGCATCCTCGGCACGGGCCACCACTACTACTGGATCGGCGCGCCGGGCTACTGGCAGTGGATCGGCTCGCTGTTCTCGACGCTGGAGGTCGCGCCCTTCTTTACCATGGTCATCTTCACCTTCGTGATGACCTGGAAGGCCGGCCACAACCACCCGAACAAGGCGGCGCTGCTGTGGTCGATCGGCTGCTCGGTCATGGCCTTCTTCGGCGCGGGCGTCTGGGGCTTCCTCCACACGCTGTCCTCGGTGAACTACTACACCCACGGAACGCAGGTCACCGCCGCGCACGGGCACCTCGCCTTCTTCGGCGCCTACGTGATGCTGAACCTCGCCATGATGGCCTACGCGATCCCGGAAATCCGCGGCCGCGCGCCGTTCAACCAGTGGCTCTCGATCGCCAGCTTCTGGATCATGTGCACGGCGATGTCCGTGATGACTTTTGCGCTCACCTTCGCGGGCGTCGTGCAGGTCCACCTGCAGCGCGTGCTCGGCGAGAGCTTCATGGACGTGCAGGACCAGCTCGCGCTGTTCTACTGGGTCCGTCTCGGCTCGGGCGTCGCCGTCCTCGTCTCGGCATTGATGTTCGTCTGGGCCGTGCTCGTGCCCGGCCGCGAGCGCCGCGACAGCCTCACCCGAATGGTCCAGCCGGCCGAGTGAGCGCTGGCCGGCCCCGTCATCCCGCGGGGCCGGCGCTTCCTTCCAGAAATCCATGGAGACCGAAATGAACGTCATGCTCAAGGCCGCACGCGCCGGCATTCCCGCCTACAGCCCCTCCGGCAACGAATGCGCGCTGTTCGAGAAAGCCTGGACGCGCCAGCTTCCCCTGCTGCTGAAAGGCCCGACGGGCTGCGGCAAGACCCGCTTCGTCAGCCACATGGCCGCAAGGCTCGGCCTGCCGCTCGCCACCGTCTCCTGCCACGACGATCTCTCCGCCGCCGACCTCACCGGCCGCTACCTGCTCAAGGGCGGCGATACGGTCTGGGTCGACGGCCCGCTGACGCGCGCGGTGCGCGAGGGCGGCGTGTGCTATCTCGACGAGATCGTCGAGGCGCGCAAGGACGTCGCCGTCGTGCTGCATCCGCTGACCGACGACCGGCGCATCCTGCCGCTGGAGCGTACCGGCGAGGTGCTGGAGGCACCCCCCGGCTTCATGCTCGTCGTCTCCTACAATCCGGGCTACCAGAACCTCTTGAAGGCGCTGAAGCCCTCCACGCGCCAGCGTTTCGTGGCGATCGAATTCGATTTCCTGCCGAAAGCCGCCGAAACTGCCGTGATCGCCGCGGAAAGCGGGCTGGACGAGGCGCGCGTCGCGCCGCTCGTCGCGCTTGCCCACCGGCTGCGCGCCCTGAAGGGCCAGGATCTGGAAGAGGGCGTCTCGACCCGCCTCCTCGTCTATTGCGCCTGCCTCATCGACAGCGGCATGACGACGCGCGAGGCCGTGCGCGCGGCGATGATCGAGCCGCTCACCGACGAACCGGACGTCCGGGCCGCGCTCCTCGAAATCGCCGATGCGATGATCCGCTGAGGCGCCGCCATGCTGGATTTCCTGGAACTGGAGGAAACCGTCGGGCGGGCCTGGCACAGGCTCGTCGGCAACACGGCCACCTGGCCGCGCCATCCGGACCATGCCGTGCGGCTGGAAGACGTCCGCCCGGTGCTCGCCGTCTGCTTCCGCGGCTTCGGCGGGGAGGGGGCCGTGCAGATCGCGCCGGCGCGCGGGCGCACCTCGACGCACCGCCTCAGGCTGCGCCAGCGCATGGGGCTCGGCGAGGAGAAGCTGGTGCAGCCGGGCCGCGACCACGCGACGCTGATGCTGCCGGGCGAGATCGCGCTCTTCGCCGATCGCGGCCTCAATCGCGACCTCTATGTCTGGCTAGCCGCCGCCATGGCCGTGATGCCGCTCGACCAGGTGGCGCACGGCGACCCGCTGCAGCGCGACCTCGCGGTCCTTATACGGGCGGAAGCGACGGCGAAGGCCGTCCTCGCTGCTTTTCCTGGGCTCGCCCGGCGCTACGAACGGCTGTGCGCCGCCACGCTGGACGCGCGCCGCAGCCGGCCGCTGCCCTCCGTCGAGCGCCACGTCGAGAACCGTATCCTCAGCCTGTTGAAGAAGGGGGCGGGACTGGCCGACGATACGCTGCCGGTCATCTTCCCGCACCGCGCACCGCCGGGCTACCTGCCGATGCTGCCCGTGCCGCTCTGGCCGGACGCGCTGCTGCGTAAGGAGGGCGACGAGCGCGGGGAAGAGGATCAGCCGGCGGCCGGCGGCAGTCCGCAGGTCGCCGAGACCGGCCGGCACGTCGCGTTGCGCGAGAAGGCGCAGAACCGCAAGAACGAGCGCAGTCCCTTCATCCTCAACCGTTTCGAGAAGATCCTCGCCATGGCGGAGATGGTCAATGTCGACCGCCCCGGCGACGACAGCGACGACCATGATTCCAGCGCCGCCGACGAGCTGGACGACATGACGCTCGGCGAGCGGAAAGGCCGTCCCGCCGCCCGTTTCCGCTTCGATCTGGACCTGCCGCCCGAAGCGCTCGACCGCTCGCGGCTGACCGGCGAATTCACCTATCCGGAATGGGACTACCGCACGGCGACCTACCTGCCGGACCATTGCCGCGTGCTCGCCTCGCCGGCGCCGGACACGGCGGCGGTGCCCGAAGCCGGCCCCGACACGAAGAGCCTCATCCGCCGCGTGCGCCGGCAGTTCGAGGTGCTGCGGCCGCGCCACGAGATGCTGCGCGCGCAGCTCGACGGCGCTGAGCTCGACCTCGACGCGGTCGTGCGGGCGCGTAGCGACCTTGCCGCCGGCGGACAGGGCAGCGACCGCATCCACCTGATGAGCCGGCCGCAGGCGCACGACCTCGCCGTCACCATCCTCGTCGACGTCTCGCTTTCCACCGACGCCTGGTTCGACAACCGCCGGGTGCTCGACGTGGAGAAGGAGGCGCTGCTGGTGCTGGCGCACGGGCTTGCCGCCTGCGGCGACAGCCATTCCATCCTCACCTTCACCTCGCGGCGGCGTTCCTGGGTGCGCATAGAGACGGTCAAGGATTTCGGCGAGCCGATGGGACACGGCGTGGAAGCGCGCATCGCCGCCCTGAAACCGGGTTTCTATACCCGCATCGGCCCGGCGATCCGCCATGCGGCGGCAAAGCTCGGCGAACAGCCGAACCGCCGAAAGCTTCTCCTCGTCCTCACGGACGGAAAGCCGAACGACGTCGATCATTACGAGGGCCGGTTCGCGCTGGAGGACAGCCGCCGTGCCGTCGCGGAAGCGCGCCGCACGGGCGTCAGCGTGTTCGGCGTGACGGTCGACCGGGAAGCGCAGGCCTATGTGCCGGCGATCTTCGGGCGCAACGGCTATGCCATCGTCGGCAATATCGCCAGGCTGCCCGCGGCGCTGCCGGCGATCTATCGCGGTCTTGTCGGATAGGAAGGGCAAGATCGCAGGGAGAGGCCCGGCATGCTGCACGATGCCGGGCCTTTCCGGTTCAGGCGGCCTTGCTGTGCGTGCGGGCCGCACGGTCGATATAGGCGTCGAAGGCGGCGGCGACGGCGCGGATGATGAAGCGGTGATCCTGCCGCACGGTCACCGTGCCGCCGCGGAGGTCGATCGCGCCATCCTCGTTCAGTGCGGCGAGCCGCGCATTGCCCTCGACCAGCGCGGCGGCGTCGAAACCGTGACGGGCGGCGATGGCGGTGACGTCGGCACGGAAATCGCACATCAGCCGTTCGATGATCTCGGCGCGCAGCCGGTCTTCCGCCGTAAGGCGGTATCCCTTGGCCGTCGCCAGCCGGCCGGACGCGATGCGCTGGGCATAGAGTCCCGGCGGCACCTCGTTCTGGATATATCCCTCCGGCGTGCGGCCGATGGCCGAGGCGCCGAAGCCGATGAGCGTCGTGCACGCATCTGTCGTGTAGCCCTGGAAGTTGCGATGCAGCCGCCCCCGCCTGGCGGCAAGCGCAAGGCTGTCGCCCGGCAGGGCATAGTGGTCGAGGCCGATGCGGACATAGCCGGCGGCCTCAAGCGCGTCGGCGATGGCTTCCGCCTGCTCGGCCCGCAACGCCGCATCCGGCAAGGCACGTTCGTCGATCAGCCGCTGGTGCTTCTTGAACGACGGAATATGGGCATAGCCGAAGACGGCGAACCGCTCGGGCAGCATTGAGGCCGCCGCCTTCGCCGTCTCGACGCAGGACGCGACGGTCTGGTGCGGCAGGCCGTAGATCAGGTCGAAATTGATGCCCTGCACGCCGGCCGCGCGCAGCCGCGCCACCGCATCCGCCGTCTGCGCCTCGTTCTGGATGCGGTTGATCGCCCTCTGCACGACGGGATCGAAGCTCTGGACGCCGAGGCTGGCGCGGGTGACGCCCGCCTCGCCCAGCGCGCTGGCCATTTCCGGCGTGAGGGTCCGCGGGTCGATCTCGACGGCGATCTCCATGCCCGCCGTGAAGGCGAAGCGGGCGCGCAAGAGGCCGATGAGGTCACGGAACTCCTCCGGCTGCATGATCGTCGGCGTGCCGCCGCCGAAATGCACATGGCGTATCTTCGGCCGGCCGCCAGTCGCATCGCAGACGAGGCCGATCTCCTTCCGGAGCATGTCGATATAATCGAGGATCGGCTCGTCGCGCTGGGTAATGGTCGTGTGGCAGCCGCAGTACCAGCACATGGAGCGGCAGAACGGGATATGCAGGTAGAGCGAGGCCTCCGTTTCCGGCCGGATGGCGGAGAGCCAGTCGCCATAGGTGCCGGCACCGACGGTGGGCGAAAAGCCGGGCGCCGTCGGGTAGCTCGTATAGCGCGGCAGCCGCGCCTCGCCGTATTTTTCGATCAGGGCCTGTTGCATGGCGCTTCCTCTGTCCGCGATGGTCGATTGACGCAAGCCTAGGGGCGGGAGAGCCGCCCTTCTTTGCGGAATGCCAAGCAAGACGGCATCGCGCGCGGATTTTCCGAATTGTTTGCGCATGGTCAAAGTGGAGGGGAGGGGCTGGGGTTAGCGTCGGCTGGTTCCGGTCGGGTCGGGCCGCGCCCCTTCGGAACGGGATCGGAGCGGCCGGGACGGAAACACCAGAACATGTCTGAACACCAGGAAAAGCCCTCCATCGACGTGCGCACCATTCCGCCGCGCGAACGCCACCCGCGCATCTTCGGCATGCTCGGTGCGCTGCTTCCCGGCAAATCCATGCTGATCACCAGCGACCACGATCCCCGCCCGCTGCACTACCAGCTCGAAACGAATTTCCCCGGCCGGTTCGGCTGGGACTATCTCGAGCAGGGCCCGGAGATCTGGCGCGTCGAGATCGACCGGCTGGAGGACGGCGGCTGCGATTGCTGCTGCGGTTCCGACCACTAATCGTTCTGACAATTCCGGACGCAAACCGCTGCGCACTGCCGCCGGAATTTCCAGGGATGGGCGCGGCGAAGAGGAAACAAGATGCCGGGTGCCACACTTTCCCGCTGGACCATGTGCTACTTCGCCGTCGCCTGCCTGATGCTGCTCGCCGGGCAGGGCCTGATGGTCGCAGGCTACGGCTATCCGGCCGCCGACATCGGCGCGCCGGAAACGCTGGTGCTCGTCCATGTCGTCGCCATCGGCTGGCTGAGCCTGCTGATGGCGGGCGCCCTTCTCCAGTTCGTGCCGGTGCTCGTCGCCCGCCCGCTCGTCGGCGGCCGGTTCGCGGCGCCGGCCCTGCTGCTGCTCGTCGGCGGGCTCGGCTTCCTCGTCGCCGGCTTCGTCGCGCTCTCCGGCGCCGCCGACCTGCCGCTCTTCATCCTGCCGGTCGGCGGCGTCATGCTGCTCCTGGGCTTCGGCCTGGTCGCCGGCATTATCGCCGCAACGCTTTTCGCCGCCCGTCCGTTGCCGCTGCCCGCCCGCTTCGTGGCTGTGGGGCTCGTTTCGCTCGTCGGCGCGGCCCTTGTCGGCGCGGCCTTCACCACCGCCCTGTCCGGCCTCGCCGAGGGCGCGGCGCTCGCCCGGCTGGTCGCCGGCGGCGTGGAGCTGCACGCGGCGCTCGGCCTCGGCGGATGGCTGAGCGTGACCGCTGTCGGCGTCAGCTACCGCCTGCTCGCCATGTTCCTGCTCGCACCCGAAGCCGAACGCCGCACGAGCCGCGCCCTCTGGTGGGCGGCGGCCGTTGCGGTGGGGCTCGTCGCAGCCTCGATTCCCTTCGTGGCCTTCGCCCTTTCCGGCGTGCCCGTGCTCTTCGCCTCGGCGCTGCTGCTGACGCTGGCCGCCGTGCTGCTCTACGGCGGCGATGTGCTCGGCATCTACCGGGCGCGCAAACGCAAGCAGGCGGAGCTGAACATCCGCGCCGCCGGGCCCGCCTTCGTCGCGCTCGTCCTTTCCGTCATCCTCGTCAATGTGCCCGCCGTCCGGGCGGGCGAGGGCGTGGCGGCATTCGCCTATCTCTTCGCCTTCGGCTGGCTGACCGGGCTCGGGCTCGCCCAGCTCTACAAGATCGTCGCCTTCCTGACCTGGCTGGAGGCCTACGGGCCGGTGCTCGGCCGGGCGCCGGTGCCGCGCGTGCAGGACCTTGTCGAGGAGAGCCACGCGCGTATCCTGTTCTGGATCTATTATGCCGCGGCGGCAGCGGCCACGCTGGCGCTTTTCGCAGGCACGCCCGACATTTTCCGCGGCGCCGTCTGCCTGCAGCTCATCGCGACGCTGGCGCTGCTGCGCGAGTTCGTCCGCGCGCGCCGGCTGTCCGCCGTGCCGGCAGCACTGCGCACGCCGGACGGCGTGGTGCGGCCGCACCTGTTTCTACCCCTTTCTGCTTCCAGGAGATGACGATGCCCGACGTTTCAACCGATATCGCACCGAAGGTGCTCGACGTGCGGCCGATCCTGAGGAGCGGCGGCGAGCCGTTCCAGGCGATCATGCAGGCCGTGCAGGCGCTCCTGCCGGGGCAGGGGCTGAAGCTCCTCGCCACCTTCCGGCCGCAGCCCCTGTTCCGCGTCATGGCAAGCCGCGGCTTCGAGCACGAGGCCCGCGAGATCGAGGGCGGCGACTGGGAAGTGCTCTTCACCCCGCAGAAGGACGCCGCGCCGGTCGAAACCTCGGCCGATGCCGATCGTCCCGAAACCTGGCCGGATCCGTCCTTGCATCTCGACCTCTCGGACCTCGACCCGCCGGAGCCGATGGTGCGCATCCTCGCCGCCGCCGAGGCGCTGGAGCCGGGCGAGGTGCTCTTCGCGCTGCTCTCGCGCGAACCGCTCTTCCTGTTCCCCGAACTGACGAAGCGCGGCCATCAATGGGCAGGCAACTTCGACGAGACGGGCTCGGCCTACCGCATCCTCGTGCGCGCTGGGCAGGCGAAGGGGTGAGGCGATGGACGAGCACCGGAAAGCCATCCTCGCGCAGGATATCCGCAACGCCCTGCGCATGATCATCGATCCGGAGATCGGCCGCAACATCGTCGACCTCGGCCTGATCTACGACATCGCCGTGGAGGACGGCGGCATCGCCCGCGTCACCATGACCACGACGACGCGCGGCTGCCCGGCAGGCGATTACCTCAAGGAGGCCGCCCGCAATTGCCTCCGGGGCGTGCCGGGCGTCGAACATGCCGAGGTCCACCTGACCTACGAGCCGCCCTGGACGCCGGACAGGATGCTGGAAGGGGTGGAAGGCTGACAGGCGATCGGCCCGGAGATGGTCCGGGCCGATCGCACTCACAAGGGCGCGCGCCGCTTGCGGGCGAGGATCGGCGCATATTCCAGGCAGAAGAGGCCGAAAGCGGCGATCCACAGGACGCCGGAAGCGGCGTATATCTCGGCGCTCGCATCGGGAAAGGCCTCACCGAGCGGGCGCACCAGCGCGCAGAGGACCAACGCCGCATAGGCCGCGACGGTCAGGCGAGAGGCCGTCAGCGCGCGGCCGGTATGGCCGAGGCTCGCCCGCGTCATCACGGCCAGCATCATGCAGGCGATCGCGCCGACCGAGAGCAGGTGCAGCACGGAACGCTCTTCGAGACCACCGAGAGCACTGAAGCCTATGGCGAGAAGGCCGAGCGGCACGAAAGCATAGGCGATGTGCAGAATGACGAGCAGCTTCTCCGGCGCCGTCGTCCAGCCGCGCCAGCGGTGGAGGCGGACGCCGTGCAGGACGGCAGCGGCAAGGCCGAGGCCCGCGGTCGCCGGGTGCTCCGGCGCCGCCGTCCAGGCGGCGAGCGCGGCGACGCCGCCGAGGATGGCCGCTGTGTCGTAGCGGTTGTAGGGTACCGGAAAGTCGGTGCGCCCGGACTTGTTCAGCCAGTTGCGCGTGAAGCTCGGCACGATGCGGCCGCCGACGATCATCACCAGCACGACATAGGCGGCGGCGGCGAGGCGGATCGTCACGTGGTCGTGCCCGCCGTCGATCGCCGCCATATGGAAGACGCCGTTCGCGATCGACAGCGCCAGGAGGCCGCCGAGCACCTTCAGGTCCTTCCACTTGCGGCCCGCCACGACCTCGCGCGTGCAGATGGCGAGGAGCGCGGGTAGGAAAAGGCCGTCGATCACCGCCGCCGCCACGACGCCGATCGCATCCGTGGCGAGAAGGGCGGCACGGCCTGCGCACCACAGGCCGAAGAGCCCGCCGAGCGGCCAGCCGGAAACGGGCAGTCGGCCCGTCCAGTTCGGCACCGCCGTCAGCAGGAAGCCGGCGAGGACGGCGGAGGCAAAGCCGAAGAGCATTTCATGTGCGTGCCAGTTGGGCGCGCCGTAGTCGCCGGCAAGGTCGACATGGCCGGCGATCGCCGCGATCCACAAGACCATGGCGGCGATGGCCCAGAGACCGCCGCCGAGGAAGAACGGCCGGAAGCCATAGGAAAACAGTACCGGGCCTGTGCGGGAAAGGCCGCGCGGGACGGCGCGGCTGACGCGCGCTGCGGGTTGGCTTGCACTCATGATCGTCTCGTTCCTTTGCAATCGTCAGCTCTTTCTAGGCTAGGCGCCGAACGGCTTCTTTGCGGGATGGCAAAGAGTGGGGCGGCGCCTGCCAAAATGCCGCACCGGCGGCAAAGGCCTGTTTGTCCCATCACAAAGAGGCCGGCGCGAATGCTCCTAGAACAGAGAGGACCGGGCGATACACCGCTCCGTCCTTTCGAAAAGGAGAAGTGCAATGACTGAGCAGTTTCAGATGACACGCCGCACCATTCTCGGCGGTGCCGCCTTTGCCGGCGTCCTGACGCCGATCATTGCGGCGACGATGGCCCGGGCCGAAGGCGGGGCCATCCAGACCAATGCAGCCGCAACGGCGGCCGACATCGCAAAGCTGGAACGCGTGAAGGTCGAGCTCGTGAAGCCGCCTTTCGTTCACGCCCACACCCAGAAGGCCGAGGGCGGACCGAAGATCTACGAATTCACCATGACGATCGAGGAGAAGAAGATGATCCTCGACGACAAGGGCACCGAGGTGCACGCCATGACCTTCAACGGCTCGGTTCCGGGCCCGCTGATGGTGGTGCACCAGGACGACTATGTCGAGCTGACCCTCATCAACCCCGAAACCAACGAGCTGCAGCACAATATCGACTTCCATTCGGCGACGGGTGCGCTGGGCGGCGGGGCGCTGACCGTGGTCAACCCCGGCGAGCGGACGGTGCTGCGCTTCAAGGCCACCAAGGCCGGCGTCTTCGTCTACCATTGCGCACCTCCCGGAATGGTGCCCTGGCACGTCACCTCGGGCATGAACGGCGCGATCATGGTGCTGCCGCGCGAAGGCCTGACGGACGGCCATGGCAAGGAACTGGCCTATGACCGCGTCTACTATGTCGGCGAACAGGATTTCTACGTGCCGCGCGACGCGGAAGGGAACTACAAGAAATACGAGAGCGTCGGCGAATCGTATGCCGATACGCTGGAGGTCATGCGCACGCTGACGCCGAGCCACATCGTCTTCAACGGCGCCGTCGGCGCCCTCACCGGCGACAACGCCTTGCAGGCCAAGGTGGGCGAGAAGGTGCTGATCGTGCACTCGCAGGCCAACCGCGACACCCGCCCGCACCTCATCGGCGGCCACGGCGATTATGTCTGGGCGACCGGCAAGTTCCGCAACGTGCCGGATGTCGACCAGGAGACCTGGTTCATTCCGGGCGGCACGGCAGGCGCGGCGTTCTACACCTTCGAGCAGCCCGGCATCTACGCCTATGTCAACCACAACCTGATCGAGGCCTTCGAGCTGGGCGCGGCCGCTCACTTCACGGTCACAGGCGAGTGGAACGACGACCTGATGACGTCGGTCACGCCTCCGAGCGGTGTCTGACGACCCGCAATCCGGCGCGCCCGCTTTCCGAGGGGCGCGCCCTTCGGGCCGCCGGCAGGGCGGCCCGGTTCCCAATCGGCGCCGTCCCGGATGCCGAATGATCGTCCGGGCGAGGCGCAAGGAGGCCGTCATGGCTGTGCTGACATCGAGACCCGGCATTTCGTGGACATCGCTCGCACTTCCCGCCCTTCTGCTTGCCGCCCTTGCCGGCGCGCTCGCGGTCAAGACCGATCTCATCGGGACCGCACCGGCCGCGCACGTCCTCGACGAGCCACAGACGGTGGAGATCGCACCGCGCAGCTTCACCTATCGCGACAGCGGCGAATTCTTCCGCAACGGCTTTGCCGTCGACGGGCCGATCAAGACCGTCACCGTCCGGCGTCCGCTCACCATCATGAAGTATCAGGTCACCGCCTCCGACTATGCGCGCTGCGTGACCGACGGCGCGTGCGCGCCCGCCGAGCCGGGCTTTGTCCCGGCCGACCCCGCAAACACGCCGGCGACCGGCGTCAGCTATGACGACGCGATGGCCTATGCCGGCTGGCTGAGCGCCCGCACCGGCAAGACCTGGACGCTGCCGAGCGACCGGGACCTCGCCTTCGCCGCCGGCTCGCGTTTTCCCGACGATGCGCTGGGCGTCGACATCAACAGCACCAATCCGGCGGAGCGCTGGCTGGCGGACTATCGCCGCGAGGCGGCGCGCAAGGCCTCGCGCGATCCCGTTCCCCAGCCGATCGGCCGTTTCGGCGAGAACGAGTACGGCTTTGCCGATTTTGCCGGCAACGTCTGGGAATGGACATCGACCTGCAACCGCCGCGTCAACCTCGACAAGGCCGGGCGCGTGGTGAACGATGTCTCGTCCTGCGGCATCTATGTCGCAAGCGGCAAGCACCGGGCGGCGCTGAGTTCGTTCGTGCGCAATCCGAAAGGCGGCGGCTGCGCGGTCGGCGTGCCGCCGGACAATGTCGGCTTCCGGCTCGTCAAGGATACGCGCTGGTATGCGCCGCTCCTTGCCGCGCTCAGGGAGCGCGGGTTTCCACTCTGAACTTCCGGCAGAGGAAGAGGCGTGATAGAAGCCGGTAACTTTCACGCGAGAGGGAAGCGATCGTGAAGATTGACCGCACCGTCGTCCGGTCGCTCGCCTTGTTCGACAAGATGAGCGACGAGGACCTCGACAGGCTGCTGAGCCACGCGACCGCCCGCCGCGTGGCGCAGGGCGACGCGGTCTTCGAGCAGGGCCAGCAGGCGACGAGCTTCTTCCTTCTGCTGCACGGCCGGCTGAAGGTCACGCAGGTGACGGAGGACGGCCAGCAGATCATCGTGCGCGTCGTGCATCCCGGCGACCTCTTCGGCTTCGCCAAGGCCCTGCAGCGTTCGGATTATCCCGGCACCGCCCGCGCCGCGACCGAAAGCGTGATCCTCGGCTGGCCGACCGACCTCTGGCCGCACTTCGTCGAGCAGAACCCGCGCCTTGCCGTCAGCGCCATGCACACCATCGGCCAGCGGCTGGAGGAGGCCCATACCCGCATCCGCGAAATGTCCACCCAGGAGGTGGAGCGCCGGGTCGCGCACGCCGTCCTCCGCCTCTCCAAGCAGGCAGGCCGCAAGGAAGGGGAGGGCATCCGCATCGACTTCCCGATCTCGCGCCAGGACATCGCCGAAATGACCGGCACGACGCTGCATACCGTGTCCCGCATTCTCAGCGCCTGGGAATCGCAGGGCCTCGTCGAGGGCGGCCGGCAGAAGCTTCTCATCCGCGACATGGCCGGCCTTGCGGCCCTTGCCGACGGCCCGCGCGACTAGAACGCGAGGGGGCGCGCCTTGAACGACAAAAATGTTCTGAGATTCGAACGCCGGAAACCGAGGCAGGAGAAAAAGCCTGTCTCTCCGGGGCCGAAGAAGGGGCTGGTCTGGATCGTGGTTGCCGTCGTGATCGCGCTCGCCTGGGCCTACTACCAGTTTATCGCGCCGCAGACATTGTGAGCGGAACGCAGAGACCGGCATCGCATCCTGGCGAGCTCCGAGCCTCTGCGTCATGCATAAAACCGATTGCAATATGAAAGCAGTTCATCTAGGCTGCAACCAATTGCAGAGCGCAATCAGATCCGCACCGGATTCAGGGAGGAGGCGGGCTATGGCCAAGCTGGTGTTCGGAATGAACCAGTCGCTGGACGGCTATGTCGACCATATGGCGTTTGGGCCAAGCCCCACGCTCTTCCGCCACTTCATCGAGGAGGCCCGGGGGCAGGTGGGAAGCCTGTACGGCCGCCGGATATATGAGATCATGCGCTACTGGGACGACGACCATCCTGAATGGAACGCAGATGAGCAGGCCTTTGCGGCGGCGTGGCGGAACCAGCCGAAATGGGTCGTCTCGCGCTCGTTGACGTCCGTCGGCCCCAACGCCGGGCTGGTCGAGGGTGATCTTGAGAGCGCGATCCGCGCATTGAAGGCCGAGCGGGACGGGGAGATCGAAGTCGCGGGCCCGGACCTGGCGCAAAGCCTCACCGAGCTCGGCCTGATCGACGAGTACCGGATCTATCTGCATCCCGTCGTGCTCGGTCGCGGCAAGCCATATTTCGCCGGTCCCCGGCCGCCGCTGCGCCTTTCGGCTCACGATCGGATCGGCGAGGACGTGATCAGGCTGAGCTACGTTCCCACTTGATCTCGCAATGCGCCTTTGCATCCTGTCTTCCATGATCCCTTGGCGCCGACGCCCCGGCCGATGCCATGGGAACGGCGAGGGGAGGGCTGGCTGTACAAAACCATCCTCCTGCGAGGCTAGTTTCATCCGACAATTGCATGTCGATGCTATCGGAAGAATTTGAACAGGCCTGATAGGGGATCATCCGCAGTGAACGCCGACCGTCCTACGCCTCCCGGAAACATGGCCACGAACGGTTCGATAGCCGAGGTTTTCTTCGTCTTCCTCAAGCTTGGCCTTACCTCCTTCGGCGGCCCGATCGCGCATCTTGGCTATTTCCGGGATGAACTGGTGGTTCGCCGCCGCTGGGTTGACGAGGCTGGATATGCCGACCTTGTCGCATTGTGCCAGTTCCTGCCGGGGCCTGCATCGAGCCAGGTCGGGTTCTCGCTCGGGCTGCTGCGCGGGGGCGGGTTGATCGCGGGACTGGCAGCCTGGTTCGCGTTCACGATGCCGTCCGCCCTGATCCTCGTCGCCTTCGCGCTCGGCGCGGCAGCATTCACGGGACCGGTCGCCGAAGGGATGCTTCACGGCTTGAAGCTGGTTGCCGTCGCAGTGGTGGGACAAGCCGTCTGGGGGATGGCAAGGACACTCACTCCGGACCGCCGGCGGGTCGCGATCGCATTCGTGGCAATTTGCCTGACCGTTTTCCTCGGCGGCTGGCCCGGGCAGATCGGTGCGATCGTGATGGGTGCCCTTATGGGCTTTCTTCTTTGCCGTGAGACGGCCTCGATGCAGCCGGACCGGATCCGATTTCCCGTGTCGCGCCGCAACGGCCTGCTTGCGCTCGGTCTGGGTGTCGTCCTCTTCCTGCTTCCATCGATCCTGACGAGCTCCGGGGCGAACCAGTCAATCGCGCTGTTCGATGCGTTCTACCGCTCCGGCGCGCTGGTGTTCGGAGGCGGGCATGTCGTGCTGCCGCTCTTGCAGGTCGAGGTGGTGGCACCCGGATGGGTGAGCAACGAAGCCTTTCTTGCAGGATATGGCATCGCGCAGGCGGTGCCGGGGCCGCTTTTCACCTTTGCAGCATATCTCGGGGCGGTGGCCGGCCCCGAACCCAACGGGCTTTCCGGCGCGGCCATTGCGCTTGTGGCCGTGTTTCTGCCGGGGATGCTGCTCGTCTACGGCATGCTCCCGTTCTGGAGGGCAGTGCAGGCACAGCTGACGGCGCAGGCCGCCATGCGTGGCGCCAACGCGGCTGTCGTGGGCATTCTGGGAGCGGCGCTCTACGATCCCATTTGGACAAGCACCGTGCTCTCAGCGAAGGATTTCGCGCTGGCCCTTGCGGGCTTCCTGCTCCTCACGGTCTGGAAGGCACAGCCATGGACGGTCGTCGTGCTGCTGGCAGGCAGTTCCGCACTGCTCTGAACCCACCGGGCCGAACCGTCAAATCGCATAAGCTGAATTATGGAACCAAAACGCGTCAGCCGACAAGGCCGAAGACGATGGCACTGACGAAAAGGAAGGCGACGGCGACGGCGATGTTGTTGACGAGGAACTGCTTTTCTGCGCGGCGTGCCCGGCGGCTGCCGGCCGGGCCAAAGGGCCCGTAGGTGGAACGGCCGTCGAGTTTCGCATTGCTCATCGCCATCATCCCTTGCCTTGGAGACCGCATTTTCGCGGCCTTCCTTCGGGCGGACAGTCATTCCGCCGATCTCCGGGGCAGATTTATATATTATCCCTATAAGATTGGTAGATTATTTTTTCTCATTTTCGCCGCAATGATGAATTCGCGTTTCTCGCGTCCGGCATGGCTGCGCATTCCGATGAAGCCGCTCCTTAGGGGCGGTGCCCGTGGCGGGTTGCGGCGCCTTTCTTTCTGGGCCATAAATCCCTCCCCACCTGTCGAGGCCAGCCGTCA
Source organism: Shinella agrisoli (assembly GCF_046557955.1). Lineage (NCBI taxonomy): Bacteria > Pseudomonadati > Pseudomonadota > Alphaproteobacteria > Hyphomicrobiales > Rhizobiaceae > Shinella > Shinella agrisoli. Next base: position 189,272 of record NZ_JBJIEP010000009.1, on the reverse strand, counting down.
TTGCGAGCGTTGCGGGCCGTGCGTGATCCCCCACGCCACGGCAACTGCCCCCGCGCTCCGGTCAGCCCGGCACCGGGCAAGACAATGCGGACCGATCAAAAAGGAGAACGCATCATGGGCGCAACGGGACACCTTGGCACGGCTTGGCGCAAGCGCGACTATCACCGCCAATGGCTCTGGCGGGAAGCAAACCGCCTGTTCGATTTCTTCCAGAACCGGGCCTTCAATCCGCTCGGCGGGTTCCACGAGCTCGACGCCGAGGGCCGGCCGCTCAATCCCGGCAATCCCGTGCGCGGTATCCATTCCACCGCGCGCATGGTGCATTGCTTTGCCATCGGCAGCCTGCTCGGCCGCCCGGGATCCGACGACATCGTCGACCACGGCATGAAATATCTCTGGGAAAAGCACCGCGACCACGACCGCGGCGGCTATCATTGGTCGCTCGACAATGCGGGGCTGCTCGACGCCACCAAGCAGGGTTACGGCCACGCCTTCGTGCTGCTCGCCGCGTCCAGCGCCAAGGTCGCCGGCCATCCGGATGCCGACCGCATGATCGCCGACGTCACCGAAGTCCTGGAAACGCGCTTCTGGGAAGCCAGACACGGCGCGATCGCGGAGGAATTCGAGGCGGACTGGACGCCCGTGCCCGGCTATCGCGGCCAGAACTCCAACATGCACCTGACCGAAGCGCTGATGGCCGCCTACGAGGCGACGGGCGAAAGAGGCTACCTCGACAAGGCCGAAAGCATCGCCGACCTCGTAATCCGCCGCCGTGCCGGCGAGAACGGTTTCCGCGTGCCCGAGCATTTCGACGAGGATTGGGCGCTCGACAAGGACTACCGCGGCAACGAGATGTTCCGCCCTTCCGGCACCACGCCCGGCCACTGGCTGGAATGGGCCCGCCTCGTCCTGCAGCTCCATGCGCTCGGCGGCAGGAAGCATGCCTGGATGCCGGAGGCCGCGAAGGCGCTCTTCGCCCAGGCCATCGCGCTCGGCTGGGACAAGGAGAAGGGCGGCTTCTTCTACACGCTCGACTGGAACGACGAGCCGGCCAAGCGCAACAAGCTCTGGTGGCCGATGGCCGAGGGCGTAGGCGCGGCGGCCTTCCTTTGCGAGCATCTGCCGGACGACTTCCACGAAATCTGGTATCGCCGGATCTGGAACACGATCGCCCGCCACTTCCTCGATCAGGACCGTGGCGGCTGGCATGAGGAACTGACGGAAGACCTCGTGCCGAGCTACACCCTGTTCGCCGGCAAGGGCGACATCTATCATGCGCTCCAGGCCTGCCTGATCCCGCTCTATCCGGCGACGGGCAGCCTGACCAGGGGCATCATCGAGGCGGGCGGCCGCTGAGCCCTGCCTTAGCAGGAGCGGAATGATCGACATACCGGACCAGATCTCGACCGCATGGATCGCCGCCGCCTCGGCGGCGTTCCTCGCAAAGCATTTCCTGGCGGATTTCCTGTTCCAGACGGACTGGATGGCGGCGGGCAAGGATCGGCCGGAGGGTTGGCTTGCGCCGCTGGCGGCCCATTCCGGCGTGCACGGCGCGATGACCGCCGCCCTCTTCCTCGCGGTGTCCCCGCCCCTCGCCTGGCTCGGACTTGCCGACGCCGCCGTGCACGGGGTCATAGACCGGATGAAAAGCCTCGCTGCGCGCCGCATGCAGGTCACGCCCCGCCAAGCGGGCTTCTGGCGGCTGTTCGGCGCGGACCAGGCCCTGCACCACCTGACGCATGTCGGGCTGGCGATCCTCTTCGCCGCCGCAGGCTCGGCGGGTTAGGCCGCCGCGGTTTGCGGCCGGAGGTCCGCCAGGGCCTCGCGCAGAAGCAGGTCGGTCAGGGCGAACTGGTCGGCGAACCAGCGGTCCGCCGCATGCCACATGGCCGGCATCAGCCTTATGTCGTGGCCGCCGCGCGCCTCCGTCGCCAGCAGGCCGGCCTCGCGCGCCGCCTCGACGATACGGCGCACATGGGTGCGCGAAACGCCCGTCTGCGTTGCCAGCCGCTGATATCCCGTGGAAACGGCGTCATCGCCGTTCTCCCGCGCGCCGCGCAGGAGAAGCAGCAGGATCATATAGCCACAGTCATGGGTGAAGAAGGGCGCAAGCGGCGCATGCCGACAGATGAGCCGGCTGAGGCCCGGCAGGCGCGGCAGCGTCGCCCGCCGCATCGCACGGTGCAGGTCTGCACCTGGCGGCCCCTTGCGCCCCTCCGTCGGCGACAGGCCGAATTCGGATAGCCCGGCGAGCAGCACGCCGAGAATACCCGCATCGCGCGCCAGGAGCGCATCGTTCGGAACGAGCAGGCGGACACGGCGATCCGAGGCATGGGGCTGCTGGGTGAGGAAACCGTATTTGCGCAGGCACGAGACCTGGGCCTCGACCCGGTTGCGGCTCGCCACGCCCAGTTCCGTCACCTCGCGCTGAAGGCGGCCGAGCGTCAGCCAGGTCGAGGACCGCGCCGTGTCCTGGGCGGCATGCAGCGACAAGGTGGCGAGGTAACAGAGGAACCGCCCCTCCTCCAGGATGAGCCGGTTGAAGAGATGGTTGCCCTCGTAGAGCGCAAGCTTGCCGGCGATCACCCCGTCGCGCGCCGCAGCGAATACGGGAGCGCGCAAGAATTCAAAGGGCGGCACGTGGAATGCCACCGAGCTGTCATCGAACGAAACCTGATCCATGCCTGCCGTTTCCCAATCCGCATCGGACGCCTTTGCCGCTTGCCGCGACGACGGCGACCGAATGGACCCAATATTTTCCATGGGGTTGCAGCCGGATGGACCTGTCAATTGCGATACCAGCAGAGGTAGCCATTATGAGACGGCTCGCCAAAAGAATGAGACGCCTTGCCAAGGGCCCGCATCCGTCGCGGCTGCGGTTTTCCGGGAACCTTCGCACGGGTCCGCCTCTTGAATGGGTATGTCGCCCGTATCCGATCGCCGTGAGCCGCCATGAGCCCTGCCGACAAGCTGCCCTCCCATTCCGTCCTCGCCGAGGCCGGCACGGACTGTCGCCGCAAGAGCCGGCTCTTCGCCGAGACGCTCGATCCCGTTTTCCGCACGACGATGGAAACGCCGGAACGGCTTGCGGATTTCCGCGCCGGCCTTTCGGCTTATTTCATGGGGCCGGCGCTGTTCCTCGTCGCCGACATGCTCGGCACCACCTACGTCTTTTCCCGCGACCCCGGCCGCATCGCCCGCAGCGGCCTCGACCTCATCTTCGTGCAGTTGACGCTGGAAGGCAGCGACACGCGGACGGTCAACGGAGAGACGATCGTGGTGGAAGCCGGCGACGTCTCCTTCTTCGACCTCTCGCGGCCGATGCATGCCGAGACGCGGCACTGTCGCAACCTCACCCTCGTCCTGCCCCGCCACCTGCTCTTCAGCAAGGAGGTGCAAAACGATGCGCTCCACGGCCTTGTCCTCAAGCGATCGACGAGCACGGCACGGCTGATCGGCAGCCACTTGCGCACCTTGTTCGAGGACCTGCCGGACATCAGCCAGGCGGAAGCCCCGGCGATCGTCACCGCCACCGCCAACCTCGTCACCAATCTCGTCGGCCCGCAGATCGCGACGCGGGCCCAGCCTTCGCCCACCGTGCGCGGCGCCGTCATCATGGAGATCCGCCGCTACATCGAGCAGCACATCGCCATGCCCGATCTCGGCCCGGATCATCTGTGCAGAATGTTCGGCCTGTCGCGCGCCTCGCTCTACCGGCTCTTCGAGCCGATCGGCGGCGTCACCGACTATATCCGCACCCGGCGCCTGCGGGCGGCCTTCGACATGCTGGCCAACGACGGCAAGCGCACCGTCGGCGAGGTCGCCTATGCCTGCGGCTTTGCCGATATTTCCGCCTTCTCCCGCGCCTTCCGCCATCAGTTCGGCATGAGCCCGAGCGAGGTGCGCGACATGGACGGCCGGAGCCCCCTCGCCCGCGGCTCGCTCGAAAAACAGGCCGCCGCCTCCGTGCACGACTGGCTGCGCATCGTCGGCTCGCTGTAGCCGTCTTGGCGTTTGACACGTGAAATCACATCAACCAATATGTGATCACATTTCTGAGGGGCCTGCTGGAGAACGGGATGGACAGGGCGAACCTGGAGGCGCGCGCCCGCGCGCTCATCGAGGCGGAGGCGGAGGTTTTCCGCCTGCGGCGGCCGCGCTGCGTGGCGGCGCATGATGCGGAGGCGTCGGGCTTCTTCGACGGCGTGCCGCAGCACTGGATGCTCGACTGGCCCACCCCCTTCCCTCTCATCATCGACCGGGCGAGCGGTGTCGAGCTGGTCGACGTCGACGGCAACCGCATCGTCGACGTCTGCCTCGGCGATACCGGCGCCATGTTCGGCCACGGGCCTGCCCCGGTTCTGGAAGCCCTGAGAAACGCCGGCACGTGCGGCCTCACCACCATGCTGCCCTCCGCCGATGCCGAAGCCGTCGGCCGGCTGCTGGTCGAGCGCTTCGGGCTGCCCCGCTGGCAGCTCGGCGCCACGGCGAGCGACGCCAATCGGTTCGCGATCCGCGTCGCCCGCGCCGTCACCGGACGCGCCAAGCTGCTCGTCTTCGACGGCTGCTACCACGGCGCGGTGGACGACACTTTGGTCGACCTCGTCGACGGCAGGACCGTCTCGCGCCGCAATCTTCTCGGCCAGGTCCGCGACCTCGGCGAGCTGACCGTCTGCATTCCCTTCAACGACGAGGCCGCGCTGGAAAAGGCGCTCGCCGCGCGGGACATCGCCTGCGTGCTCGCCGAGCCGGTGATGACGAATTGCGGCATGATCCCGCCTGCGCCCGGTTTCCACGATGCCTTGCGCCGCCTGACGCGCGAGGCCGGCACGCTCTTGCTCATCGACGAGACCCACACGATCTCCACGGGGCTTGGCGGCTATACGAAAGTGCACGGACTTGAACCCGATCTCATGGTCATGGGCAAGCCGATCGGCGGCGGCGTTCCGGTCAGCGTCTGGGGCATGACTGAGGCCATCTCGGACAAGCTGCACGTCATCCGCCGCGAGCAGAGCGGCCACGGCCATTCCGGCATCGGCACGACGCTCTCCGGCAGCGCCCTGCAGCTTGCCTGCCTGCGCGCCTGCCTGGAGCAGGTCATGACCGAGGAGGCCTACCGCACCATGCAGGTCCGTGCCGACGGCATCGAGACGGGCTTCAGGGCGGCGATCGCGTCGGCCGGCCTCGACTGGGCAGTCTCGCGCGTCGGCGCTCGGCTGGAGGTCGTCTTCTCACCCGTGCCGGTGCGCAACGCGGCGGAGGCGCGCGCTGCCGCCTCCGACACGATCGAGGCCGCGCTGCACCTGTCCATGCTGAACCTCGGCTACCTGCTGACGCCCTTCCACAACATGGTGCTGGTCAGCCCCGCCCTTTCGGAAAAAGAAGCCGATGGCCTCGTGGACGCCTTCGCGACCGTCGTCGGCCGCCTGGCGGAGCGGAGGGCAGCCGCGTGAGCCGCGACCATCCAAGCCGCCCGCCCGAAGCCGCCGCCGTTGCCGAAGCCGAAGCCTTCCTCGCCGCCCATCCGGACATCGCCGCCTTCGATCTCGTGCTGATCGACCTCAACGGCATCGCCCGCGGCAAGATCGTCCGGCGGCACGAGCTGCTGCCGATCTTCCGTGCCGGCAGGCACCTGCCCGGCTCCATCCTCGGCCTCGACGTGACGGGCGAGGATGTCGAGGAAACCGGCCTCGTCTGGTCGGACGGCGATGCGGACAGGCGCGCCTGGCCGATCGCCGGTTCGCTGGTGCCGCTGCCGTGGACCTCGCCGCCGCGCGGCGAGGTGCGCCTTGCGCTCTTCGAGCTCGACGGGGCGCCGATGCAGGCCGATCCGCGCCATGCGCTGGCGCGACAGGCCAGGCTGCTCGAAGCCGACGGCTTCCACCCCGTGCTCGCCTATGAGCTGGAATTCTACCTGCTCGACAGGGAGCGCACCGCCGACGGCGATTTCCAGCCGCTGCGCCTGCCGCTCTCCGGCGAGCGGCCGGAGGGCATCCAGGTCTACGGCGTCACCGAGCTCGACCGGCTGGAGCCCTTCATCGACGCCGTCTATCGAGGCGCGGAGGCGCAGGGCCTGCCGGTCGAAACCATGATCTCGGAATATGCCCAGGGCCAGTTCGAGCTGACGCTGCGTCATGCGGGCGCGCTGCGCGCCGCCGACGACCTTGCCATGCTCAAGCGCCTCATCCGCGGCCTTGCCGTGCGGCACGGCATGATGGCCTGCTTCATGGCCAAGCCTTTCGCCGGCCGCGCCGGCTCGGGAATGCACGTGCATGCGAGCCTTGCCGATGCGGCCGGCAACAACCTCTTCGCCGATCGGGGCGAGGCCCTGTCGCCCCTCCTGAAACAGGCCGTCGCCGGCCTGCTCGCAACGATGCACGAATCCATGCTGGTCTTCGCACCGCACCTCAATTCCTGGCGGCGCTTCTCCGCCCAGAGCTATGCGCCCACCACGCCGACCTGGGGCACCAACAACCGCAGCGTCGCCGTGCGCATTCCCGCCGGCGCCCCTTCCGGCCGCCACCTCGAGCAGCGCGCCGCCGGCATCGACTCCAATCCCTATCTCGTCGGCGCGGCCGTGCTTGCCGGCATGCGGAAGGGTATCCTCGAAAAGGCCGATCCAGGCCCCGAGACGACGGCCTATGCCGAAACGGCGGGCGACGCGCTGCCGCCGGACTGGAGGAGCGCCATCGAGACGGCATCCCGCTCCGCCTTCCTGAAGGACGCGCTCGGCGAGCGCCTGCACCACGTCTTCCTCGCCCTCAAGCGCGCCGAATACCGCCGCTTCGCGGCCGAGGTGACGGCGCTGGAACGCAGGCTGTACGGCGAAGTCGTGTAAGCAGACGGCCCGATGAGGGACGGCCTGCGCTCCTCACCCATCCCTGTGCAGGTTGTCGCGCGAAAGGTTCCTCACATCGCGTTCGCCGCAGAGCGCCAGGGTGATGTCGAGCTCCCTGCGGATGATCTCCAGCGCCCTGCGCACGCCGGCTCTGCCGCCGGCGCCGAGGCCGTAGAGGAAGGGGCGGCCGATATAGGTGCCCTTGGCGCCGTAGCAGAGCGCCTTCAGCACGTCCTGTCCCGAGCGGATGCCGCCGTCGAGATGGACCTCGATCCTGTCGCCGACGGCGTCGACGATGCGCGGCAGCATGCTGATGGAGGACGGGGCGCCGTCGAGCTGGCGGCCGCCGTGGTTGGAGACGATGATCGCGTCCGCACCGGTATCGAGCGACATGCGGGCATCCTCCTCGTCGAGGATGCCCTTGAGGATGAGCTTCCCGCCCCAGCGGTCGCGGATCCACTGGATGTCCTTCCAGGAAAGCCGCGGGTCGAACTGCTCGGCCGTCCAGGCGGAGAGCGAGGAAAGGTCCGTCACGCCCTTGGCATGGCCGACGATGTTGCCGAAGGTGCGGCGCTTGGTGCCCAGCATGTCGCGGCACCAGAAAGGCCGCGTCGCCATCTGCCAGATGTGCTTGGGCGTGAACCTCGGCGGGGCGGACAGGCCGTTGCGCAGGTCCTTGTGGCGCTGGCCGAGTATCTGCAGGTCGAGCGTCAGGACCAGGGCGGAGCATCCGGCGGCCTTGGCGCGGTCGATGAGGTTGTAGACGAAATCCTTGTCCTGCATCACGTAGAGCTGGAACCAGAAAGGTTTCGTGGTGACGGAGCGCACATCCTCGATCGAGCAGATGCTCATGGTCGAAAGCGTGAAGGGCACGCCGAATTCTTCCGCCGCCTGGGCGGTGAGCATTTCGCCGTCGGCGTGCTGCATGCCGGTGAGCCCCGTCGGGGAAAGCGCCACGGGCATGGACACCTTCTCGCCGATCATCTCGCCGGCAAGCGACCGGTTCGTCATATCGACGAGCACACGCTGGCGCAGCTTGATCTTATGGAAATCGTCCTCGTTCGCCCGGTAGGTTCCTTCGCTCCAGGCGCCGGAATCCGCATAGTCGAAGAACATCTTCGGCACGCGGCGGCGGGCCTGTTCCTTGAGGTCGGCAATCGTCAGGGCCTGGCTTACACTCATCTCGTCCTCGCTCGGGCGCGCTTGCGGTCGCAATCTTTTAAGGGGAGGCATGGCGGCCCGCAACGGATTCTTGGCACGATCAGACCACTCTTCCGTCATGGCCAAACGTGACCCGACCATGACGGAAGAGGATGAGGAAGCCGTCAATAAAATGAACCCTCCCGGATGGCCGGGAGGGCGCGCGCTTTTTTGCCGGAAGAGCTTATTTCGCGGCGTAGAACTTCGCCATGTCGGGCAGGCGCTTGACGCGGATGCCGGAGGCCTTGCCGGCGGTGCGGAAGGCTTCGAAGCGCTCCTTGCAGACTTCCGTCATCCGGGCGGTCGCCGGCTTCAGGTAGTTGCGCGGATCGAAATTGTCCGGCTTCTCCTTGAAATTCTTGCGGATCGTCCCGGTCATGGCGAGGCGCAGGTCCGTATCGATGTTGACCTTGCGCACGCCGAGCGGGATCGCCTTCTGGATTTCGGCCACCGGCACGCCCCAGGTCTGCTTCATCTCGCCGCCATAGGTGGTGAAAAGCTCCTGGAGGTCCTGCGGGACCGACGACGAGCCGTGCATGACGAGATGCGTGTTCGGCAGCTTCTCGTGGATCTTGGCGATCGTCTCGATCGACAGGATGTCGCCGTCCGGCGCGCGGGTGAACTTGTAGGCGCCGTGGCTGGTGCCGATCGCGACGGCGAGCGCGTCGACGCCGGTCTTGGTGACGAAGTCGAGCGCCTGGTCCGGGTCGGTCAGAAGGTCCTCGCGGGAAAGCTTGCCCTCGAAGCCGTGGCCGTCCTCCTTGTCGCCGGCGCCCGTTTCGAGGTTTCCGAGACATCCGAGCTCGCCTTCCACCGAAACGCCGGCCGCGTGCGCGATCTTCACGACCTCCGCGGTGACCTCGACATTGTACTCGTAGCTGGCGACGGTCTTGCCGTCGGCGAGCAGCGAGCCGTCCATCATCACGGAGGTGAAGCCGTTGGTGATGGCCGAGATGCAGGTGGACGGCTGGTCGCCGTGGTCGAGATGGAGGCAGACCGGGATATGCGGATATTCTTCAGCCGCGCCGAGGATGAGATGGCGCAGGAAGGCATCGCCGGCATAGGAGCGCGCACCGCGGCTCGCCTGCAGGATCACCGGGGAGTCCGTGGCATCCGCCGCGCGCATGACCGCCTGGACGTACTCCAGGTTGTTGACGTTGAATGCGGGCAGTGCATAGTCGTTCTCCGCTGCGTGATCGAGCAGTTGCCGCATGGTGATCAATGCCATTCCTATCCTCCTTTTGATGCGGATTGTCGCGGGTCGGCGGCACTATTCACACATCGTCCGCCATATGCAACAGGCCGGAAAGACCGCGCCGCATGCCAAATCGATTAAATGGAGCGGCGGAAATAAATTTCTCGCGGACACGGTAAAAATCCGGCCCGCAGATGCAGGCCGGAACCGGAAAATCCATCCAATTCAGATAAATAGGACAATTGCCCGGCGACTGGGCAATCGCCACCGGGCAGAAATGTCAGTCGTCGTCGCCGGCTTCCGGCGGCGAGAAGCTGCCGCGCTCGCCGTTGATGATCTCGCGCTTGCCGACATGGTTGGCGGGGCCGACGAGCCCCTCCTTCTCCATGCGCTCCACGAGGGACGCGGCCCGGTTGTAGCCGATGGCGAGGCGCCGTTGGATATAGGAGGTCGAGCACTTGCGGTCGCGCATGACGACCTTGACCGCCTTTTCGTAGAGGTCGTCGCCGTCCTCGGCCGCGATGTCGCCCTTGTCGAACACCGCACCGCCGGCCGCCGGCTTTTCCTCCTCCTCTTCCTCCTCGTCGGCGGTGACCGTCTCCAGATATTCCGGGCGGCCCTGGGCTTTCAGGTGCAGCACGACCTTCTCCACCTCCTCGTCGGAGACGAAGGGGCCGTGCACGCGCATGATGCGTCCGCCGCCGGCCATGTGCAGCATGTCGCCCTGGCCGAGGAGCTGTTCTGCGCCCTGCTCGCCGAGGATGGTGCGGCTGTCGATCTTCGACGTCACTTGGAAGGAGATACGCGTCGGGAAGTTCGCCTTGATCGTGCCGGTGATGACATCGACGGAGGGACGCTGCGTCGCCATGATGAGATGGATGCCGGCCGCGCGCGCCATCTGGGCGAGCCGCTGGATCGCGCCCTCGATCTCCTTGCCGGCGACCATCATCAGGTCGGCCATCTCGTCGACGATGACGACGATATAGGGCATCGGCTCGAGGGAGAGCTCCTGTTCCTCGTTGATCGCCTCGCCGGTCCCCTTGTCGAAGCCGGTCTGGACGCTGATCGAGATGGTCTCGCCCTTGTCGCGCGCGGCGGCCACGCGGTTGTTGTAGCCGTCGATGTTGCGCACGCCGAGGCGGGACATCTTCCTGTAGCGGTCCTCCATCTCGCGCACCGCCCATTTCAGCGCCATGACGGCCTTCTTGGGGTCGGTGACGACGGGGGTGAGGAGATGCGGGATACCGTCGTAGATCGACAGTTCCAGCATCTTCGGGTCGACCATGATCAGGCGGCACTCTTCCGGACGGAAACGGTAGAGCAGCGACAGGATCATCGTGTTGATGGCGACGGACTTGCCGGAACCGGTGGTGCCGGCGACCAGCAGGTGCGGCATCTTCGCAAGCTCGGCGATGACCGGCTCGCCGCCGATGGTCTTGCCAAGGCAGATCGGCAGCTTGAAGCCGGTCCTCGCAAAGTCCTGGCTCTCGATCATCTCGCGGAAATAGACAGTCTCGCGGGTGGCGTTCGGCAGCTCGATGCCGATGACGTTGCGGCCGGGCACGACGGCAACGCGGGCCGACAGCGCCGACATGGAGCGGGCGATGTCGTCGGCAAGGCCGATGACGCGGGAGGACTTGACGCCCGGCGCCGGCTCGAATTCGTAGAGCGTGACCACCGGGCCCGGGCGGACATGGATGATCTCGCCGCGAACGCCGAAGTCCTCCAGCACGCTTTCGAGAAGGCCGGCATTCTGCTCGAGCTGCTCCTGCGTCAGCACGAAGCCGACGGTGCGCGGCGGCTCCTGCAGGAGGTCGCGCGGAGGATACTCGTACGCATCGCCCGAAGGCGTCGCCATGGTGACCTGGAACGGCCGGGCGCGCGAAAGCACGGACGACGCGGCCTCGCGGACAGGCTCGGCAACCGCGGCGGGAACGGCGGAAACCGGCCCGGGCCTGATTTCGCCGGCGGCCGGAGCCGCTTCCGCGACGCTCTCGGCCACAGGCGCCGCAACGGCGGCAACCGGCTCTACCTTCGCGCCGGGAACAGCGACGGCGGCCTCGGCAATCGCCTCGCGGGCAACGGCCGGACGGCATTCGACCACGCGGAAGAGCGAGGCGATGGAGGCCGGCTCGTCCCGTTTCTCTTCCGCCGGAACGGGCGCGGCAACGGCAACGGGTGCGGGCATGCGCACGACAGTGGCCGCCGGCCTTGCCGGCGTGATGCAAGCGTCTTCGTCCGGAACCATCGTTTCCCAGAAGGCATGGTCGGAAAGATGGGCGAAGCGGCTGATTGCCTCACGGACATCCGCCTTTGCCGTAACCGCAGCCGCGGGTTCGGGTTTCGGCGCGGCGGCAGGCACCGGAGTCGATGCGGCCGGCTTGAGTACCACGGCGGCATCGGCGGGGGCCGTGTTCGTTGCGGCGGCAACGGCGGCCTGGACGAATTGCGGCACCGGATCGGCCGGCACCGGCGAGGCGGCGGCCTGCTGCTCCTCGAAGCGACGGCGACGATCCTCAAGCGCCGCGCGCAGGCGCTGCAGCAATTCCGCTTGGGATTGCTGCGCGGGATGGGACGGCTGGGCCTCGACAGGCCGCTCGGCAACCGGTTCGACCTGCACAGCCTCTTCCGCGGCCGCCTCCTCGATCTTCGCTGCGACCTTGTCGGGGGTGCGCGTGAAGCGGACATTCGGCGCCATGTAGAAATGGCTTTCCCAGCTGCCGTCGGCATATTGGCCGGGGTCGTAGCCTCTCAGGGCCGGCGAGCGGAACCGCGGACGATAGTTCTCATCGTTGGCGACCGGCTCGTTGGCCGCCTGCCAATCATCATCCTGCGGCGCAACCTCCGGCAAGGCATTGTTTTCATAAGAGTAATACGACGACTGCTCGTCGTTCTCCCCTTCGGTTTCGAGGATGGGATAGAAGTTTGTTCTGGAAATACGCATGAACCTGAAAACTCGACGATCATTGCCGATAGGGATGCGTAGATGGTTAGGAAATGAAGGTTAACAATGTCTTTGGACGAAGGCAGAATCCTCGTCCAAATCCTGTTTCGAACCATTCCGTTCGAAAGATCACTCGCCCGCGGCGGGCCGACCGTCGACCGCCTCGGGTTCCGCCGGCGCTTCGGCCGGCACGTCCGGATTGCCTTCCGACCGGTCCCTGTGCAGGGCGGCACGGGCCAGCAGCATCAGCGTGACCGGTGTCGTCACCGTCACGAAGATGCCGATGAGGATTTCGTGGACGACGGGCCGCGTGGCGAGCACGGTGAAGAAGATCATCGATGCCATGACGATGCCGCCCGTGCCCCAGCTCGTGCCGAGGGTCGGCGCATGGATGCGCTCGTAGAACGTCGGCAGGCGCGTGAAGCCGATCGTGCCGACAAGCGTGAGCCCGGCGCCGACGACGAGGAAGAAAGAAACGAGGAGCGCGGCCCAGGCCGGCAGGTCGCCCGCATGTTCGATCGTGCTCATTCGATCACCTCCCCGCGCATCAGGAACTTGGCGAGCGCGACCGTCGCGACGAAGCCGAGCATGCCGATCACCAGCGAAGCCTCGAAATAGATGACCTTGCCGGTGCGGATGCCGAAGACCATCAGAAGCAGCATCGAATTCACGTAGAGCGTATCGAGCGCCAGCACGCGATCCTGCGCGCGCGGGCCGCGCGACATGCGCAGCGCCGCAAGCGCCATGGCGAGGGCCAGGCAGACCTGTGCGAAAGTGACGGACCAGACGAGGATGGTGTGGCTCATTCGAAGATCTCCATCAGCAACGCCTCGTAGCGGGTCTTGATCAGCATCCGCCATGCCTCCTCGTCGACGAGGTCGAGCACGTGGATGAGCACCGTCCTGTTCAACGAATTGTATTCGAGCCAGGCCGTGCCCGGCGTGCTCGTCACGATCACGGCAAGCACGGCGAGCGCCGTCGGGCTCTCGAGGTCGAGCGGCACGGTCATGAAGCCGGATTTGAACCGCTTCCTCTGGCCCGTGATCAGGATCGAGGCGACGGCGAGGTTCGAGCGCACGATGTCGTAGAGCACGATGCCGACGAGCTTCGGCAGCAGATACCATTTCGGCAGGCGCGGCTTTACCGGCCTCAGCGCCGCCATGCCCCAGGAGGCGAAGACCGAGACGATGCAGCCGAGGATGAGGTGGCCGAGCGTGAAGCCGTTGAGGGCGAGCCACATGATGACGAGCGAGGCGCTGAGCAGCGGATAGGGCAGCATGTCAGAGCCCTCCCCCGCCGTCCGGCCCGCTCGGCTCCTCGACGCCGGCACGACGCGCATTGATCACGGCGTCGATATAGGAGGCCGGCTGCTGCAGGCTGCGGACGGTTTCCTCCATGTAGCTCATCGCCGGGCCGGCCTTTATCGTGAGCGCCAGGGTGAGCGCGATCAGCAGCATGACGGGCGCCATCTCCATGACGAGCACGCGCGGCACCGTGCCCTCCATGGAGGCCCAGAAGGTGCGGATGCCGGCGCGGGTCATCGAGATGAGCGCGGCAAGGCCCGAGAGGATGAGGAGGCCGACGATCCACCAGGCGGAGGCAGGGATCGGCGCGTCCGGCCGAACGTCCGTGCCGATCATGCCCGACAGCATGGCGAATTTCGCCACGAAGCCGGAAAGCGGCGGCAGGCCGGAAAGCAGGATGCCGCAGGCCGCAAAGCAGATGCCGAGCACGGCGATCGTTCCGGGCATGGTGACGCCCACCTCGACCTCCTCCTCCTCTTCGTCCGCATCGCCATAGGCCTCCATGGTCACGGCAAGAACCGAGGCACCCGCGTCCTGCCCGCGCTCCACGAGCTCGATGAGCATGAAGAAGGCGGCAATGGTCAGTGTGGAGCTGACCATGTAGAAGAGCGCGCCTGCCGTGACCGCGCCGTTGCTGAGGCCGAGGACCGCCAGCAGCGTGCCGGAGGAAACGAGCACGCTATAGCTTGCAAGACGGCCGAGCGCCTGCGAGGCCAGCACGCCGATCGTGCCGAAGGCGATGGTCGCCATGCCGCCGTAGAGCAGCACGTTGAGCCCGAGCCCGGCGGATGCCCCCTGCCCGAAGACGAGCAGCGAGAGGCGCAGGATCACGTAGATGCCAACCTTGCTCATGATGGCGAAGATGCCGGCGACCGGTGCCGTCGCGGCGCTGTAGGCCGCCGGCAGCCAGAAGTTCAACGGCCACATGCCGGCCTTGATGAGGAAGACGACGCCGAGAATGCCGGCGCCGGCCTCCAGCAGCATGCGCCGTTCGCCCTCGATCTCGCCGATGCGCACGGCAAGGTCCGCCATGTTGAGCGTGCCGGCCGAACCGTAGATCGCGCTGACGCCGATGAGGAAGCAGAGCGCGGCGGCGAGGTTCACCGCGATATAATGCATGCCGGCCTTCACGCGCAGGGAACCGGAGCCGTGCATCAGCAGGCCGTAGGATGCGGCCAGCATCACTTCGAAGAAGACGAAGAGATTGAAGAGGTCGCCCGTCAGGAACGCCCCGTTCAGCCCCATCAGCAGGAACTGGAACAGCGAGTGGAAATGCGCGCCCGCCGCGTGCCAGCGGGCGAGCGCGTAGACGAGCGTGGGGATGGCGAGGATGGAGGCAAGGACGAGCATCAGCGCCGAAAGGCGGTCCACGACGAGCACGATGCCGAAAGGCGCCGGCCAGTTGCCGAGCAGATAGACGCCCTCGAAGCTGTCGCTGCCGTTGTTCGCCAGCCGGAAGAGGCTGATGGCGACGGCGGCGAGCGCGAGGCACGACACGACGCTGATCATCGCCTTCAGGACACGCTCGCGCTCGTCGAAGAAGAGCAGGAGCGCGCCCGCGACGAGCGGGATGACGATCGGCGCGATGATGAGGTGTTGCTGCCAGCCGCTCATTTCGGCTGCTCCCTGCCATCGACGTGGTCCGTGCCGGTCAGGCCGCGCGCGGCGAGCAGGACGACGAGGAAGAGCGCCGTCGTGGCGAAGCCGATGACGATGGCCGTCAGCACCAGGGCATGCGGCACGGGATCGGTCATCGTCGAGATGTCGATGCCTTCCTCGAGCAGCGGCGCGGCATTGGACTTCACCCCGCCGACGCCGAAGATGAAGAGGTTGACGGCATAGGACAGCAGCGAAAGACCGATGATGACCTGGTAGGTGCGCGGGCGCAGGATCAGCCAGACGCCCGACCCCGTCATGATGCCGATGCCGATCGAAAGAACGAGTTCCATCAGGTTTCCTCCGCCTTGGGGGCTTCGAGACCGCGGACCCGATGCATGCGAATGGACTGGTGGGCAAGCGCGATAAGGATCAGCACCGTCGCGCCGACGACGAGCGAGAAGACGCCGAGATCGAACAGGAGCGCGGTCGCCGCCGGCACCTTGCCGATGAGCGGAATCTCTATGTACTGCGAATGGGAGGTCAGGAACGGATAGCCGAAGAGCCATGCGCCGAGACCGGTGACGGCCGCCATGAGAAGGCCGAAGCCCATCCAGCGCAGCGGCAGGATGCGCAGCCGGTCCTCCGCCCAGCGCACGCCGCCGGCAAGGTATTGCAGCAGGAAGGCGATCGCCATGGTGACGCCGCCGGCAAATCCGCCGCCCGGCAGGTCGTGCCCGCGCAGGAAGAGATAGATCGCGAAGGTGATGATGACCGGGAACATCCACTGCATGATGACCGAGGGCACCAGCAGGTAGTCGCGCACCGTGTCGCCGGCCGAGCGCTCGGGGCGTTCGGCGTCGTAAGCCGCCTGGATGCGCTGCTGTTCCGGTTTCTCGATGCTGTCCGGCGCCGGTCGGAAGCGGCGGAGCAGCGCAAAGACGGTCAGCGCCACGATCGCCAGCACGGCGATCTCGCCCATCGTGTCGAAGCCGCGGAAGTCGACGAGGATGACGTTGACCACGTTGCGGCCGCCGCCCTCCGTATAGGCCTTTTCGAGGAAATAGCTGGCGATTGCATCCGGCACCGGCTGCTTCATGATCGCATAGGAGAAGAGGAACATGCCGAAGCCGCAGGAGACAGCGAGCAGGAAATCGCGGAAACGGCGGCCCCGCGCGGCAAGCGACACGGCATTGTCGACCTTCTCGAAGCGCTTCGGCAGCCAGCGCAGGCCCAGCAGCAGCAGCACCGTCGTGACGATCTCCACGACGAGTTGCGTGATGGCAAGGTCCGGCGCGGACAGCCAGACGAAGGTGATGCAGGTCGTAATGCCTGCGCCGCCCAGCAGGACAAGCGCGGCAAGGCGGTGATACTTCGCCTGGTAGGCCGCGCCGAGCGCGCAGAAGGCCCCGATGCACCAGACGGCGGCGAAGATCGGATCGACATCGCCGAAGACCGGCGGCTTCGGCGAGAAGCCGGCAATGTAGAGGGGAAGGACGCCGGCGAGCAGGCCGGCGGCGGCAACGAGGCGCAGTTGCGGCTGGAGGTTGCGGCTGCCGAAACGGCTTTCCAGCCAGCGCGCCCATTTCCACGAGACCGTGACCAGCACGCGCTCGAAGATGCGCTGGCCGGCAAGGTGCCGGAAAACCGGCGGGCCGTCGTCGCATTTGGCGAGATAATCCTTCAGCACCGCATAGAGCGCCGCCCCGCCGATCAAGGCGATCACGCTCATGACGAGCGGGGTATTGATGCCGTGCCAGACGGCGAGGCTGTAGTCCGGCGTGCGCGCCCCGAGCACCGAGACGACGGCCGAATGCAGGAACGGCCCGATCGACAGGCTGGGAATGATGCCGACGACGAGGCAGGCGAGCACCAGGAACTCGATCGGGAAGCGCATCCAGTGCGGCGGCTCGTGCGGCTTGGGCTTCGGCAGGTCGGTCGGCTCGGGGCCGAAGAAGACCATGTGGATGAAGCGGATCGAATAGGCCACGGAGAAGGCGCCGGCCAGCGTCGCCACATAGGGCAGCATGCGGTCGAGCACGGAATCGGCGTGCGTTTCCACCGCCTCGGCGAAGAACATTTCCTTCGAGATGAAGCCGTTGAGCAGCGGCACCCCGGCCATGGCCGCGCTCGCGACCATGGCGAGGGTTCCCGTTATCGGCAGGTATTTGAAGAGGCCGCTGAGACGCCGCATATCGCGCGTGCCGGTCTCGTGGTCGATGATGCCGGCGGCCATGAAGAGCGAGGCCTTGAAGGTCGCATGGTTCATCATGTGGAAGATCGCCGCGACGGCGGCGACCGGGCTGCCGAGGCTGAGCAGCGTGGTGATGAGCCCCAGGTGGCTGATCGTCGAATAGGCGAGCAGGCCCTTCAGGTCCTGCTGGAACATGGCGAAATAGGCCCCGAGGATCAACGTGCTGATGCCGGCGATGCCGACCAGCATGAACCATTCGTAGGTGCCGGAAAGCGCCGGCCAGAGGCGCACGAGCAGGAAGACGCCGGCCTTCACCATGGTCGCGGAATGCAGGTAGGCCGAGACCGGCGTCGGTGCCGCCATGGCGTTCGGCAGCCAGAAATGGAACGGCACCTGGGCGCTCTTCGTCAGCGCGCCGATGAGGATCAGCACGAGCGCGGTCAGGTAAAGCGGATGCGCCTTGATCTTGTCGCCGGCGGACAGCACCGCGTCGAGATCGTAGCTGCCGACGATATGGCCGAGCACGAGAAGGCCGGCAAGCAGGCAGAACCCGCCGATGCCGGTGATCGTCAGCGCCATGCGCGCGCCGTCGCGCGCGGCGGCGTTGTGGTGCCAATAGCTGATCAGGAGGAAGGAGAAGATGCTGGTGAGCTCCCAGAACACCGAGAGCAGGATGATGTTGCCCGACAGCACGATGCCGAGCATCGACCCCATGAAGGCGAGCAGGAAGGAGAAGAAGCGGGGGACCGGGTCCTCTTCCGACATGTAGTACCGGGCGTAGAGCACGACGAGGCAGCCGATGCCGGTGATCAGCATGGCGAAGAGCCAGGCGAAGCCGTCCATGCGCAAGGTGAAGTTCAACCCGAGCTGCGGCAGCCATTCGATGTCGAGGCGGACCTTGCCGCCGTTGCGCACCGCAGGGTAGAGCACCGCGGTCAGCACGAGGCTGGCAAGGGCCACGATGCCGGACATGCGCGCCGCCAGGACGCGGGAATCCGTCCGCAGCAGGATGGTCGCGGCAAGGCTTCCCGCGAAGGGAAGGCAAACCAGCAGGACCAGAATCATTTCACCTGTCATCGTTTGATCGATCGCTTTCGAACGTCAGAGCTTCTCTCACGCCGGCAGGCCGGCGACATCGGGAAGACCGCGCGATCGATAGGACGATCGAGGCGGCCGTCAGGCGAAATCCGGCGGAGGGGCACGGGCTCCGCGCGTTTCCAGGCGTCCGCCGCCCGACCGGAAGGACGGGACCACGGCCGTGGCGACAGCGGCGCCGTCAAGACGAACCTCGGCCGCGGCCACCGGCAGGCCGGCAGGGTCGATCACGGCACCGCCGAGCGTCGCCGCCTTGCCGGCGAAGGTGCGCTTGCGGCATTCCATATCGGCGATTGCAGATGGGTATCCCGCGCTCTTCTGTATGCCGTATCGAAGCACTTTCGATGTGGCACTGACGGCCGAAGGGGCCGAGAGCGTCGATATCAACAGCAAAAGACAGGTCAGCGCAGTGCAGAGAAGGCGGAAAGCCCGACGAGCCGGTCGATCCTGTTGCCTTGATGCTGCCAAACGCCTTGCCTCTCGATATCGTCGTCCGCCTGGAAGATTCCTTCATCCGGACAATACGTTGGCAGGATCGGCACTGTCCACCCGCAAGCACGAAACTTTTCCAGAATTACGCCGATTTGACGCAGCCGCGGGACAGATTTTCTTCCGTCCACGGGGACCGGTCATCCTGTCGCACGTCGCTCGGCTTGATGCCCCCGGCCTTTGGGCGCATCCTAGCCCGGCGAATCGCATGAAGCAGACCTGCCCCACGCCAGGGCTTTGCCGGGGGCGCATGGTGCGTCGAATATCTGGACCCGCCGGGTAACGCTTTCCGGCCGTCCAGCGAGTTCCGTGTCCGGGGTTCCTGCGCGCAAGCCAGCGGTTTCCGGCACGGCGTCACTTCACTCTTCAAACGGGGACCAACGATGACGGATGTGCGAAAGGAATGGATCAGCAAGCGAGCTTATTCGATCTGGGAGGAGGCCGGCCGGCCCCATGGCCGTGACGCCGAGCATTGGGAGCAGGCCGTGCGCGAGCGCGACGAATTCGAGCGGGTGGCGCTTGCGCCGGACACCAAACCGGCGGATGCGAAGAAGCCGCTGATCGAAATCTCCGGGAAGGGGCAGGCAAAGAAGCCCGAAACGGCCAAGCCGAAAAAGAAGGCGGGCATTGCCGCTGAAAAGCCGGTGGTCGCCAAGGCGAAACCGGCCAGGGCCGCGGCAAGCAGCAAGCCGGCCTGACCGTCCTCACAGGGTGGCGAGCGTCCTGTTGGCGATCGCGCCCGCATAGGCATCGCGCTGGGCCACCTTGGCTTCCAGCGCGACGACGACACTGTCGGCGAAGTCGACCTCGTAGAGATCGAACATGTTGCTCAGCCCGCCGGGCGTGAAGACGTTGATCTCCAGGATCTTGTCGCCGACGATATCGAGGCCGACGAGGAACATGCCGTCCTCGACGAGCTTCGGGCGCACCATCTCGGCGATCGCCAGAATGTCGGGCGTGATCTCGACGGGCGCGGCGGTGCCGCTTGCGTGGATGTTCGAGCGCACCTCGCCCTTCGCCGGCACGCGGCGGATCGCGGCATACTTGCCGTCCCGCTCCAGCGGACGGCCGTTCATCAGGAAGAGACGGATGTCGCCCTCGGTGGCCGCCGGCAGGTAGTTCTGGGCGATCAGGTAGCCTTCGCCGCTCACCGCCTCGAAAATCTGGTTGAGGTTCGCCTCGTCGGGCGAGCCGATCTTGAAGACGTTCTTGCCGCCGGACCCTTGCAGCGGCTTCATGATGACGCCCTCCTTGTGGGCGTCGATGAAGGCGCGAATCTCGTCGATGCTCTTCGAGATCAGCGTTTCCGGCCGCACGGCCTGCGGAAATCCCTGGAAATACAGCTTGTTCTGCGCCAGCGACAGGCCGTCCGGATCGTTGACGACAATCGTGCCGCGCGCGGCGGCGAGCCGGCCGAACATCGCGCCGACATGGGCCGCCCAGGGCCGGCCGTCGGCATCGAGCGACGGGTCGTTGCGCAGGAAGAGCAGGTCGACGTCGCGCACGTTCGTCGTCTCGATCGTCGCGTCGTCGCCCTGGAGCGCGGCGTGAAAGCTCTCCGCCTTCTTGTAGCGCTTGCCGGGCGGCACGCGGCCGCGCACAGACAGGCTGTCATCCGCGCGCAGGACGAAGTCGCCCGGCGTCACGTAGCAGATGTCGTGCCCGCGCGCGAGCGCCGCCATGGCGAGCGCCGTGGTCGTGTAGGTCGGGGTTTCCCCCTCGATCGAGTTGACGAAAAAGGCGATACGCATGGTTGCTCTCCTCAAGCTTCGAGCATGGCAAGGGGGGTGAGGCCCGCGCGGGCGCGTTCCAGCCTTGCGCGCCCGCGTTCGGTTTCCAGGCACAGCGGGCGGAGGATCGGCGGCTTCAAGAGGCCGCGGGCGCCGAGCTCCTCCATCACGCTGAAATGCGCCGCCGAGATCTTGCCCATCCAGAACGGATCGAGCGCCCCGCCCCCCTTCAGGTGGCTGAGGAGCGACAGGAGGCCGCGAAGGTAGATCGCATCCTTGGCGAGCCCTCCCCCGCGGAAGACGCGCAGGAGAAGGCCGAAGGCGGTTTCGGCATCGAGATCGTGCTCGCGCGTCAGGAGCCGGAAGCTTTCCACGAAGGAGGCGCCGTCCAGCATGAGGTCGCACCCGACGACACGCGCCGCAAGCAGGCGAAGGCGTTCGGGGGTGAAGCCGCCGGCAAGGAACTCGGCGAAGACCGCAAGCCCCTCCTGCATGCCCTCGTAGCCCGAAAGGCCGGTGCGGAAGACGCGCAGGCCCTGCGCCGAGCCGTTGAAATAGGTGAGCAGGTGCACACCCACCTCGTGGCTCAACAGGGCGTCGACGCGGTGGCGCATCATGCGGGTGCGGCGCGAGATGAGCAGGCGGCGGCCGGAGACGAGCAGCCCCGCCGGCACGTCGTCGCGCAGCTCGATCGCCGCGTCGAAACCGTCGTAGCGCTGGTGATAGTCCATCATCATGGCGCGTGCGCGGCGCTCGACGTAGAAGCAGTCAACGACCTCGTCGTCGTCCGGCGCGAGCGGGGGCATGCGCCGTGCATCCGCCGTCCCCTCCAGGACCTCGAAGGCCGCTTTGAGCAGGGACGGCTCGACGGGACCGTAGAGCGCGCGGCCGAACTCGACGAAGCGGGCCTTTTCCCGCTCCGCGATGAGCGTCAGTTGCAGGTCGAGCTCCCGTTGCTTCTCCCGGTAGATCTGGTGCAGGACGGGATCTTCGAGGCGGTCGAGCGCGATGGAATAGAGGCGGCGTTTCTCCCGCTCCACGAGAAGGCTCAGCGGCCGGTAGAGGAACCGTGGCGGCTTCTCGCGGCGGTTCGCCCTGAATTCCTGCCAGGCGGCGTTGGCGTTGATCGGCGTCACGGCAAGCAGGAAGTCGAAGCTCGAGGCGACGTCGTCCATGCCGCGGTCCGCCCGCTCGACCGCATCGATGAAGGCCTTGCGGCCGAAGGCGCGATAGGTAGCGGGCTTGGGAAAGCCGTCCGCCTCGAGGAAGGCCGCGAAGGCGCGAAGGCCCGCATCGAGGAAGTTGTCTACGAGGCGTTCGCGCAGGTCCGGATAGGTGTCGTCCGATCCGGTGACGCGGTAGATCGGCGCGAAGCGCAGCGTCAGCAGCGGCAGCCGCAGCTTCAGGAGCTCCGGCCGCGCGCAGGGATCGTCCTCCGCCGCGCAAAGCTCGACATGCGGCGTGCGGAAGCGCGCCTCGAAGGCCTTCACGGCCACCTCGAAGGCTTCCATCGCCCGTTTCGCCGCCTTGCCGCGCGTCGCCGACACCATCACCTCGAAGGGCTGGAGGAAGGGAGCATCGTCGGAAAGCAGGCGGTCGCGCTCCAGCTCGTCCACGTCGAACAGGACGAAGGTGCCGAACCTCCTGCGCAGGGTTTCGGCAATCGGCGCAATCAGCTCGACGGCTTCCTCGATGCGGCTCGTCAGCAGATAGGAGGCGTTCGCGGCCGCGATTTCGCGCGCCACGACATGCGTGTCCGGCTCGCCCACATACAGGCACAGGAACGGCAGCGGCCTGTCGATATGCAGGCGCCCGCCCTCCAGATCGCGGCGCACCGGCCTGCCGGCCTCCAGCGCTTCGATCACGTCGTCGACGAGCGGCTTCTCCTTCTTCTGACGCGGCTTGCGCGCCGTTCCGGCTGAACTCATGCGACCTCCCTTAGCGCCCTTTCAAGCACCGGCACCGAGGCGGCCATGAGGGAGCGAAGCGCCGCGAGCGCCTGCCGGTCCGGCACGCCGGTCCATTCGTCCATGAATATCTTCTTGAATTCGACGGCGATGGCGCAACCGTTCTTAGGGAAGCGCTCGTGGATGAAGCGGGTCTGCTCGCCGCGCCCCTGGAAGGCGACGTTCTCGCGCACGTCCAGCCGCCGGCCGAAAAAGTCGAAGTCGGCGGCGAACGCCATGAAGGCCTCGACGACCGGCATCCAGCGGGAGCGGTCCATGGAGAAGGTGCCGATGTTGACTTCGGGCGCCTCGTTCGCCGCGGTCGGCGGGGCGGCGGGGCCGGCGCGACGATGATTGTAGCTGTGGACATCCAGAACGACGAAACGGCCGTACTGCGCCTCCACGCCGCGAAGATAGCCTTCCAGCATCTCGTAATAGGCGTCATGCAGGGAGAGGACCTCGGCGACCTCGGCCTCCGAGGGCTGCTCCTGCCAGACCTGCAGCCCCCAGGCCTGTTCCGGACGGAGATAGACGGCACCGTCGCGGGCCCGGTTGAGATCGACCTCGAAGCGGGAGCGGTGGACGACGATGTGGTTGGCAAGGTCCCGGACGGTTTCCGCCGTGAACGGGTCCTCCTCCTGCAACCGTTCATCCTCGTCGAGCGCCATCTTCAGGAGGAGGTTCGGCCGGACGGCATGGCCGTCGTGGATGGCCGTGCCGACCACGGGCGAGGCGCCGCGCTGCGCCGTCCACCAGGCATGATTTTCTCTGCGTTCGGCATTGTCCAACATTCGCTCCGCCCTGCCCGGTTCCAGTCCGCAAGGAATGCCCGACGAAGATGTTCGTTCCACCGGCCGCGGCACCTTGGCCTCTTGGAGGCGCGGGCAAAGCACTCTATCTGAACGGTCGAGACGTTTTTCGACGAGGACCCCGTGCGCTCGATCTATATGCTGGCCGGCCTGCTGATGACGGCGCTCGGCATTGCCGGCGCCTTCCTGCCGCTGCTGCCGACGACGCCGTTCCTCCTCGTCGCCGTGTGGTGCTTTTCGCGCTCGTCGCCGCGTCTCGAACAATGGCTCCTCAACCACCAGACGCTCGGGCCGCCATTGACGAACTGGCGGCGCGAAGGCGCGATCTCCGCCCGCACGAAAGTGATCGCCATTTGTCTGATCGTCGCGAGCTACGGCTTCTTCTGGTATCGCACGCAGCCTTCCCTGCTTCTCGCCGGCGTGGTCGGGCTCATCCTATCGGCGAGCGCCACCTTCATTCTCACCCGCCCCCTGCCGAAAAGGGGCTGAGGCGTGGCGGCCGCAAGCGAAGCGCCGGTCATCGTCTGGTTCCGCAAGGACCTGCGCGTCGACGACAACGCCTCGCCCTTCTTCCGCATCTTCAACCCGATCCTGCAAGGGTCGAGGCAAGCAGGCAGACGAAGGCTTCCCCCGCCTCTTCGAGAGGACCGCTGTTGTCGATGACGACGGTATCGGCGGCGACCACGATTTCCGGCGCGGCGCGGTCGAGGCGCCCGGCGATCGCCTCGGCGCCCTCCCGGCCGCGGGCGGCAAGGCGCGCGGCGAGGATGTCGGGCCGGGCGGTGACCAGCACGACCTTGAGGCGCGGATAGGCTTCGGCGAAGGCCGGCAGCGCGGAACGGCTCCCGTTGGCGACCAGCGTCGCGCCCTCCGCCAGATGGTCCAGCGTCTCGCGCGGGATGCCGTAGGACAGGCCGTGCGCCTGCCAGGAGACCGCGAAGGCGCCTTCGGCCGCGCGCCTGCGGAAACCGGCCGCGTCGATCGCCTCGTGCGCCTCCCCGCCGGCATCTGCCGGCCGGGTGATGACCCGGCGCACGAAGCGCAGGCGCGCTTCGCCGGCAAAGTGCCGCGCGGCATAGGCCATCACACTGTCCTTGCCCGCGCCGCTCGGGCCGACGACGACGACCATCGTGCCCGCCGCGCCCGGGGCCGGGCGGGCGGCGAGGGCTTCGGCCGTCATGCTCATGCCACCCGCCTGCCCTGGCGCCAGACCGAACGCACGACCGGAACGCCGGAGGGACGGCGCACGCGCACGACGTCGGCGCGCAGGCCCTTCGCGATGGCGCCGCGGTCGTCGAGCCCGACGGTGCGGGCCGGCGTGGTCGAGACCATGGCGATCGCCTTCGGCAGGTCGATGCCCTCGACCTCGTCTGCGAGGATGAAGGGCGCGTGCATCAGGCTGAAGGGCACGTAGTCGGAGGAGAGCACGTCGAGCACGCCCATCCGGGCGAGGTCGCGCGCGGCGATGTTGCCGGAATGGGACTTGCCGCGCACGATGTTCGGCGCGCCCATCAGCACGCTCATGCCGGCGCCGTGCGAGGCCCTTGCCGCCTCCACGCTGGTGGGGAACTCGGCAAGGCGGATGCCGTAGCCGATCGCCTCCTCGACATGCTCCAGCGTCGCGTCGTCATGGCTTGCGACCGAGATGTTGCGGGCAGCGCAGGAAGCGGCGATCGCATCGCGGTGCGGCTTGGCGTAGCGGGCGGACAGCTCCTGCTGGCGGCGGCAGAATTCCGCGAACTCGGCGTCCGAAAGGCCGCGCTTCTTCTGGTAGTAGAGAACGTACTGGTCCATCGTCTGGAACTGCCGCTGGCCGGGCGCATGGTCCATCAGCGAGACGAGGCGCACCAGCGGGTCGTCCTCGAACTCCTCGTAGTGCTCCAGCACGTTGTCGGTCGAGACCTCGCAGCGCAGGTGGATGAGATGTTCGGCGCGCAGGCGGTCCTCCTCCTGCGCCTCGGCGATCGCATCGGCCATGGCGCGCATCTCGCCCTTCTCGAAGCCGCCGTCCGCGTCCGAGCCCATGCGCAGGCAGTCGAAGACGGTGGTGATGCCGGAGGTGACGACCTGGGCGTCATGCGCCTGGATCGCCGCCGTCTTGCCCCAGCGCACGCCGGGGCGCGGCGAATAGTGGGCTTCGAGGTGGTCGGTGTGCAGCTCGACAAGGCCGGGAAGGAGGTAGTCGCCCTCCATGTCCTCGCCTTGAGCGGAGGGCCCTTCGGAGATGTCGGCGATGAGGCCGTCGCGCAGCACCAGCGTGCCGTCGAGGATTCTGTCCTCCAGCACGATGCGGGCATTGGAAAGAACGGTTTCGCGGGTCATGTCATGCGGTCTTTCTGTTGGCCGCTCCCCCGAGCGGGAAGAGCGAATGGACGGTGAAGTCGGCGCCGCGCGACGGCTCGCGGAAGAGCGCGAGGCCGGTGACCGGCAGCGGGCGGCCGTGGAACTCGGCGAAGTAATCGAGAAGCACGCCTTCGACGGCATCGCGCCGCTCGGCCGGAACGCGTCCCGTCAGCGTCATGTGGAAGCGGAACTCGTCGAAGACGTAAGGATAGCCCCATTGCACGAGGTTCTGGCGCTCGGCCGCGGTCAGCTCGTCCGGCTTGCGGCGGGCGATGTCGGCGGAGGTGAGCGGCGCGCGGAAGCGCTCGAAGCGGCGCACCACCTCGCCGGCGAAGCCCTGCAGCTCCTCGCAGTGATCGCCCGGCACCAGCGCGAAGAAGGAGCCGAGACGGCCGACGACGACCTCGGGAATGACGAAAGGCTCGATCTCGGAGACGAAGCGGCCGACCTCGGCCACCAGCTCGGCCTCGCTGCGGCCCTCGGCGAGCGCGAAGGGCGCCTTCAGCGTGGCGTGGAAACCGTAGCGGCGCGGATCCGCCGTCAGGCCCGAAAGCGCCGCCGCGTCGAAACCGTCCGCAGCCGGCTGCTCCAGAAGGGCGCCGGTGAACGCATTGCGCCCCAGCCAGCGCTGGGCGGCAAGGGTCAGCGGGTCGCTTGCGGACGGGGTGAAATAAAGGGCGTAACGCAATGGCTCATTCCTATGACATTCATCTTGACGCCGCCCTTGAAGCGGCACCGGATCTTGACAGGATTCGTGTGGCAGCATCATGCCGCCACGCCGATCAATGCGCCGGCCTGCCCATCAGGCGCGAGCGCAGCGCGTTCGATATGCCGTCGAAGACGAAGACGACGACAAGGATCAGCAGCACCATGTAGGCGACGTTCTCCCAGTCCGAGTTTGTGCGCATCGCCTCCCACAGTTTCAGGCCGATGCCGCCCGCCCCGACCGCGCCGATGATCGTGGCAGAACGGGTGTTCGATTCCCAGAAGTAAAGTGCCTGGGAGGCGAAGAGCGGCATGACCTGCGGCAGCACGCCGTAGCGCTGCACGGCGACCGGCGCCGCGCCCACCGACTTCACGCCCTCGCGTTGCTTGTCGTCGATGTTCTCCAGCGCCTCGGAATAGAGCTTGCCGAGCGTTCCCGTGTCCGTGAAGAAGATCGCCGACATGCCGGCGAGCGGCCCCGGACCGAAGGCGCGGGTGAAGAACAGCGCCCAGATGAGCATGTCGACCGAACGCAGGAAATCGAAGAGGCGCTTGGTGACCTGGTTGGAAATCCAGCTGCGGGTGATGTTGCGCGCCGCCAGGAAGGAGAGCGGGAAGGCGAGCAGCATCGCAAAGAGCGTACCGACGAAGGCCATGACGATCGTCTGCAGCAGTTTGGTCCAGACGTCGAGATGCTGCCATTCCGCATTGTAGAGGATGTTGCTCCAGGCGAGCGAGAGGTTCGACTGCTTCGGATCGATCCGCTCGCCGGACATGACCAGCGAGAAGACCTCCGGCAGCGGCTTGCCGTGGAAGGGCGAATTCGTGTCGAACAGGAAATTCGCCCAGCCGAGGAAGCGCTTGCGGATGCTGATGTCGTCCGCCTCGATTTCGCCCCAGCCGGCAAGGCCGAAGGAGAGCGTGATCTTGCCGCCCGGCGTCTTCTGGCTCGCCCAGGCGGGAAGCGGCCCCTCGATCGTCATGTCGGAACCGTCGAGGTCGACCACGAGCGTCTCGCCGGCATGGCGCACCGTCACGCGGTCCGGCACCACCTCGACGCTCGTCGCGGCGTTGAGGGTGATCTTGGCGCGCTTGACCACCTCTTCCTCGCGCGTCGTCGCTTCTGCCATCCCTTCGGCCGCGGCGGCCGCGCCGCCGACCGTGCCCCCTGCCCCCATGAAGCCCATCGAGGCGGGCTTCTTCGCCGTGGCCGCCGCGCCCGCGGCCGGCGTCGTGCGGATCATCGTGCCGCGCTCGATCTCCACCCAGTCGGGCTCGGCATCCGGCCCGAGCGGCGAAAAGCGCGGATAGGTGAGCTTCATCGCGCCGTCGGCGTCGATCACCACTTCCGGGCGCACCTCGTAGGACACCCAGTCGGCGAGATAGGTGCCGGCGATGCTCCAGTTCGCGGTGCCAAGCACGTGGCCGATGGCGAAGAACCACCAGCAATAAAGCGCATAGAGCACGAAACCGCCGGCGATGATCGCGACGCGGAACCGCTGCCAGAACGAGCGGTGGAAGACCGCCGGGTGGCGTGCCGCGATCTCATCCATCCGGGCGGGATTGAGGGTCGTCATGGCGCACTCCTATTGGGCCAGCCGGAAGGCATGGTCGCCGACGAGCTTGCGGCGCAGCCAGGCGGAAAACTGGTCGACGGCGATGATGGTGACGAGCAGGAGAAGCACGATGGCGAGCGTCTTGGCCTGATGACCCTGGCCGATCGACAGGCGCAGCAATTCGCCGATGCCGCCGCCGCCGACGGCGCCGATGATGGTCGAGGCACGCACGTTTATCTCCAGGCGCAGGAGGAAGTAGCTCATGAAGTTCGGCAGGACCTGCGGCACGATGCCGAACCAGACCCGCTCCACCCAGCTCGCGCCGACCGCGCGCAGCCCCTCCTCCGCCCTCATGTCGGCATTCTCCACAACCTCGAAGAAGAGCTTTCCGAGCGCGCCGACCGTGTGGATCGAGACGGCGATGACCGCCGGCAGCGGCCCGAGCGAGAGGATGGCGAGAAAGAAGCCGGCGAGCACCACTTCCGGAAAGGCGCGCAGGATCTCCATGAAGCGGCGCACGAAACCACGCAGCAGACGGTTTGCGACGAGGTTCTTGGCGGCCAGGAAACAGAGCAGGAAGCCGAAGACCATACCGACGATGGTGGAGAAGAGCGCGATGTTCAGCGTCTCCAGCATCTTGTGGAAATATTCCGGCACGTAGAGGCTGTCGGTGATGTAGAGCCGGCCTTCGGGATAATTGTACTTGAAGCTGCCGTCGTCATAGGGCGACGGCAGGTCGAACAGCGCGCGGAACACTTCCAGGCCGTCGCGCGGGATCATCTCGCCGATGAAGTCGAAGAAATAGGGCAGCCGGTCGAGGAACTTGCCGGCGTTCGTCTCGTTGGCGAACCACAGGGAGCCGGTGAGCGCGACCGCGAGCATCGCAAGGCCGAGCCAGGTATAGAGGCGGCGGCGGGCCGTCAGCGCCTGCCAGTGCTGCTCGATGAGAGCGCCCTTCGCGCTGAAGCCGTCGTGAAGCGTGTTCATGGCCATGGTCTGTCCGCCTGCATGTTCGGATTGCCGACGAGGACCGCCTCCCTTCGTCATGGTCGGGCTTGACCCGACCATCCAGGCCGCGGGCGCAGCATGGATCCTCGGGTCAAGCCCGAGGATGACGTGGAGCGTGAGGCGACGGTATCGGCAAGAAAAGGCACCGGCCGGAGACGACCGGTGCCCGTCTCGTCGCACGTATCAGCCGCCGATCGTCGCCTTGCGGGCGTCGATGATCGGCTTGTAGAAGTCGACGTTGACTTCCGTGAACGCCGTGAAGTCACCGCCCATGACGGCGGAGAAGCAGGCGGCGTCCTTCTTCGGCAGGTCCAGCATGAACTGCTTGAACTTCGCCTTCGTGTCGTCGGCCATCGAGGAGCGCACGACGATCGGCCCGTTCGGGATCAGCGGCGACTTCCAGACCTCGACGAGCTCGTTCATGTCGAGAATGCCCTTCTCGACCATCTTGTGGAGGTTGCCGGAGGTGTAGCCGTCCTTCCACTCGCCGACGCCCGAACCGAAGGTCGTGCCGGCATCGAACGTGCCCTTCATGACTTCGAGGACGAGGTTCTCGTGGCCGCCGCCGAAGCCGGTCTCGCCGAAATATTCCTTGACCGGCGCGCCGATCGATTCCGGCAGCGTGACGAGCGGGATCAGGTAGCCGGAGGTGGAATCCGGATCGGCGAAGCCGAGCTTCTTACCCTTCAGGTCTTCCAGCTTGGTGATGCCGGAATCCTTGCGGGCGACCATGATCGAGTGGTAACCGGTCGACCCGTCCGTCTGCACGGTCGTCAGGATCGGCTCGACGGCATCGGCATTGGCGAGATAGATCTTGGCAAAGCCCGAAGCGCCGAGCTCGGCATAGTCGAGCGTGCCGCCGAGCAGACCCTGGATCACGCCGTCGTAATCGGCGGCCGGGAAGAAGGAGACCTTCTCGAAGCCGAGGTCGGCCTTCAGGTGGTCGCCGAGGCACTGGTAGTTGCGCAGGCGGTCGGCTTCGTTCTCGCCGCCGATGATGCCGACGCGGAATTCCTTGAGGTCTTCAGCCTGCACGTGGCCGGCGAGCGCGATGAGCGCAACGGCGCCGAGAAGAGCTTTCTTCAGCATGATCTTTCTCCTGTTTGGCCGGCTTCGCCGGACTGGAAGTTTATTGACCCTTCACGCGGGCCTTTCGATCCCGGCCGGCTCACAGCCCGGCCAGTGCCAGCGGTGTCGGGCTGGCGGATTCCTTGATGTTGTCCTGCCGGGCAGGATCGCGGATGGCGGTGGAGGTGACGCTTTCGTCGATCTCCGCGCCATCGGCCCCCGTACCGTAGATCGTGCGCACGGCCTGCGCATCGAGGTCGCGCGCCGGGCCGTCGAAGACGACGCGGCCATGCGCCATGCCGATGATGCGCTCGCAATAGGCGCGCGCCGTGTCGAGCGTGTGCAGGTTGGTGATGACCGTGATGCCCTCGCGCTCGTTGATGTCGCGCAGCGCGTCCATCACGATCTTGGCGTTCAGCGGGTCGAGCGAGGCGATCGGCTCGTCGGCGAGCAGCATCTTCGGGTTCTGCATCAGCGCGCGGGCGATCGCCACGCGCTGCTGCTGGCCGCCCGAGAGCGTGCCGGCCGGCTGGAGCGCCGTCTGCTCGATGCCGAGGCGTTCGAGCGCGGCGATCGCCATGATGCGCTCCTCGCGGGTGAAGAGGTTGAGGATGCTGAGCACCGTGGAGCGATGGTTGAGGCGGCCGAGCAGCACGTTGGTCAGCACGTCGAGGCGCGGCACGAGGTTGAACTGCTGGAAGATCATCGCGCAGTCGCGCTGCCAGTTGCGCAGGGCCGCGCCGCGCAGCGCGGAGACCTCGACATCGCCGAAATGGATCGTGCCCTCGCTCGGATCGGCAAGACGGTTGATCATGCGCAGCATGGTGGACTTGCCCGCGCCGGAGCGGCCGATGACGCCGACCATCTGGCCTTCGGGAATGTCGAAGGTCACGTCGTCGACCGCGACACGCGTCCCGAACCGGCGGGTGACATTCTTCAGTCGGAACATGGCGGATCCCTCTTCCTTAACTCTCGGCCCGGGGTTGGGTCCTGTCGTTTTCGGAACTGGCTCTAAACGCTGTTGATGAAGGGGCGATGTCACTTTCGTGTCGGAAAAATTACAGTCCACAGGCCTGAAATTCCGGCATCCGAAAGGGTTGTCTCAGCCGCCGTGACGGCTGAGAAAGGCTTCTGCGTCAAGTTTGCGAAAGTCGTCCAGGGCGGTGCGGAGCCGGGCATGATCCCAGTCCCACCAGGCGAGTTTTTCCATGCGCTCGGCGATGGTTCGGGGAAAGCGTTCGCGGATGACTTTCGCCGCCACGCCCCCGACGACCGTGTAGGATTCGACGTCCTTTGTGACAACCGCGCCCGATCCTATGACAGCGCCGTTGCCGATCGTGACACCCGGCAGGATCGTCGCGCCGTGGCCGATCCAGACGTCGTGGCCGATGGTGACGCGGTGCGCCCGCCGCCAGGCAAAGAAATCGCCCTCCTGGTCGGCGTCGGGCCAGTAATCGTTGGCGCGGTAGGTGAAATGGTGCAGCGTCGCGCGCCACATCGGATGGTTCGTCGCGTTGATGCGCACCGATGAGGCGATGTTGGCGAACTTGCCGATCGTCGCGCACCAGACCGAGCCGTCCTCCATGATGTAGGAATAGTCGCCGAGCTCGGTCTCGCTGACCCGGCAGCGCTCGGAGATTTCCGTGTAGCGGCCGAGCCGGCAATCCGCGACATTGGCCGTGGGGTGGATCAGCGGCGTTTCGGACAGCTTCGTCATGCGGCGGCCCTGCGCGGCGAGAAGGCGGAGACGTCGACGATGCGGTCGGCGACCTTCTCGCGCACGTCATCGTCGTGGAAAATGCCGAGAAGGGCGACGCCCGCCGCCTTCTTCTCCGCGATCATGCCGACGACGACCGCGCGGTTCGTCGCGTCGAGCGAGGCGGTCGGCTCGTCCAGCAGCAGGATGCGGTGATCGGTGATGAAGCCGCGGGCGATGTTGACGCGCTGCTGCTCGCCGCCGGAGAAGGTGGCGGGCGGCAGCTGCCAGAGCTCGCGCGGCAGGTTGAGCCGCGCCAGCATCGCCTCCGCCGCTTGCCTCGCCTCCGCCGCACCGGCGCCGCGGGCGATAAGCGGTTCGGCGACGACATCGACGGCCGCGACGCGCGGCACGGTGCGCAGGAACTGGCTGACATAGCCGAGCGTGCCGCGCCGGACGGCGAGGACGGTGCGCGGATCGGCGCTCGCAAGATCGACGAGCCGGCCGTCATGCTCGACGAGGATCTGGCCGCTGTCGACGGCATAGTTGCCGTAGACCATCTTCAGGAGCGAGCTCTTGCCGATGCCGGACGGGCCGCCCAGCACGACGCATTCGCCGGCCTTCACCGAGAAGGCGACGTTCGACACCACCGGCAGGCGGATGCCGTCGCGAAGATGCATGGTGAAGCTCTTCGCCACTTCGGAAACAACGAGAGGAGTCGGCATAATCACACCTGGAGGATCGAGGAGACGAGGAGCTGGGTATAGGCCTCGCGCGGATCGTCGAGCACGCGGTCGGTCAGGCCCTGCTCGATGACGAGGCCGTCCTTCATCACCATCATGCGGTGCGACAGGAGGCGCGCGACGGCAAGGTCGTGCGTGACGACGATCGCCGAGAGGCCGAGGTCCTGCACGAGGCCGCGCAGGAGGTCGAGCAGGCGCGCCTGCACCGAGACGTCGAGGCCGCCCGTCGGCTCGTCCATGAAGACGAGGCGCGGCGAGGTGACGAGGTTGCGGGCGATCTGCAGGCGCTGGCGCATGCCGCCGGAAAAGGCGCGCGGCTGGTCGTCGATGCGGTCGGCGCTGATCTCGACGCGGCCGAGCCAGTTGCCGGCCGTCTCGCGGATATTGCCGTAGTGCCGCTCGCCGACGGCCATCAGCCGCTCGCCGACATTGGCGCCGGCCGAGACCGCCATGCGCAGGCCGTCCGCCGGGTTCTGGTGCACGAAGCCCCAGTCGGTGCGCATCAGGAAGCGGCGCTCCGCCTCGCTCATGCGCGAGAGGTCGCGCATGGTGCCGTCGCGCATCCGGTATTCCACCGAGCCCGAGCTCGGCATCAGCCGGGTGGCGAGGCAGTTGAGCAGCGTCGTCTTGCCCGAGCCGGACTCGCCGACGACCGCCAGCACCTCGCCGGGCCAGAGGTCGAAGGAGACGTTCCGGCAGCCGATGCGCGCGCCGTAGAATTTCGAGATGTCGCGGACCTTGAGGAGCGGGGCGTCGGTCATCGGACGGTCTCCTTGATGCGGGAGGCGGTATCTTCCCCCTCTGTCCAGCAGGACAGAGGGGGGTGGCGCCGGGTCATGGCGTAACGAAGGTTCATTCCGCAGCCTCCTTGTCATAGGCGAGATGGCCGCGATGGCCGCTCGCGCAGCGTTGTTCGCAATGGTCGGTGTCCGAGCAGACGAACATCCGCCCGCCCCTGTCGTCGAGCACCACCTCGTCGAGGTAGACGTCCTCGGCGCCGCAGAGGGCGCAGGGCTTGTCGAAGGTCTGGACCGTGAAGGGATGGTCCTCGAAATCGAGGCTGACCACCTCGGTGTATGGCGGCACCGCATAGATGCGCTTCTCGCGGCCGGCGCCGAAGAGCTGGAGCGCTTCGGACATGTGCATCTTCGGATTGTCGAACTTCGGCGTCGGCGAGGGGTCCATGACGTAGCGGCCCTCCACCTTCACCGGATAGGCATAGGTCGTGGCGATATGGCCGTTCCTGGCGATGTCCTCGTAGAGCTTGACGTGCATGAGGCCGTATTCCTCCAGCGCATGCATCTTGCGCGTCTCTGTCTCGCGCGGTTCGAGGAAGCGGAGCGGTTCGGGGATAGGCACCTGGTAGACGAGGGTCTGGCCGGCCGTCAGCGTCTCCTCGGGGATGCGGTGGCGCGTCTGGATGATCGTCGCCTCGCGGGTCCTCGTCGTCACCGCCACATTGGCGACCTTCTGGAAGAAGGCGCGGATGGAGACGGCGTTGGTCGTGTCGTCCGCCCCCTGGTCGATGACTTTCAGCACGTCCTTCGGCCCGAGGATCGCCGCCGTCACCTGCACGCCGCCGGTGCCCCAACCGTAGGGCATCGGCATTTCGCGCGAGGCGAAGGGCACCTGGTAGCCGGGGATGGCGATCGCCTTCAGGATCGCGCGGCGGATCATGCGCTTCGTCTGTTCGTCGAGATAGGCGAAGTTGTACGTTGCCAGCTCTGCGGTCGTCATTCTGCGGCCTCCGGAAGATCGTTGTTCTGCGCGGCCTCGTATTCGCGCCGCATGCGGCGTACGAGGTCGAGCTCGGCTTGGAAGTCCACGTAGTGCGGCAGCTTCAGGTGCTCGACGAAGCCCGTCGCCTGCACGTTGTCGGAATGGGAGATGACGAATTCCTCGTCCTGCGCCGAGGCGACGATGTCCTCGCCGAATTCCTCCGCACGAAGCGCCCGGTCGACCAGCGACATGGCCATGGCCTTGCGTTCGCTCTGGCCGAAGACGAGGCCGTAGCCGCGGGTGAACTGCGGCGGGTTCTTCGCCGAGCCCTTGAACTGGTTGACCATCTGGCACTCGGTGACCTGGATGCGGCCGAGCGGGACGGCGAAGCCGAGCTCCGGCATGTCCAGTTCCACCTCGACCTCGCCGATGCGCACCTCGCCGACGAAGGGATGGGTGCGGGCATAGCCGCGCTGGGTGGAATAGCCGAGCGCCAGGAGAAAACCCTCGTCGCCGCGGGCGAGCGCCTGGAGGCGCAGGTCCCGGGCCATGGGGAATTCCAGCGGCTCGCGAGTGATATCGCCCGGCACGTGCCCGTCCGGAAGGCTGCCGTCGTCCTCGACGAGCCCCTCGCCGGCGAGGATGTCGGAGACGCGCATCACCGGTTCGCCGGCCGCCTCGCGCTCCGGCGGCGCCTCCACCGCCTCGTCCGTCAGGAGCGAAGGGTCGAGCAGGCGGTGGGTATAGTCGAAGGTGGGGCCGAGGAGCTGGCCGCCCGGCAGGTCCTTGTAGGTCGCCGAGACGCGGCGCTCGATCAGCATGTCGCTCGTCTCGACGGGCTTCGAATAGCCGAAGCGCGGCAGCGTCGTGCGGTAGGCGCGCAGGATGAAGATCGCCTCGATCATGTCGCCCCGCGCCTGCCTTATGGCGAGGGCGGCGAGCGCCCGGTCGTAGAGCGAGGCCTCCGCCATCACGCGGTCGACAGCAAGGCCGAGCTGGGCGACGATCTGCTCGATGCGGATCGCCGGCAGCGAACGGTCGCCGCGGCGGCGGTCGGCGAGAAGGCGGTGGGCGTTGGCGATGGCGGCTTCGCCGCCCTTGACGGCAACGTACATGGCTCAGGCCTCCTTCACGCGAAGAACGGTGGTGCGCGGCAGGCAGAGGACGGCGTTGCCGGCAACGAGGATCAGGTCGACGCCGCGCGGGAAATTCTGCCGGTTCTCCGCCCAGAAATGCGGGAACATGTCCGGCAGGCCAAGGGGCGCGACCTCTTCCTCGGTGCGGATGCCCGGCCCCTTCAGCATGAGCGGCCGGCCGCCCTCGAAGGCGTCGATCTCCACGACGAGCGTCGTGGAACGGTCCGGATATTCCTGCGTGCCCTGCGCGAAGAGAGAGGGATCGGGCAGCATCGCCCCCTTCTCCACGAAGGCGAAGCGGGCGTTCTGGCGCTCGCCGGTGACGGGTGCGCCGGCATGGAAGGCGAGCCAGCCGGGCAGCGGCGATGTGGCGAGCGTCGGCGTCAGCCAGACGGGCGTGTCGTGGCCGCAGAGCGTCAGCGCGACGGCGCCGGCCGCGGCCGAGAGTGGAGCGGGCGGCATGACGGCGGCGGAGAGGCGGCCGATCGTCCCCGGACGGGCCATGCAGTCCATCAGCGTGCGGAAGACGGCTTGGGCTTCGAAGACCGGCTCCAGGAAGCCGCCGGCAAAAGCGAGCGTGTCGTGCATCGTCAGTCCTCTCCGCGAACCATGGTGAAGAAATCGACGCGGGTGGCGGCTGTCTGGCGGGCCTTCGCCGCATCCTCCGCCGCGACGCGCGTCGCGATGGCGCCGAGCAGCGCCTCGACCTCCCCCTTGCGGGCCGGCTGCTGGAAGAGCGCGTCGAAGATCGCCGCGAGCCTCGCCTTGGCTCCATCGGTGCCGAGCGCCTGGCCGTGGCCGACCGTGCCGTCTTCCAGGCGGACGCTCGCGCGGCTCACCGTCGCCTCGCCGAGATTGAACGGCGCCCCGCCGCCGCCGATGCGCCCGCGCACCATGACGAGGCCCGTCTCCGGGCCGCGCACGGGCTGGACGGCCGGCTTGTCGGCGAGCGCGTCGAAGGCCGCCTGCAACTCGGCCCGGCTCGCCTTCGCCAAGAGGCCCATTGCCCTCTGCCGCTCGCCGGCCGCGTCTTTCGCGGCGGCTTCGGCAGATTTCCGAACTGATGTCATTGCCATGTCTCCAAATGTCTATTAATCTAGACAACTAAACATCTAAGTCTCCTCTTAAACGGCGGGAATGACAAGGGTGTGACAAGGGGTGTTCGCGGGGGCGGAAATGGTGGAACGGCAAACGGGCGTGGCGCTCTGGCGGCAGATCGCGGACCGCCTGCGCCTTGCAATCAACAACGGCGATTTCGACGAGACCGGCATGATGCCGCCGGAGACGGTGCTCGCCGGGCGATTCGGCGTGAACCGGCACACGGTGCGCAGCGCCATGGCGGCGCTGGCGGAGGAAGGCATCGTTCGGCCGATCCAGGGCATCGGCACGCGTATCGAGCGGCGCGACCGCCTGCGCTTTCCCATCTCCCGCCGCACCCGCTTCTCGCAGGGGCTCGGCGACCAGGCGCGCGACCTCGAAGGCAGGCTGCTGGGGTCCGCGACGGAGGTCGCCCCCTCCGCGGTCGCGGATGCGCTCGGGCTGGCGACGGGTTCCCTCTGCGTGCGCCTCGAGACGGTGAACAGCGCCGACAAGCGCCCGATCTCCTGCGGGACGCACTATTTTCCGGCGGATCGTTTCGGCGGCATCGCCGCGGCGTTCGACCGGACGCGATCGATCACCGCCTCCTTCCGCGAGCTCGGCGTGCCCGACTACGTGCGCCGCTCGACGGAAATCTCGGCGATCCACGCCGAGGGCGACGACATGCGGAACCTCAAGCTCTCGCCCGGCGCAATCATCCTCGTGGCGACGGCGGTGAACACCGATCTCGACGGCACGCCCATCCAGTTCTCCCGCACGCGCTTTGCCGCCGACCGCGTCAGGCTGACGGTGGAGCCGGAGGCCGACGCTATTTCCGGCTGCAGAGGATAAAGCGGCGGTAAAGCAACGTGCGGAGCTTGTTGCGCAGGTCCGCCGTTCGGCGCTGCGCCGCCGCGATCGGCGCATGCGAGCCGATCGTCATATCCCGGAAACCGGCCGCTTCGAGCAGCGGGAGAACGCGCTCGACGGTGAGCCCTTCGCCGAAGGGCAGCCGTTCCATGATGCCGGCATGGCGGTCGCTCATCGCGCCGTCATAGTGCGGGTCGGTGCCGACGAGCTTGTCGATGACGGCAATGGCCCGGCTCGCCAGCCGGCCGAGCCGGGTCGGCGCGGCCCAGTCGCCGTCGAAGAAAAGAAGAATGCCGCCGGGCTTCAGCATGCGATGCTATTCGCAGAAAGCCCGCTCCGGCGCCGTCAGCGTCCAGACGAGATGGCGGCAGACGATGGCGTCATAGCTCTCGTCAGGCTCCATCGGGTTCTCCGCGTCGGCGAGCAGGAAGCGGAGGCCCTTCGCCCCGGCATGCTTCCTGCGTGCGACCGCCAGCATCGCCTCGCAGAAGTCGAGCGCCGTCACCTCATGGCCGAGGGAAAGCAGGAGGCGAGTCACCTCCCCTGTGCCGCAGGCGAGTTCCAGCACGCGGCGCGGCTCGGGGCCCAAGCGCTCGCGGATCGCCGCGGCCCAGGCGTCGAATTCCGGCCCTTCCGGAATGCGGTGGCCGAAGGCGAGGTCGAAGGTCTCGGAACGGCGCGACCAGTAGTCGCGGATGTCCTCCTTGAGGTCGCCGTTCGTGAGCGTGCCCTGCATCACTTCCCCTCGCCCGCGTCGATGCGCGCGAAGATGTCGTCGAAGCGCGGCCGGGCGCGCGCCGGGACCTCGACCTTGCGGATGGCGTCCGTCAGTTCCGCCTCGCCGACCTTCACCAGCATCACCATGCCCATGCCGAAATGCGGCGAGCACTTGATGCCGTAATAGCCGGGCTGATCGAACGTGACCTCGATCTCCTCGTTGATCTTGCCCTTGAAGCCGGCGTAGCCCTCCGGGACCATGCCGTCGATGCTCGCGGCGTTGTGGCTCTTGTGGGTGGCGATGAATTTCACGCTGTCGCCCGGCTTGATCGCCAGGAAATCCGGCTCGAAGACCATCGAGCCCTTTTCGCCGCGGTTGCGCATCTCGACGCGGAAGGTCTCGGCGGCGGCCGGCACGGCGTGGTGGAGCGCGGCGAAGAGGGCCGCTGTGAGAAGGAAACGCGTTTTCATCTTGCCTCTGCGACGAGCTTGAGTCTGGCCGGGCGCGGATCGGGCCGGCGGTAGCGGACGAAGCAGCCGCCGGCGCTGTCGCGCTCGACGTCCACGGTGACGCCGAAGACGTCGGCGAGGCGCTGCGGCTCCAGTACCTTGGCCGGCGTGCCGAGCGCGACGATGCGCCCGCCCTGCATGACGGCGATGCGGTCGCAGAACATGGCGGCGTGGTTGAGGTCGTGCAGCGCTGCGACGACGGTCAGTTCCTGCTCGCGCACCAGCTGGAGCAGGCCGATCTGGTGGCCGATGTCGAGATGGTTGGTCGGCTCGTCGAGCAGCAGGATCGGCGCCTGCTGGGCGAGCGCGCGGGCGATGTGCAGCCGCTGGCGCTCGCCGCCGGAAAGGGTGTGCCAGAGCCGGGCGGCGAAATGCGCCATGTCGACCTCCTCCAGCGCCCGGTCGACGATGGCGTCGTCCGCCCGCGACCAGGGCGTCAGCGCGCCGAGATGCGGCGTGCGGCCGAGTTCGACGGCCTGCCGCGCCGTAATGCGCTCGGTGGTTTCGGCCTGCTGCTCGACGAAGGCGATGCGCCGGGCGATCCCCTGCCGGCCGTGGGCGGAAAGCGGCTTGCCGTCGAGCGTCACCTCGCCGCGCTGCGGCTTGCGGATGCCGGCGAGAAGCGCCATCAGGCTCGTCTTGCCGGAACCGTTCGGGCCGATGATGCCCAAAAATTCGCCCGGCCGCACGTCGAGCGAGACGTCCGTGAGGATGGTCGTGCCGCCGGCCGACCAGAAGAGGCCTTTTGCCGAGAGCGTCATACGGCCGATCTCCTCTGGCTGAGGATGAGCGCGAAGGCCGGCGCGCCGAACAGCGCGGTGATGACCCCGATGGGCAGCACCTGGCCGGGGATGATGACGCGCGACAGCACGTCCGCGGCGATCATAAAGACGGCGCCGATCAGCGCCGAGGCCGGCAGCAGGAGGCCGTGGCGCACGCCGACGACCATGCGCGCGGCATGGGGGATGACGAGGCCGACGAAGCCGATCGAGCCGACGATGGAGACCATGACGGCGGTCATCAGCGCGGAAACGGCGATCAGCACGGCATAGACGCGGCGCACCGGGATGCCGAGCGCGGCGGCCGATTCCGTGCCGAAAGTGAAGGCGTCGAGCGCACGGGCATGCCAGAGGCAGACGAGGAGGCCGAGGAAGGCGACCGGCAGCGCCAGCCAGACATCCG
The DNA here is from genome assembly GCF_046557955.1 of Shinella agrisoli. Classification (NCBI taxonomy): domain Bacteria; kingdom Pseudomonadati; phylum Pseudomonadota; class Alphaproteobacteria; order Hyphomicrobiales; family Rhizobiaceae; genus Shinella; species Shinella agrisoli. The sequence goes on along the minus strand of NZ_JBJIEP010000009.1, from coordinate 149,602 downwards.
GCCAGCGCACGCCGGAAAGGTTGCCGAGCAGCCAGAACATGATGCCCCGCGCCTGCTCGGCATTGGCCGCCTTGGTGACGATGAAGGAGGTGAGCGCGTTGAAGAGCTGCGAGCCGGCGACGCCGGCAAGGATGATCGCGCCCGTCCCGCGGCCCGCGCGCACGGCGAGCGCGCTGACGAGGCCGAAGGCGACGAGCGCGCCGAGGAAGGCGCCGACCGGCAAGGTCAGCATGCCGGCGCCGAGGCCGAGGATCGCGACGCCCACCGCGCCCGTCGAGGCGCCGGCGGAAATGCCGAGGATATAGGGGTCGGCGAGCGCGTTGCGCAGCAGCGACTGCAGGATGACGCCGGAGAGCGCCAGCGCCGAGCCGCAGCAGGCGGCGACCACCGCCCGGCTCAGCCGGTAGTTCCAGATGATGCCCTCGTCGATCGGTTCGATCGCGTGCCCCGCCTGCCAGAGGCGGTTCGCCACCGTCTTCGCCACGGTGTCGAGCGGAATGGCCGTCTCGCCCACCGCAGCACCGACGCCGAGCGCGGCGACGAGCAGCACGAGCGCCGCGAAAGCGGCGCCCGACCGGAGCAATATGGGATGATCGGCCGTCACTTCGCCAGGCCAGCCTTCTCGACGGCGTCGGCGAGCACTTCGATGCCCTCGATGGTGCGGATCGTCGGGTTCATCGCCTGGGCATCCATGTCGAAGACATGACCGTTCTTGACGGCCGGCATGAGGCTGGCGACCGGGTCTTCCTTCAGGAACTTGTGCTTGACGGCGACGTCGTCGGCGGGGAAGCGGCGGCGCTCCATCTTGCCGGCGACGATGATCGTCGGGTCGGCCTTGGCGATGGTCTCCCAGCCGACCGTCGGCCATTCCTCTTCGCTCTCGATGACGTTCCTGATGCCGAGCGCCGACATGATGTAGCCCGGCGCGCCGTTCTTGCCGGCGACATAGGGATCGATGTCGAGCTCGGCGCTGGAGAACCAGAAGACGGCCGAAAGCTTGCCCTCGGCCGAGGCGATCTTCTTGCGCGCGGCCTCCTCGCGGGCCTTGAGGTCGGCGATGACCTTCTCGCCCTGCTCCCCGACATTGAAGATCTGCGCCAGCTCGCTGATTTCCTTGTAGATCAGGTCCATGGTGAAGACGGTCTTGCGCACGCCGTCGCCGCCGCCGGAATTGTCCTTGCCGATGCAGTCGGCCGGCGAGGTATAGACCGGGATATTGAGCTCCTCGAACTGTTCCGGCGTCGCGACGATGCCCTCAGGGCCGACATGCCACTGGAACTGCGCGGTCACGAGGTCCGGTTTCTTGGCGACGACGCTCTCGAAGCTCGGGTCGTTGTCGGCAAGGCGCTCGACCTTGGCGTTCACGTCCTCGTAGCCGGCGAGGACCGGGCCGATCCAGACGGCCGTGCCGACCATGCGGTCGGCGAGGCCGAGCAGGTAGAGGATTTCGGTCGAGCTCTGGCCGAGCGAGACGGCGCGCTCGGGCGCCTTCTCGAAGGTGACCTGGCGGCCGCAGTTTTCCAGCGTCAGCGGATATTGCGTCTCGGCGGCCCCGGCGGTGCCGGAAGAAAGGACGAAGGCGGCGGCGCCGGCAACGAGCGACAGGAAGGATGCGGCACGCGGGGCCGCAACGGAAATGGTCATGGGTTTCTCCCGGAGATGTGAAAGCGGACGGCCTGGCCGGCGCGCCGACAGGGGCGGATCGGGTGCGGTCGGGAGAAAGCGAACGGATATCTGCCGCGATGGGCAGCCGGAATCGTCATGGCGTCTCCTGTTCCGGGCATCCCCGCCCGTGACTTGGATGGTTGCGCTGACGGCAGGTCTCCTGGCTCACGGATGTCTGCGGCCTGTCTGCCTTCCCGCGGAGACCGCAGTGGCATGACGCTTTCGCGTCCCAAGGACAGGCGGCAATCCGCCTACAGTTGCGGGGGCAGCCACGGAATGGGTCCCTGTTGGGTCGTCCGCACCGTGTTCCCTATTAATCCCCTGGGAGTCATCCTTCAGGGAACCGTCGCCCCATCCTTAGTCCGCCGCGCTCGGCAGCGTCAAGGCGCGAGCGCGCTCAGCTCTCGAAATCCCCGAAGACATCCTGCAGGCGGGTGAGCGCATCGACGCGTTCGCTCACCTCCTCGCCCTTGACGACGATGATGTTGGCGAGCAGCAGGTCCATGACGGCGGTCATCGTCGCGGCGCCGTCCCAGAGCGGACCGTGCGAGCCGGGCACGACGAGGCAGATGTCGGAGACTTCCACCCCCCAGGGGCAGAACTCGTCGGTGAGCAGCACGACCTTGACGCCGGCACGCCGGGCCTCCAGCGCCAGCGGCCGGGCTTTCGCGGCAAAGCGGCGCACGTCGTGCAGAAAGAGCAGGCGGCCCTCGACGGAGCCGTCGAGCAGTTCCGCATAGGTGCCGTTGAGGCCGTCGACGAACTGGACGCGCGGGCGCGTGTAGGAAAGCTGGCTGGCGAAATATTGCGCGATGCCGCGCACGTTCTGGTAGGCGGCGACAAAGACTTCCGTGGCGCCGATCAGGGCATCGATCGTCTGCTGCCATTCCCGCGCGATGGTGATGGCGTAGATCTCGCCGAGATTGTCGATCTGCTGCTGGATGAGGCCGGCGAGCAGCTTGCCCTCCTTGCGGTCCTGCTCCAGCCGGTCGACCTGGCCTTTCACCTGCCAGGCCGGGTTGGAGCTGCCGCGCCTAAGCTCGCCCTTCAGTTCGTCGAGGCCGTCGAAGCCCATGCGGCGCAGGTAGCGGCCGACGGTCATGGGCGAGATCTGGAGGCGTTGGGCGATGGAGCGCGCCGTCTCGAAGGGAAGCTCGGCGATGTTGCGCTCGATGTAATGCGCGATCAGCTTGTCGGACTTGGACCGCCGGAGGTCGTCGGACTGAACGAGCTTCAGAATGCGTCTCGACACGTCGCCTCTCCCATCAAGGTCCCGCCCGTCCGGAAACGGGCGGGGTCACGCGTTCACTGCGCCGTCTTGACCCGTGTCCAGGCACGGTCGAGCTGGCGGAGCGCCGGCCCCAGGTCCTCGAAGATCTGGAGACGCGCCATCGTCTCGGCCGGCGGGTTGATCTCCTTGCTATTCTTGATCTTTTCCGGGGTCAATTCCCGCGCCGGAACGTTCGCAGTGCCGTTGGTCTGCTGCGAGACGTTGAGCGCCACGATCTCGGGGCGCGTATAGAACTGCATGAATTTCATGGCGTTTTCCTTGTTCGGCGCCGTCTTCAGCACGCAGATGTCCTCCTGGTACATCGTCGCCCCCTCCTCGGGGATCACGTAGCCGAGGTTCTTCTCGTCGGCGAAGACGTCCACCATGGCGCCGACGAAGAAGTGGCCGGCGGCGACGTCGCCCGACTGCACCATCGGCCGCGTATCGTAGGTGAAGGCCGCGACATGGGGCTTCATGGCGATGATCGTGTCGGCGGCCTGCTGGAGTTCGGCCGGATCGGTGGAGTTGATCTTGTGGCCGTTGAGGATGAGGCCGACGGCGAGAACCTCGCGCATGTCGTCGAGCAGGGTGAACTTCAGCCCCTTCGCCTTGACCGTCTCGATGAGGTCCTTCCAACCGGTGACGTCCTTGCCGAGGACAGTGCGGTTGTAGAAGATGCCGACCGAGCCCCAGGCATAGGGCAGGCAATATTCGCCCTTCGGGTCGCTCTTGGCGCGCAGGAACGCCGGGTCGATGTTCTTGAATCCCTCGTAGGTGTTGATGTCGGTCTTTTCCAGAAGGTCGAGCTTGGCCATGATGTCGTGCATGTGCACCGACGGGAAGACGATGTCGTAGCCCGTGGCGCCGCCCTGGATCTTGGCCAGCATTTCCTCGTTGGACGAATAGGTCGAGAGGTTGACCTTGATCGCGGTCTCCTCCTCGAACTTCTTCAGGACCTCCGGATTGATGTATTCGCCCCAGTTGTAGACGTTGAGCTCGGCAGCGCCGGCCAGGCCCGCCGTTGCCAGAAGGGCGGCGAGCGAAACGGCGGTGCGGCGCGCCCATGCGCGAAGGCCGGATGCGCCGGCGCGATCAGTTTTCGTCATCGATAGTCTCCTCTGAAGGTTCGGCCCGTCGTGGCCCCCGGCGCTTTCCTTTGCGCCGGCTTTCCCGTCACGGCTTCTGCCGGCCGTTGACTTGGATGGATAAATGGTATCCATATATCTAAATCGCACAAGCGTTATTTTTATAACATTTTGGGGAACGACGATGCGAGATTCCATAGTCCGCCTGGACAAGGCGGCGAAGGCCTTCGCCACGCCCGAAGGCCAGACGGTCACGGCGCTGGACGCGATCGACCTCGAGGTGAGGCGCAACGAATTCCTGACGCTGCTGGGGCCTTCAGGCTGCGGAAAGACCACCCTGCTGCAGGCGATCAGCGGCTTCGTCGCGCTCGATTCCGGCCGCATCCTGATCGACGGGGAGGACATGACGGACCGGCCGCCCTACCGCCGCCCGGTCAACACGGTCTTCCAGAACTACGCGCTCTTCCCGCACATGACGGTCGGCGAGAATGCCGGCTATGCGCTGGAGGTGGCGGGCGTCGCCAAGCCCGAGCGGGCAAGGCGGGTCGCCGACGCCTTGCGCATGGTCGGTCTCGAAGGTATGGAGGGCCGCAAGCCGCGCCAGCTGTCCGGCGGCCAGCAGCAGCGCGTGGCGCTCGCCCGCGCCATCATCGCGCGCCCGAAGCTGCTGCTGCTCGACGAGCCGCTCTCCGCCCTCGACAAGAACCTGCGCCAGGCCATGCAGATCGAGCTGAAGACGCTCCAGCACGAACTCGGCATCTCCTTCATCTTCGTCACGCACGACCAGCAGGAGGCGCTCACCATGTCGGACCGCGTCGCCGTTCTCTCGGGCGGGCGCATCCAGCAGCTCGATACGCCGCGCGCCATCTACGACGAGCCGAAGAACAGCTTCGTCGCCACCTTCGTCGGCGCGAGCAACCTCTTCGAGGGCCAGGCGGACGGCACACGGCTCCTGACGGGCGACGGCCTCGCCATCGCCCACGGGAAGGCCGGCGCGAACGGCACGGCGACCGCACTCATCCGCCCGGAGCAGTTCTTCCTCGCCGGGCCTGGCGACGATGCGCCGGGCCTCGACGTCGAGCTCGAACAGATCGTCTTCGTCGGCTCCACCTTCGAGATCTTCGGCCGCACCGCGGCGGGCCGGCGCGTCATCGCGGAAATCCCGGCCGCGCGGCGCAGCCTCGTCGGCGAGATAGAGCGGTCGCGCCGCGCGCGCCTCGCCTACGATCCGGCGGCGGTCCACCTCATCCCCGCGGAGGCCGCCTGACATGTCGTCCATCGCGTCCCTCCGCCGCATCCAGCTTGCCGTCCTGCTCGGGCCGGTCACGCTGTTCCTCGCCGTCTTCTTCCTCGGCCCGCTCGCCATCATGATCGTGACGAGTTTTCTCGCGCCAGGCCTCTACGGCGGCGTGGAATGGACCTGGTACCCGCACAATTACGGCCGCATCCTCGGCTTCGCCGATCCGATGTTCGAGGATTTCGACCCGGTCTACATCGCGATTTTCCTGCGCTCGCTGAAGATCGCCGCGCTGACGGTGGCCGCCACGCTCCTCGTCTGCTATCCGGCCGCCTTCTGCATCAGCCGGCTCTCCGAGCGCTGGAAGAATTTCTGCCTTTTCCTCATCACGCTGCCCTTCTTCACCAGCCTTATCGTGCGCCTCTTCATCTGGGTGCTGATCCTGCGCCAGACCGGCCTCGTCAATGCGGTGCTGCTGAACACCGGCGTCGTCGCCCGGCCGCTCGAACTCATCTATACGGACGGCGCGATCATCGTCGGCATGGTCTACGTCTTCATTCCTTTCATGTTCATGCCGGTCTATGCGAGCGTCGAAAAGCTCGACTGGACGCTGGTGCGCGCCTCGCTCGATCTCGGCGCCGGGCCGGTCCGCACGTTCCTGCGCATTATCCTGCCGCTGACGGCGCCCGGCATCGCCGGCGGCGCGCTCATCGTCTTCATCCCGGCGCTCGGCAACTTCGTCGTGCCGGCGATCCTCGGCGGCGCCAAGGTGATGATGCTCGGCAACCTCATCGAGCAGCAGTTCCTCGCCGCGCGTAACTGGCCCTTCGGCTCGGCGCTCGCCATGATGGTGATGGGCGTGATGCTCGTGATGCTCTTCGTCTATGTGATCGTTTCCGGCCGGCGCGGCATCGACGCCGCGACCGGGCGCTGAGGGAGGGCGTCGTGAAGATCCTTGCCTCCCTCGCCCGCGGCAGCCTCGTCGCCTACACCGCCCTCTTCTTCGCCTTCATCTACATCCCGCTGGCGCTGATTGCGGTGTATTCGTTCAATTCCAACCCGATCAACATGATGACCTGGACGGGCTTCACTACCGAATGGTACGCCCAGGTCCTCGGCTTCAAGACGGCGGTTTCCGAAAACGCGCTCTATATCGAATCGACCGACCAGCTCGTGCGGGCCGTCTGGAACAGCCTGATGATCGCCGCCTCGACGACGACCATCGCCACCGTGCTCGGCACGGCGATCGCCATCGCGCTCTACCGCTTCGACTTCTTCGGAAGACGATTCTACCGCGTCGTCATGTTCATGCCGATGCTGATGCCGGACATCGTGCTCGGCATCGCGCTGCTGATCTTCTTCGTCAACGCAGGCGTCAACCTCGGCCTGAAGACGATCATTATCGGCCAGTGCACCTTCCTCATCTCCTACGTCTTCATCGTCGTCTCCGCCCGGCTCGCCGGCATGGACCGCACGCTGGAGCACGCCTCGGCCGATCTCGGCGCGAACGAGTGGACGACCTTCCGCAAGGTGGTCTTCCCCCAGCTCCTGCCCGGCATCGTCGGCGGCGCGCTGCTCGCCTTCATCATCTCGATGGACGATCTGGTGATCACCTACTTCATCGCCGGCGTCGACGTGACGACCCTGCCGATGTTCATCTTCGCCATGCTCCGCCGCGGCATCAAGCCGGAGATCAACGCCATCGCCGTGATGATGCTGACCTTCTCCTTCGTCGTCGCCTCGCTCGGCCTCTACCTTCGCTCCCGGCAGAAATGACCATGAACCAGACGATCAAGCCTCGCGCCCGCGACCTCGGCCTGCCGTTCACCGGCCGCACCGGCCCCTTCAACGCCATCACCGATGTGGAGGGCATCGCCGTCGGCTTGCGCACCATCCGCGAGGAGACGCCCCGGCCGGGCCGGAAGCTGCCGGTACGCACCGGCGTCACCGCCATCCTGCCGCATTCGGGCAGCGAGTCCCCCGTGCCGGTCTACGCCGGCGTGCACCGCTTCAACGGCAACGGCGAGATGACCGGCACACACTGGATCGAGGACGGCGGCACCTTTCTCGGCCCGGTGATGATCACCAACACGCACGGCGTCGGCATCACCCACCATACGACGATCCGCTGGATGCTGGAGCGCTACGCCTCGACCTACGAGGCCGGCGATTTTCTCTGGCTGATGCCGGTGATCGCCGAGACCTATGACGGCGTGCTCAACGACATCAACGGCCTGCCGGTGACGGAAACGGACGTGCGCGCGGCGCTCGACAGCCTCTCGCGCGGCCCGGTCGCGGAAGGCAATTGCGGAGGCGGCACCGGCATGATCGCCTACGGCTTCAAGGGCGGCACCGGCACGTCCTCCCGGCTCGTTACCCTCGGCGAAGAGGACTACACGATCGGCACGCTCGTCCAGGCCAATCACGGCCAGCGCGACTGGCTGACGATCTGCGGCGTTCCCGTCGGCAGGCACCTTACGGACAACACGCCGCAAAGCCAGCTCAAGGAACGCGGCTCGGTCATCGTCGTCATCGCCACGGACCTGCCGATGGCGCCGCACCAGCTCACGCGCCTCGCCCGCCGCGCGGCGATCGGCATCGGCCGCAACGGCACGCCCGGCGGCAACAATTCCGGCGACATCTTCCTCGCCTTCTCGACCGCCAACCCGCAGCCCATGGCGCACCGCGCACCGATAAGGCTAAGCCTCGAGATCGTCAACGACGAGCATCTCGACCCGGTCTATCTGGCTGCGGTGGAAAGCGTGGAGGAGGCGGTCGTCAATGCCATGCTGGCGGCGGAGGATTCGGGCGGAACGCCCCATGACCGTCTCCGCGTCGAGGCCATCCGGCATGATGAACTGATGGCCGTCATGCGGCGGTACGGACGGCACGGCTGATCAGCGCCGGCAGTCCGCATCCGTCAGTTCGCCGTGCCGTCCGGCGTCACGCGCTGGCTGTCGCCCCCGGTGCCGGACTGCTGGGTGGGATCGCGATCCGTCGGTACCGTTTGCCCGCCGTCGGGAGCGGTGTCGTCGATCGTGTCCTGTGCCGGCGTTCCGGCATCATTCGAGGTCGAGGAGGTCTGCGACGTATCGTCCGGCGCGGAGGGATCGACCCGCTCGCCCCATATTTCCACCGCGCCCCAGACGAGAAAGGCAAGGGCGAGGCTGATGCCGAGCACCTTCAGCACCGGCCGGCCGAGGCCACCCTGCCTGCTTTCCCGCGCCGCATATTCCTTTCGGACGGGATCGTGAGTGCGCGTGAGCGGGTCGCCGCGTTCGTCCTGCTGGTGGGTCATGGCTGCACTCCCTGAATATCGTGTCAGGAAGGGAACTTGCGGTGCCGACGAAAGTTCCCGCGTCCTCAGGCGTCCGCCGGCCCGTCCAGTCCCAGGGCTTCGATAAGCCGGCGCTGGCGCAGCAGAAGATGGGTGAGCGCGGCAACGTCGCCGTCCGCCGGCTGGTGCCTCATACCCTCTTCCACCGCCTCCACGATGGCTTCGAGCGTGTCGGCGATCTCGCGGGAGATGTCGTGCAGCTCGGCAAAGCGCGGATCGGCCGCGGCCGCCGCCAGCGCCGCCGTCGTGACGCGGCCGATGCCGGGCGGCACCTTCGCGCCGGCATCGGCATAGCCCTCCGGCAGGTCTCCCTTGAGGTTGGTGACCCGGCGATAGCGGATCGCGTCGATGATCTGGTCGACGGCCTGGCAGGCGCCCGCGACGCGGGAGGGGTGGTCCGTATCGGCCGCGGCATGGGGCAAAAGTTCGAGCCTGCCCGGATGGCGCTCGGCAAGTTTCAGGTAGGGCAGCATCGGCCCGCTGAGCACGCCGCTCGCCGCGCTCTTGAAGAGATCGGCATCGATCGCGGCATGGCGGACCTGCCCGGAGGCGAGCGCCCGGTCGAGCGCGGCCGTATCCACCACCTCGCCGCGGTCGTAGTTCACGACGACCGCGCCCCGGTTCATCGCCGACAGCACCGCCTCGCCGACAAGGCCCGCATTGGCGTAGACACGCGTCGCCTCGTCCAGCCGGCCGAGGCCGACATGGACGGAGAGCACGTCGGCGCCGCTGGCGGCCTCCGCCGGCGTCGCGGCATGGGCGAATCCCTCCGCCTCGATCCATTGCCGATGCTTCGGGCGGGCATAGACCGTGACCTGCATGCCGAAAGCGCGCGCGAGCTTTGCCACCTCGCGGCCGATATTGCCGTAGCCGAGCACCGCCATGCGGCGGCTTTCGAGCTTGGTGGTCGGATAGGACTTGAGGTCCCGGCCGGTATCGAAATCGCCGGCCACGACGCGCTGGTGCAGGAGGTCGACCGGCAGATCGGGCGTCACCTTCAGCACCGCCTTCATGACCATCTGCGCCGTCGCGCGGCTGTTGATGCCGGGCGTGTTCATCAGCGGCGCGGCGCCGCCCTCGCCATTGCCGCCGCCCCAGGAGGCCGAGCCCATGTTGCCGGTGCCGGAGCCGATGCGCACGCCGCCGAGCGGGAAGATGGCCTGCTTGGGAATGAAGGTCGCCGCGGCGACCAGCGCATCGTACCGGCCGTCCGCCGTCTGTGCGATGATCTCGACCTCGGCGCTGAGATCGGGCTGGTAGAAGAAATGGATGCCGGGCGGAAGCGCCTCGCGCTCGTAGGGGCCGTCATGGAACGTGCAGCCCCGCGCCTCGACATGCGCGCGGACCTCGCCCGGATCGGGCCGGCCGTCCGCGTCGAAGCGCAGGCCGACGAGGTCGGCGACGAGGACCCTGTAGGCGCGCTTGGGATCGTCCAGCCGCGCCGCATCCTGCAAAGCCGCTTGTTGATCCTGCATGATGCCCCTCCCCGCTCGCTCCCCATTTTCGTATGCGAGTTTTCCGGACCGGGCAAGCGTTGCGCCTATGCTCCGCTGAATGGGACGGAGATGGCCGGGCTGCCGTCCATTTCCAGGAATTCCCGCACCGTCGGGGGAAGCTGGCGCGAACCCGGATGCAGCACGCCGCAGCGGGACAGGAGCTGCCGCCGGTCGGTGTCCGTGCCGAGATGGCGCCAGATGACGCGCGACGCATAGGGAAGGTTCTGCTTCCGCCAGGAGACGCCGACCGTCATTCCTTTGAGGTAGATGCGCTGGTGCGTTTCGAACGGCGTCAGGATCGTCTCGGCGATCATCGGCTCGGGGCCGGTGCTGCGCTCGACGACGAAGATCCGGTTGCGCAGGAAGGAGGCGAGGCCGACATATTTCGAGAACTGGCGGATCTCGTGCGGCCGGTCCTGGATGCGTTCGATGGATTTCACGCGCACCATGCCGTCGTGCTCATCCAGCCTCGCGCAGGATGAGACGATCATGCCGGGCCACGACAGCGAGACATGATATGTCTGGTAGTAGCCGAGATGCCGGCGCAGGGACGGCAGGTTGCCCGGAAAGCAGGCCCGCAGCGCGTCCGTTTCGAAGGCGCTGCCCGACGCGCTGGAAAGGCGCTGCTCGAACAGCGGCGGATCGAGCGTGAAATCGGCCGGGCGCACCCCGAAGAAGGCGGCGATGCGCGCCAGATTGTGAGGAGACGGCACGGCCTCCCCGTTCACATAGCGGTTGAACTGCTGCCGGTTGATGCCGAGCTGGCGGCAGATCTCCGACACGGACTTGCGCGTGCTGCAGGCCTGCCGGAGATTGGTGGAAAAAGGGGATGCACGCATGGTTCGCTCCTCGACAAGGAGAGCGTAAAGCAGCGTAAAACCACGTCAAGTCGTGAAATTCTTTGCCGAGCGGATGTTTGCTACGACTCGGCTCGGTGCTCCGCCGGTTTGCGGAGCCGGTCAAAAGAAGGGGAACAACGCCATGACTCGCATCTGGAAGCCTGACGGGACATGCGCCGGCGGCATCAGCCGCCGCGATTTTCTCGGCGGAACCGCCGCCTTCGGCATGCTGGCCGCAACCACCCTGTCGCTTGCTTCCGGCCGCGCCCGCGCGCAGGAGCCGAAGCGCGGCGGGCACCTGAAGCTCGGCCTGAAGGGCGGCGCGGCGACGGACACGCTCGATCCGGCCGGCTACAGCGCGGGCGTCGCCTTCGTGACAGGCCGCTGCTGGGGCGACACGCTCGTGGAATCCCACCCGGAAACGGGCGCTGCGGTTCCCGCGCTCGCGGAATCCTGGGAAGCGTCCTCCGATGCCGTCACCTGGACGTTCCACATCCGCAAGGGCGTGCAGTTCCACGACGGCCGGCCGATGACGATCGCCGACGTGATCGCGACGCTGAAGCGGCATTCGGATGCCGGGTCCAAGTCGGGCGCGCTCGGCCTGCTCGGATCGATCAAGGGCATCGAGGACAAGGCCGGCGACCTGGTGATCACCCTCCACGAAGGCAATGCGGACCTGCCGCTGATCCTGTCCGACTACCACCTGATCATCCAGCCCGCCGGCGGCACGGAGAACCCCAATGCCGCGATCGGCACCGGCCCCTACAAGCTGTCCTCGTTCGAGGCCGGCGTGCGGGCCACGTTCGAGAAGAACCCGAACGACTGGCGCTCCGACCGCGGCTTCGTCGACAGCGTCGAGATCATCGTCATGAACGACACCACCGCGCGGATCGCGGCGTTGTCGTCCGGCCAGGTCCATTTCATCAGCTCGGTCGAGCCCAAGACCGTCGAGCTCCTGAAGCGTGCGCCGATCGTCGAGATCCTCCAGACGGCCGGCAAGGGCTTCTACAGCTTCCTGATGCATTGCGACACCGCGCCGTTCGACAACAACGACCTGCGGCTCGCCCTGAAACACGCCGTCGACCGCCAGGAGATCCTCGACCGCGTGCTCGGCGGCTACGGCACGCTCGGCAACGACTATCCGGTCAACGCGGCCTATGCGCTGGCACCCGAGGGAATCGAGCAGCGAGCCTACGATCCAGACAAGGCGGCCTTCCATTACAAGAAGTCCGGCCATTCAGGACCGGTCGTCCTGCGCACCGCGGAGGCGGCCTTCCCCGGCGCCGTCGATGCCGCCGTGCTCTTCCAGGAGAGTGCGAAGAAGGCCGGCATCGCCATTGACGTCAAGCGCGAGCCGGACGACGGCTACTGGACGAACGTGTGGAACGTCCAGCCGTTCTGCGCCTCCTACTGGGGCGGACGCCCGACGCAGGACTCGCGCTATTCCACCTCCTACGTCTCCAATGCCGAATGGAACGACACGCGCTTCAAGCGGCCGGATTTCGACAAGCTGGTTCTCCAGGCGCGGGCTGAGCTCGACGAAACCAAGCGCCGCGAGCTCTATAGGACGATGGCGCTCATGGTGCGCGAGGAAGGCGGGCTGATCCTTCCCGTCTTCAACGATTATCTCAACGCCTGCTCCAGGCAGGTGAAAGGGTATGTGCACGATATCGGCAACGACGTCTCCAACGGCTATGTCGCGAGCCGGGTCTGGCTGGACGCCTGACCGCCGCCCCCTATCTTTCGACGGGAGGCGGCACCGCCGTGCCCCTCCTTCAGGCCGCCCAGAACGCACTTACCGAACGGACCGCCCATGACGTCCCGCGCCTTCACCGTCATCGAAAACGAATGGATCACGCTTGCCGACGGCACGCGGCTCGCCGCGCGCATCTGGATGCCGGACGGCGCGCACGAGGACCCCGTGCCCGCCGTCCTGGAGTTCCTGCCCTACCGCAAGCGCGACGGGACAAGCCCGCGCGACGAATCGACCTACCCCGTCTTCGCCGCCGCCGGCATTGCCGGCGTGCGGGTCGACATCCGCGGCTCGGGCGAATCCGATGGCGTCATCGACGGCGAGTACACGCCGCTGGAGCTGGCGAACGCCTGCGAGCTCATCGCCTGGATCGCCGCCCAGCCCTGGTCGAACGGCAGCGTCGGCATGATGGGCATCTCCTGGGGCGGCTTCAACTGCCTTCAGGTCGCGGCGCTGAAGCCGCCGGCATTGAAGGCCGTCATCTCCATCGCCTCCACCGTCGACCGCTACAACGACGACATCCACTACAAGAACGGCACGCATCTTTCCGCCCAGCTCTCCTGGGCCGCGACCATGCTCGCCTACCAGTCCCGCTCGCCCGATCCGGCGATCGTCGGCGAACGCTGGAGGGCCATGTGGCTGGAGCGGCTGGAGAACGAGCCCTTCTTCATGGAGGAGTGGCTGCAGCACCAGCGTCGGGACGCCTTCTGGAAGCATGGCTCGATATGCGAGGATTTCGACGGCTTTCCGGTGCCCGCCCTCGTCATCGCCGGTTGGGCGGACGGCTACCGCAGCACGCCGCTGAAGGCCGTCGAAGGGCTCGGCGACAAGGCCAAGGCCCTGATCGGGCCCTGGATCCACAAATATCCGCATTTCGCCTGGCCGAAGCCGCGCATGGATTTCCACGCCGAGGCCATCGCCTGGTGGAACCGCTGGCTGCGCGGCGAGGAGAACGGCGCGGAACGAACGCCGCAGGTGCGCGCCTATATCCAGGACGCGGCCCGGCCCGCGCTGCGCCGCGAGGCCGATCCGGGCTTCTGGATCGCCAAGGACCGCTGGGAGGCGCCGGAAATGGCGACGTTCTACGTGGAGCAGTACGGCGCGCTCGCGCCGGGCATGCCGATTGCGGGCGCGGCGGGCAACGACCGCTATCTCAGGTCGCCGCTCGACACCGGCACCATGGCCGGCGAATGGTTCACGCTGAAGCCGGATGCGGAAATGGCGCTCGACCAGCGTCTCGACGACGCCGGTTCGCTCGTCGTCGAGACGACGCCGCTCGCCGAGGCGCAGGATTTCCTCGGCCAGCCGGTGCTCGAGCTCGACCTGTCGACGGAGGACGACATCGCCAACCTGTGCGCCCGCCTCGTCGACGTGCATCCGGACGGCACGGCCACGCGCGTCACCTTCGGCGTGCTGAACCTCGCCCACCGCGAGGGCAATGCCGAGCCGAAGGCGATGCCGAAAGGCGAGAAGACCCGCATCCGCCTCGTGCTCGATGCCATGGGCTATCGCTTCCGCGCCGGCCACCGCATCCGCCTGTCGATTTCGACCGCCTACTGGCCGATGGTGCTGCCGCCGCCTGTGGATGCGGGCGTGACGATCGACCTTGCCTCGCTCGGCCTTGCCTTGCCGAAGCTCGGCGCGCACCGGGCGGTCTCCATCCCGGAGCCGGCCGATCCCGATCCGCTGCCGAAATATACCGAGCTTGCCCCCGGTGAGACGGCGCGGAACGTGGAGCGGGACCTGACGAACGGGCTCACCGAATATTCGATCTACGAGGACACCGGCCTTCACGCGCACCCCGCCACAGGCCTTGCGACCCGGCAGGTGCGCGAGGAGCTCTGGTCGATCGCCGGGGACGATCCGCTGTCGATGACCGGCACGGCGGTCTGGACCTGCGACATGCAGCGCTCCGGCTGGGTCGTGCGCACGGTCTCGACGGCGACCATCGCCTGCAGCGCGACGGACTGGCTGATCTCGGCTTCCGTGCGCGCCTTCGAGGGCGAGGCGCAGATCTTCGAGAAGATCTTCGAGAAGGCCGTCCCGCGCGACTTCATGTGAGGCCGGCGGGTCAGTGGAAGTCGCGGGATCTGACGCGGATCGCCTGCACCTCGCCTGCGCCTTCCGGCTCCAAAGCGCCGCCGCGCCGGCCGATCGTGGCGAAATCCGCGGAAAGGTCGGTAAGGTGCCGCACGACGATATGCACCACCTCCCCTTCCCGCTGGACATGGCCCCTGACGCCGATCATCGGCGCGCCCATGACGATGGGACGATAGGCAAGGAAGACCTTGCGCCAGACGACGAGGTTGGCGATGCCCGTCTCGTCCTCGATCGTCACGAAGATCACGCCCTTGGCCGAGCCCGGCTGCTGGCGGACGAGCACGATCCCGGCCGTCTCGACCTTCTGGCGGTCCGTGAGCCGCATCGCCTCGGCGCAGGTGAGGATGCGGCGGTGCGCGAGGCCCTGCCGCAGGAAGCTGACCGGATGCGCCCGCAGCGTCAGTCCGACATGGCCGTAATCCTCCACCACCTCGCCGCCCGTCGCCATGGGACGCAGCGCCACGGCCGGCTCGACCATCTCCGGAACGGTCGCCGCCGCCCGCTCTGCTGCGGCGGCGAAGAGCGGCAGCGGCTCGTCCCTCAGGCCCCGGATCGCCCAGAGCGCCTGCCGGCGCGACAGGCCGAGCGACGGGCGGAAGGCATCGGCTTCGGCAAGCCTGACCAGCGTCTCGGCCGGAAGGCCCGAGCGGCGCCAGAAGTCGTCGACGGAGGCGAAGGGCTCATCCGCCCGCGCCAAGACGAGGTCGCTGCCCTGCCGGTTCTTCAATCCCTTGACCATCCTTAAACCGAGGCGCACGGCAAGGCGCCCCTTGATCTCGGTCGGCTCCAGCGTGCAGTCCCACCGGCTTTGGTTGATGCAGACGGGCCGCACCTCCACCCCATGGTCGCGCGCATCGCGCACGATCTGCGCCGGCGCGTAGAAGCCCATCGGCTGGGAATTGAGCAGGGCGGCGCAGAAGACGTCCGGATGGTGGCACTTCACGTAAGCCGAGGCATAGGCGATGATCGCGAAGCTGTAGGCGTGGCTTTCGGGAAAGCCGTAGGAGCCGAAGCCTTCGAGCTGGCGGCACATGCGCTCGGCGAATTCGCGCGTATATCCCTTGCCGACCATGCCGTCCCGCAGTTCATCCCGGAACTTGTCCACGCCGCCTGTCTGCTTGAACGTCGCCATCGCCCGGCGTAGCTGGTCGGCACGGCCGGGCTCGAAGCCGGCGCATTCGATGGCGACCTGCATCGCCTGTTCCTGAAACAGGGGCACGCCGAGCGTCCGCTTCAGGACCTTTTCAAACGCGGGCTTGGGATAGTCGACCTTCTCCAACCCCTGCCGCCGCCTCAAGTAAGGATGCACCATGTCGCCCTGGATCGGCCCCGGCCGCACGATCGCCACCTGGATGACGATGTCATAGAATTCCTTCGGCTTGAGGCGCGGCAGCATGGACATCTGCGCACGGCTCTCGATCTGGAAGGTGCCGAGCGTATCGGCCTTCGAGATCATGGCGAAGGTCGCCGGGTCGTCGGGCGGAATATTGGCGAGCGTATAGGTTAAGCCCTTGTGCTCCTTCAGGAAATCGAAGGCACGGCGCATGCAGGTGAGCATGCCGAGCGCCAGCACGTCGACCTTCATGAAATGCAGGTATTCGATGTCGTCCTTGTCCCATTCGATCACCTGCCGGTCGTCCATGGCCGCCGGCTCGATGGGCACCAGATCGTCCAGCCGGTCATGCGTCAGCACGAAGCCGCCCGGATGCTGCGAGAGGTGGCGCGGCGCGTTGATCAACTGCCGGGCGAGCTCGAACAGCAGCCGGACGCGCCGGTCGTCCACGTTGAGGCCGGCCGCTCCGGCATGGCTTTGGGGAATATCGTTGGACCAGCCCCAGACCTGCGAGGAGAGCGCCTTCAGCACGTCTTCCGGCATGCCGAGCGCACGCCCGACATCCCGCATGGCCGCGCGGGAGCGGTAGCGTATGACGGTGGCGCAGAGTGCGGAACGGTCCTTTCCGTAGGTCTCGTAGATCCATTGGATCACCTCCTCGCGGCGCTCGTGCTCGAAATCCACGTCGATGTCGGGCGGCTCGCCGCGCTGCTCGGAGACGAAGCGCTCGAAGAGCAGGCCGTTCTTTCTCGCATCGATGGAGGTTATGCCGAGAACGAAGCAGACGGCGCTGTTGGCCGCCGATCCCCGGCCCTGGCAGAGGATGCCCATCGAACGGGCCTTCCGGACGATCGAATTGACCGTCAGGAAATAGGGCGCATATTTCATCTTCTCGATCAGGCGGAGCTCATGCTTCAGCTTCTCGCGCACCATGTCCGGCACGCCGTGCGGATACCGGACGGCCGCTCCCTCCCACGTGTACTTCTCCAGCGCCTCCTGTGGCGTGAGGTCCGCATGCTCCTTCTCGTCGGGATATTGATATTGCAGCTCGTCCAGCGAGAACCGGCAGCGCTCCACGATCTCCCGCGTGCGTGCAAGGGCTTGCGGATAGCGCGCAAAGAGGCGGTGCATCTCTTCCGGCGGCTTCAGATAGCGGTCGGCATGGCGCTCGCGCAGGAAGCCGGCATTGTCGATGACGACGTTGTGGCGAATGCAGGTGACGATGTCCTGCAGCATGCGCCGGCCCGGCTCGTGATAGAGCACGTCGTTCGTGACGACGGTGGGCACGCGATGGTGCGCGGCGAGACTGGAGAGCTCGAAGAGGCGCAGCTGGTCGTTCGGCCGGCGGCGGAGCGTGAGGGCGAGATAGCAGCGGCCGCGGAAGGCTTCGGAGAGGCGGCGCAGCTGGAAGGCGGCGGTCTCGTCCGCCTCGCCGGGCACCAGCACGGCAATGAGGCCCTCGTTCCATTCCACCACATCCTGCCATTCGAGATGGCACTTGCCCTTGCCGGCCCTCTTCTTGCCGATGGAAAGCAGGCGGCAGAGGCGGGAATAGGCGGCGCGGTCGGTCGGATAGACGAGCAGCGACATGCCGTCGGCGAGATCCAGCCGGCAGCCGACGACGAGGCGCACGCCCGTCTCCTTCGCCGCCCGGTGCGCCTGCACGATGCCGGCAAGGCTGTTGCGGTCGACGACGGCCAGGGCATCGATACCGAGCGCCTGCGCCGTCAGGAAGAGCTCGTCGCTGCTGCTCGCGCCGCGCAGGAACGAGAAGTGGGAGGTGACCTGAAGCTCGGCATAGCGCGGTTTCATGCGAAGACCCCGTGCAGGAACCAGCGGCCGCCGCCGCTGGCGGCCTGAGCCTCGTCGCCCGAGCGGAAGAGCCAGAAACGCTCGCCTTCCGTATCCTCGACCCGAAAATAGTCGCGCACGGCGGCGCGCTCCGCGTCACGCTTCCACCATTCGCCGAAAATGCGCTCGGGCCCGTCCGCCCGCTTCACCCGCCGCCGCACTCCGCGCCAGGTGAAGAAGGCGGGCGGATGGTCGGGCAGGAGCGCCACGACCTCGACCGGCTCCGGCCGCGCCAGCAGGCGCGCCGGACGCGGCCAGCGCTCCTGCCAGGCCGCACCGTCGTCCGGCGCCAAGGGCGGCAGGCGACGGACGGAGCGTTCGGGCACGTCGCTTTCCACCGGAGCGAGACGGTAGAGCCGGTCCGCACCGATGCGGTTGGCGATCACGTCGAGGAGGGCGGCAATGTCCGCCTGCTCCTCCTCGATCAGCGAGGAGGCGGCCTGTTGCAGGACGAGCGGTTCGGCGAGCGTCGCGGTCAGGTCCATGATCTCGATACCGAAACCGGGATCGATCGTCTCGATCCGGTCGCAGAGAAGCCGGGTGAGCCGCTTCTCCTCACGCGCGGCGCGCGCCGTGCCGACGCGGATCGCCTGCAGGGAATTGTCGACGCGGTGGAAGAGGAGGTCGAGACGGCGGGCACCGAGGCCGCGTTTTTCCAGCGCCAGGCAAAGGTCGCGGACAAGGGCCGCCGTGTAGCGGGCGATGGTCTCCGGCGCACCGATCGGTTCGCCGAAAACCTTGCGGACCGTCACGAGTTCCAGATCGCGCAGCGGATCGACAGGCTCGCGGACCGTGCCCTCAAGCTGGCCGATCCTGCGGCCGAGGAGCGGGCCGAAGCGCAGCACGAGCGGCGCGCGCGGCACGGCGAGCACATCGCCGATACTGGCAAAGCCGAGAACATGCAGGCCCGCCACGGTTTCCGGCGGGAGGCGCAGGCCCTGGATGGGGAGCGGCGCCACGGCTTTCCCGGCGGCGCCGGATGCGATGACGCGCACGGGATCGGCAAGGAAGCGGGCGGCGGCATAGGCCGCGCCCCAGGTGTCGGCGACGGCGGCGCGGGCGCTGATGCCGGAGGCCGCGAGACGGTTGACGAGACCGGTCAGCATGCGCGCCTCGCCGCCGTGCAGGTGGTCCGTGCCGGTGGCGTCGATGACGAGGCCGTCCGGCGGATCGGGTGCGACGATCGGAGCATAGTGCTGGAGGGTCCAGAGCGCGAGGCGTTCGAGCGCCGCCGCGTCGGCAGCGGGATCGGCGGGCATGGTCATGACGTCCGGCACGAGCGCGTGGGCCTTGGTGAGCGGCATGCCGACCCGCAGGCCTGCCTCCTCGGCCGCCCGGCTCACCGCCGTCAGAATGCGGCGCGGGCCCTCCCGTCCGACGAGCACGAGCCGCCGGTCAGGCGGAGGCGCCGAAGCGCCAAGCGCCCGCCTCAGGCGGTCGATCGGCCAGCCGGGAAGAAAAAGCGATACGACCCTCGCCATCGGATGCCTCCACTTCGAATTGCGCCGCCTCGCCGGCCCGGCAGCGGGTGAGTTCCAGCAGCCATCGCGCCCGGCCGATGCCGGGCACGGGAAGGGCAGCCGACGGACGGACGGAGACCCGCCAGCGCGTCACGGCGGCGGAGGGCAGCGCGAAGGCCTCCGCCTCCGCCCTCAGCCGGAAACGGCGCACGGCAAGGCCGAGCGTGCCGCCGGCCTCTGCCGCCAGCTGCAGGCGGCGCGAGGCGGCCATCGGCAGCCGCGCGACCTCCGCCACCACCGCGCCGAGCCCGCCGTGGCGCAGCCCCTCCTCGAAACAGAGGAGCAGGCTCTTCTCGTCGCCCGCCTCCACATAGATGACGCGGCCGGGGGAAAGCCCCGCCTGCGCGAGCGCGGGTGCGAAGAGGTCGGGCCGCGTCAGGCACCAGAGCACCTGTCCCTTGGTGCGCGCCGCAATGCCCGCGGCAAAGAGCATGGCGGCCGCGCCCTCCACGGCGTCGTTGCCGCCGCCGCAGACCTCGTGCAGGCTGGCGAGCGCCAGCCCGCCGCCGGGCAGCCGCTCGTCGATCTCCGGCACGCCGAAAGGCAGCACCGCCCGGTCGCGCAAGGCGCGGCCGTCGAACTGCCGGATGCGGTCGCGCAGATCGGCGACGACGGCATGGACGGAGGCGGACATCGGTTTGGCGGCTCCTGGTTGAACAGCGTTTGTTCTTTATTTGTTCTCAATCGCCACAAGAGTCAATCACCCGGCCGCGCCGGAAAGATCACAGTTTGAATCACCGGCGGGAACCAACTGGCGCGGCGGAAGTTCTTCCTCCTGCCATCCCACCAATTTCAGGAGAAACATCCATGGCTGACGAAAAGAGCACCGGCAAACGCACGCTCGGCGTCGTTGAAGGTCGCGACAGCACTTCGGAGGAAGCCCGCGCCGCCGCCGCGGAAGCGACGGTCAACGAACAGATCGAAGTGCTGAAGGCGGAAATCAGCCGGCTGAAGGAATCCGCGGGCCTCATCGCCGAAGGCACGGGGCAGCTGGCGGTCGCCAAGGCGGAATCGCTGCGCGAGGAACTGCGCCAGACCGTCCAGGCCAATCCGCTCGCCACCCTCGCCGGCGCCGCCTTCATCGGCTACCTCTTCGGCCTGCGCCATCGCTGACGCTCGTCCTGAAGGGAAAGCCGATCGAAAAGAGGAAAAAGGCCCGGCGTTGCCGGGCTCAGACCGCTGACAAAGCCCGCCCAACTTCCTCTCCGTCATGGTCGGGCCTTACCCGTCCGTCCATAAGCCTTTGAAAAGCGTGGATCCTCGGGTCAAGCCCGAGGATGACAGAGTGATTGGAGCGGCGTTCGCCATCAAACTAAAGCCCGGCATCGCCGGGCTTTGTCTTTACGCTCAGAACCAGCCCTGGCGGCGCGGCGGCTCGTTTGCGAGAGAGCCGAGCAGGTAGCCGATGACGACACCGGCAAGACCGGCCGTCAGCACCACGGTCGAAAGGGCCGCCGGATGTTCCCGCGCGGCCTGGGCCACGGCTGCGCCTTCGTTCCGCACATATCTCGTTGCCGAGCGGACGGCGGGACGGGCAGCCTCCACCGCATTGCCGGCGCGGTCGCGGATCGTCTCGTAGGCTTCCGCCCCCTTGTCGCCGATGTCCTTCTGGAGCTGGGCGATCTCTGCGCGGAGAGCGGAAATCTGGGATTGAACGTCAGTGCTTGCCATTGCGGTCTCCTTGTCAGCAATCAACACCGAACGATTGGCGCGCAGCTTGGTTCCAAGCCGGCGGCAGAATTGCCCGTCAGCCCGCCTGGCGGCGGCCGTCGCGCCGGATCTGGGAGGGGGTGTCGCCGAAGGCGGCGCGGAAACGGCGGGTGAAGTGCGACAGGCTCTCGAAACCGGTCTCGAGCGCGATCTCGATCAGCGGCTTGTTGGTGCGCATCACCATGTTGAGCGCCGCGGCCATGCGGATCTTCATGTAGATCGCGCTCGGCGAAGCCCCCATGTCGCTCTCGAACAGGCGTTCCAGCTGGCGGCGGGAGACGCCGGTCATCGTGGCGATGCTGTCGATGGAGAGCAGGTCTTCGGTGTGCTGCTCCATCATCATGATGGCGAGGTGCACGCGGCGGTCACGCGCCTCCAGGCCGAGCGGATTGCGCGGCTGGAGGTCGGTCGCGTCGCGCCGGTGGCGGATCTGGAGGATCTCCAGGGCATTGCGTTCGGCCGCCTCGCCGACATGGTGGCGCACGAGCGTCGCCGCCAGGTCCGCGACGCTGCTGCCGCCGGCGCAGGTGGCGACCTTGCCGTCGAAGCGGAAGATCTGTTCGGACGTCGCCTCTATATCGGGGAAGCGCGCGCGGAACTCCCGGTGGTGCAGCCAGCTCACGCAGGCCATATGGCCGGACAGCAGGCCGGCTTCGGCGAGAATGAAGCTGCCGGTGCAAAGGCCGATCAGCCCGACGCCGGCATTGGCCGCCTTGCGCAGATACGCCATCGCATAGCTGTCGATCGGCTCTTCGACGGTCAGCAGCCCGCCGACGACGGCGATGTAGTCGAAACAGGAGGGATCGGCGAAGGGCGCGGTCGGCGCGACCTGGATGCCGCTCGACGACGAGATGAAATTGCGCGTGCTGCTCAGGACGTCCCAGTCGCAGTTGACGCGCCGGGACCGGTCCTCGCTGTCGCTGGCAAGCCGCAATGTATCCACGAACAGGGCGAAGGCGGAAAGGGTAAAACCCTTCGAGAGGATGAAGCCGACACGCAGCGCCTTCGGCGCCGCGGCGCTCATCACCTTCGATGTCCGAACATCCACCGCCATCAGGCCTCCCGAGCCGTTCCGCCGCGCAGTATCGTCGCAGGCAAGGACCATTGGCAAGACCCATATCAGATTTCGCCGGTCCCCTCCATTCCCTGCCCGACGTTTATGTATTCATTAAGGCCGGGCCGGGGCGCGAGGGCATAGGAGGCCGACATATCAATACGTCGCCCGCCCGCCCGACAGGTCGAAGACGGCCGCGGTGGTGAAGCTGTTTTCCTTCGAGACGAGCCAGGCAACCATGGCCGCAGCCTCCTCGACCTCCAGGAAACGGCCGCGCGGGATGCGCGAGCGCATGTACTCGATGAATTCCGGCGTGAGTTGCTCGAGAATGCGCGTCTCGGCCGTCGCGGGCGTGATGCAGTTGACGGCGATGTCGTAGCCGGCCAGCTCCTTGCCGAGCGACTTGGTGAGCCCGATCACGCCGGCCTTGGAAGCCGAATAGGCGGCCGCGTTGGGATTGCCCTCCTTGCCCGCGATGGAGGCGATGTTGACGATACGGCCGTAGCCGCGCGCCTTCATGCCCGGCACGACCGCGCGGCAGACGTGGAAGGTGCCGTGAAGGTTCACGTCGACGATCTTCTTCCACATGGCCACGTCGTAGGCGTCGAGCGGGGCGGCTGGCCCGGCAATGCCGGCGGAATTGACGACGATTGAGACGGCCCCGCGCTCCCCCTCCGCCGCCTTCAGCGCGGCCTCGACGGCGGCATGGTCGGTCACGTCGACCACGACGCTGCTGCTGTTGCCGCCAAGGGCCGCCGCGGCCTCGCGCACGAGCGGCCCGTCCATGTCCCAGAGCGTGACGGCCGCGCCCGAGGCGACCATGCGTTTCGCCATGGCATAGCCGAGCCCCTGGCCCCCGCCGGTCACCACGGCATGCTGTCCTGAAAGATCGATCCGGTTCATGCGACGCGTCCTTTAAATGAAGAGCCTATTCCTTCACGGCGCCCGTCATGGACGAGACGTAATAGTCGACGAAGAAGGAATAGAGGATGACGACCGGCAGCGAGCCGAAGAGCGCGCCGGCCATCAGCGACCCCCATTCGAAGACGTCGCCGCGTACGAGCTCCGTCAGCACGCCGACCGGCACCGTCTTGTTCTCCGACGACTGGATGAAGGTGAGCGCGTAGATGAACTCGTTCCACGACAGCGTGAAGGCGAAGATGCCGGCCGAGATGAGGCCGGGCACCGCAAGGGGCAGGATGATCTTGACGAGGATCTGCCATCGCGAAGCGCCGTCCACCAGCGCGCTTTCTTCGAGCTCGAAGGGGATCGAGCGGAAATAGCCCATCAGCAGCCAGGTGCAGAAGGGGATGAGAAAGGTCGGATAGGTGAAGATCAGCGCCAGGCGGGAATCGTACATCCCCAGCTTGAAGACGATGAAGGCGAGCGGGATGAAGAGGATCGACGGCGGCACGAGATAGGCAAGGAAGATCAGGAGCCCGACCGACCGCGAGCCGGTGAAGCGGATGCGCTCTATCGCATAGGCGCCGAAGACGGAGGCTGCGAGCGACAGGACGGTCGAGCACACGGCGACCAGCATCGTGTTCCACAGCCAGCCCGGATAGGAGGTCTCGAAGAGCAGGTACTTGATGTGGTCGAGCGTCGGCCCCACCACCCAGAACGGGCTGTAGTTGTTGTAGTCGGTGAGCTGCGCGTTCGGCTTCACCGCCGTGATCGCCATCCAGTAGAACGGGAAGAGCAGCACGAAGACGAAGACGGCCATCGGCAGGTAGAGGACGACGATGCGCCGCGGCAGGCGGTTGAGATAGCTCATGCCCTCCTGGTTGTCGGTGAGGACGTCGGCGGCCGGGACTTTGCTGGTCGTGGTCATGGTCTGTCTCCGAAGGTCAATCCTGCCCGCCCTGCTGCCATTTGCGGCGTTGCAGGCCGAAGAAGCTGAACATGATGGCCGCGAGCAGGAAGGGCACCATGGCGACGGCGATCGCCGCGCCTTCGCCGAGCTGCCCGCCCGGGATGCCGCGCTGGAAGGAAAGCGTCGCCATGAGGTGGGTCGCGTTGACCGGGCCGCCCTTCGTCAGCACGTAGATGAGCTGGAAGTCTGTGAAGGTGAAGAGCACGGAAAAGGTCATGACGACGGCGATGATCGGCGTCAGCATGGGCAGCGTCACATAGCGGAAGCGCTGCCAGCTCGTGGCGCCGTCGAGGGACGCGGCCTCCTGCAGCGAGGCGGGAATGGTCTGGAGACCGGCGAGCAGCGAGATCGCGACGAAGGGGATGCCGCGCCAGACATTGGCGGCGATGACGGAGACGCGGGCGTTCTGCGGGTCGCCCAGGAAGTTGATCGGCCCGTCGATGAGGCCGAGCTTCATCAGCGACCAGGAAAGGATCGAGAACTGGCTGTCGTATATCCACCAGAAGGCGAGCGCCGAAAGCACCGTCGGCACCACCCATGGCAGGAGCACGATGGCACGGAAGAAGGACTTGCACGGCAGGTTCTCGTTGAGCAGCAGGGCCAGCCAGAGGCCGAGCGCGAACTTCAGCACCGATGCCACGAAGGTATAGAGCAGCGTGTTGAAGACCGAGAGCCAGAACACCTTGTCGCGCGCCAGGAACTCGTAGTTCTCGATGCCGATGAAGATGCCGTCGCGGCCGATCCGCGTATCGGTGAAGCCGAGCCAGACGCCGAGGCCCAGCGGATAGGTGAGGAAGCAGACGAGGAAGACCGCGGCCGGCAACATGAAGAGGAAGCCGAGCAGGTTGGGGTTCTGCATGATCGACGCCATGGCGGATGGCGGCTTGGCGGACGGCGCGACGGACATGGACTTCTCCCGCTGGACCCTGTTCTGGAGGCCCCGGCGGCATATGGCCGCCGGGGTTTCGAGGCGAGGCGCCCCGCTCAGACCCGATAGTAGCGATTGGCGCGACGCTCGGCCTCGGCCGCGGCGTCCTCCGGCGACATCTGCCCCGTCACGGCGGCGGCGAACATGTCGACGAGCACGTAGTCTGCCATGACGCCGGCCGAGGCGTAGCCCAGCGGGCCGGCATAGCCGTTCGGCCGCAGCGTCTCCGAGGCGCGCGCATAGGGCGCGTGGATCGGATCGGCCGCCCAGACCGGGTTGTCGGCGAATGCCTTGAGCGGCTGGCAGCAATAGGCGCTGGCGCCGGTGATCCAGGCGTTCATCTGGTCGGCTTCCATCATGAACTTGATATAGGCCTTGGCCGCTTCGGGATACTTCGTGTGGCTGAACAGCAGGAGCGAGCTCGTCTGGTGCAGCTCGACGCTCTCGCCGACCGGCCCGATCGGGAAGTTCGTCGTGCGCATGTCGGCCGCGATCTCGGCGAGGGCCGGGTCCTTCTTCGCGGCATAGTAGGCCGAAACGCCGTTGGCGATCAGCGATACCTGGCCGGCGAGGAAGGCGCGGTTGTTGTTGATGTCCTGCCAGCTCTCGGTGCCCGGAATGAAGGTCTCGTAGAGCGCCTTGGCATAGTTGATCGCCTTGATCGTCTCCGGGCTGTTGATGGCGACGACCCCTTGCTCGTCGACCATCTTCCCGCCATGGCTCCACAGCAGCCAGTGGGCGTAGTTGTTGCCGTCGCCGACAGCCTTGCCGTGCGGGAAGCCGGCGGGCGTTCCCTTGGCCTTCAGCGCCTTGCAGAGCTCCAGGAAGCCGTCGGTGTCCTTCGGGAACTCCTTGAAACCCGCCGCCTCCATGTGGCTCTGGCGATAGACGACGGCATTGCCGATGGCCGTCAGCGGCATGGCGATGAACTTGTCGTCGCGCATCGCGTAGCCCTTCATGCCGTCATACCAGCCGCCGTACTTGCCGCCGAGGTAGTTGGCAAGCTCGGTCAGGTCGACGAGCTTGTCCGGATACTGGTGGGCGTCGTCGAACCAGCACATGACCATGTCCGGGCCGGAGCCGACATTCGCGGCGACGGCGGCCTTCGGGCGGATGTCTTCCCAGCTCTCCTTGTCGATGCGCACCTCCACGCCGGTCGCCTCGGTGAACTTCTTGGTGTTGGCAAGCCAGGCGTCCTCGTCACCCTGCACGAAGGGCGTCCAGCGCAGCAGGCGCAGGCTCGCGCCCTCCTCCGGCGTATAGGTCGGCTCGGCGGCCTGCGCGAAAGCCGGACGGATCCCTAGCCCGGCCAGACCGGCCGCAGCGGCGGATGCTGCAAGAAAATCGCGTCTTCTCAACGTCATTTCCACTCCTCCTTGGGTGCGGGTCCTGGTCGTTCCGCATCCGCCGGTCCCGCTGCGGTGGATGCCACGCGTCGGTGCCCGGCCCGAGCCGGGAACCATTTGCCGCCGACGCCTTCGGCCCCTCCTCCCGATGGCGTCCGCGGTATTCAGCCGAAGAGCCGCATGCCGGTCTCCGCGTCGAAGAGGTGTATGTGCTCCGCATCTATCGAGATGCGGATCGTCTCGCCCGGCGCGACATGCACCCGTTCGCGGAAGACGCAGGTGACGTCCGCGCCGCCGAGCTTGACGATCAGCTGCGTCTCGTAGCCGGTGGGCTCGATCACGACGACCTCCGCCGGGATGCCGGCCGCGTCGAGCGCGATGTGTTCGGGCCGCAGTCCGTAGACGAGTTCCCTGCCCTTCGCGGCGGCGGCAGGACGCGCAACCGGCAGGTGCGTGCCGTCGGGCGCGACGAAGGCGTGGGGATCGTCCTGGGCGAGCCGCCCCTTGATCATGTTCATCGCCGGCGAGCCGATGAAGCCGGCGACGAAGAGGTTCGCCGGATTGTCGTAGAGGTCGAGCGGCGCGCCGATCTGCTCGACGATGCCGTCATGCATGACGACGATCTTGTCGGCCATGGTCATGGCCTCGATCTGGTCGTGCGTCACATAGACGGTCGTCGTCTGCAGGCGCTGGTGCAGTTCCTTGATCTCGGCGCGCATGGCCACGCGCAGTTTCGCATCGAGGTTGGAGAGCGGCTCGTCGAACAGGAAGACCTGCGGGTCGCGCACGATGGCGCGGCCCATGGCGACGCGCTGGCGCTGGCCGCCCGAAAGCTGGCGCGGATAGCGGTCGAGCAGTGTCGTAAGGCCGAGGATGCCGGCCGCCTTCGACACGCGGCTGTCGATCTCGGATTTCGGGCTCTTCGCCAGCATCAGCGAGAAGGCCATGTTGTCGGCGACCGTCATGTGCGGATAGAGCGCGTAGTTCTGGAAGACCATGGCGATGTCGCGCTGCTTCGGCGGCAGCGCGTTGACCACCCGCTCGCCGATGCGGATCTCGCCGGCGGTGATGTTTTCCAGTCCCGCCAGCATGCGAAGCAGCGTGGACTTGCCGCAGCCGGAAGGGCCGACCAGGATGACGAACTCGCCGTCCTCGATCTCGATGTCGACGCCCTTGATGACCGGAAAGGCGCCGAAGGATTTCCTCACATCGACAAAGTCAACGCCTGCCATATACGCTCCTCCCAAAGCTTCTCTTCTTTCGG
The DNA here is from genome assembly GCF_046557955.1 of Shinella agrisoli. NCBI lineage: Bacteria > Pseudomonadati > Pseudomonadota > Alphaproteobacteria > Hyphomicrobiales > Rhizobiaceae > Shinella > Shinella agrisoli. The sequence goes on along the minus strand of NZ_JBJIEP010000009.1, from coordinate 121,941 downwards.
CCGGTGCGGGCAGGCCCTCCTCGAAGCCTGAAACCTGCCCGTGCCGTGTTCGCCTGCCTGTGCTACCCCCGCCCGACAAGCGGCATCTTCGTCGCCATCACCGTCATGGTGAGCACATTCGCCTCCAGCGGCAGGCTCGCCATGTAGACCACCGCGTCGGCGACATGCTTGACCGGGATCGTCGGTTCGCTCGCCACCTCGCCGTTCGCCTGCAGCACGCCCGCGCTCATCTTCGCGGTCATGTCGGTCGCCGCGTTGCCGATGTCGATCTGGCCGCAGGCGATGTCATACTTGCGCCCGTCGAGCGCGGTGGACTTGGTAAGCCCGGTGATCGCGTGCTTCGTCGCCGTGTAGGGCGCCGAGTTCGGCCGCGGGGTCGAGGCCGAGATCGAGCCGTTGTTGATGATGCGCCCGCCGCGCGGCGTCTGGTCCTTCATCAGCCTGAAGGCCTGCTGCGTGCAGAGGAACGCGCCCGTCAGGTTCGCGGCGAGGATGCCGCTCCATTGCTCGAAGCTGACATCCTCCAACGGGATCGGCGGCACGTTCGACCCGGCATTGTTGACCAGCACGTCGAGGCGGCCGAAGTCGCGCCTCACCTTATCGAACAGGGCTTCGACCTGCGCCGGATCGCCGATATCGCAGGAAACCGCCTTGACGGCATTGCCGGTTTCGCCGGCAATGGCCGCCGCCGCCGTCTCCAGCACCTCGGCGCGGCGGCCGGTGATCACGACCGCATAGCCCTCGGCGCTCAGCGCCCGGGCGATGCCGAGGCCGACGCCCGTGCCGCCGCCCGTCACCAGCGCGATCCTGCCCTTGCCGGTTTTTCCCCAGTCCGTCATCTCAGATCCTTCCTCCGAGTTCGTCCTCGATATGGATGCGAATGATCTCGTCGAAGTTCGTCTCCGCCCTGAACCCGAGCTCGCTCGCCCGCCGCGCATCGAAATCGGTGGCCCAGCCGGAGACGATCCTGCGGATCACCGGATCGGGCTCACGCCGGATAAGCGCCACCGCCTTCGGCCCGGCAATGCGTCCGAGCGCCTCGATCTCCTCGCCGACGAGCGCCGAAAGCCCCGGCATGGTGAGGTTGCGCCGCGGGCCGATGCGGGACGTATCCATGCGCGCGGCATGCACGAAGAAGCCCACGGCCGACCTCGGGCTTGCGAACCAGTGGCGCACGCTCTCGTCCACCGGCAGCACGGCCTCCTGCCCGGCAAGCGGCTCGCGCAGGATGTTGGAGAAGAAGCCGGACGCCGCCTTGTTGGGCTTGCCGGGGCGGATGCAGATGGTCGGAAGCCGTATGCCGATGCCGTCGAAGAACCCCTTGCGCGTGTAGTCGGCGAGGAGCAGCTCGCAGATGGCCTTCTGCGTGCCGTAGCTCGTCAGCGGCGTCGTGAAGAAATCGTCGCCGATCCTTTCCGGGAACGGCTCGCCGAAAACGGCGATCGACGAGGCGAAGATGACGCGCGGCGCATAGGGCGCGCGCGCGCCCTCGTGGCGGATCGCCTCGAACAGGTTGCGCGTGCCGTCGAGATTGACCCTGTATCCGAGGTCGAAATCCGCCTCCGCCTCGCCGGAGACGATGGCGGCGAGATGGAAGATGACGTCCGGACGCTTCGCCACGAGTTCCTCGGCCACCCCTTGCGCGGAGAGGTCGAGGGACAGCGCCGCGGCAATCGGTGAAAGCGCGTCCGGAACCGGCGGGGCGACCACGTCGACCAGCGTCAACGCCTCGACATCGTAGCCGAGCGCGCCGGGACTCGCAGCGATCTTCTCCACCAGCTTGCGGCCGATCATGCCGGCCGCCCCGATCACCATCACATGCATGGGCAGCGAACCTCCTCCGTCCTGCCATCCCGGCCGGGCCGGGCTCCTCCTCGCGTCACGCCGTCCCGGCCGCCCTTTCGCGGCCTTCGGACAAAAGCGCCTTCGTCGTCTCGTAGATGCGCAGCAGATGGGCGCGGAAGGCCTCCACCACCCCTGCCCGGTCGCGGCGGCGAAGCGCCTCGACGATGCGGACGTGATCGCGATAGCTCGCCGCGATCGCGCCCGGCCGCGACATCGCCGAACGGCGGAAATCCATCATGTAGGTGTAGAGGTCGGTCACGAAATCGGCGAGCAGCGGGTTGCCGCAAGCCCTGTAGATCGCAACGTGGAACTCGCGGTCGCAGATCAGGAAGCGCATGGCGTCTTCACCGCCGATCCGGTGCGCTTCCAGGAGATCGTCCAGCTTTGCAAGGGTATCCTCGTCGATCCGCTCGGCCGCGTCGCCCACCACGCTGAGCTCGATCAGGAGCCGCGCCGCATGGACGGATTCGAGATCGTAGCTGTCGATGGCGCTCGAAGAGGCGATGGTCACCGTCAGGTGGCTGAGATCGACGTCGTTCACCCGCGTCCGGCTGCCCTGCGCCACTTCGAGGATGCCGCGGGCGGCAAGCTGCTGGACCGCCCCGCGGACCGTCTCGCGGCTCACATGCATGACGTTCGCAAGCTCGCGCTCGCCCGGCAGCTCGTCCCCGGGTCTCAGCATGTTCGTGGCGATCAGCACCATGATCTTTTCGGCGATGAGGTCGCGCGCGGTGCGCCGGTCGAGCGACTTGCCCACCTTCGGCATCTCGGTCAGCACCGGACGTTCGTCCATCGCCACATCCGCCCCCCACTGATCTACTGGTTGGTCCACCAGATCAGTTGCGAGCAAAGCCGCAAAGCCGGGCCGCGTCAAGGCAACTTCGTCGCCGCGCCGCATCAAAACGCCTCCCCGGGATTGTGCGGCGCAACGTCCTCTCCAGCGGCGGCGCGAGCGCGCCGCAGCCAGCCGAGACCGTCGGGCGTGCCGCCCGCGGGACGGTATTCGCAGCCGACCCAGCCCTCGTAGCCGAGCGCGTCGAGCGCGGCGAAGATGCGGAAGTCGTCGAGCTCGCCGGTGCCGGGCTCGTGCCGCTCCGGCACGGAAGCGATCTGGACATGACCGATGACCGGCATCGCCGCCGCAAGGCCCTTGAGCACGTCGCCGTGCAGGATCTGCCGATGGTAGATGTCGAACTGAAACTTCAGGTACGGATGGCCGAGTCTGTCGACAAACTCGGCCGCGCGGCCGAAATCGTCGAGGAAATAGCCCGGCATGTCGCGCCGGTTGATAGGCTCTATCAGGAGCGTTCGGCCTGCCTTGCCCGCCGCGTCGGCGGCAAAGCGCAAGGCATCGAGATAGGCCGAGACGGCCGCCGGATCGGAAGGCGAGGCAAGGCCCGCCATCATATGCAGGTTCGGCGCGTCGAGCACCCGCGCGTAGTCGAGCGCCATCCCGACCGACTGCCGGAACTCGGAGGCGCGTTCCGGCAGGGCCGCAAGCCCCCGCTCGCCCCTCGCCCAGTCGCCGGGCGGCAGATTGAAGAGCACCTGGCGCAGCCCCGCGCCGCGCAGGGCTTCGGCAACCGCCTCGGGCGGGTAGTCGTAGGGAAACAGGAATTCGACGGCCTCGAAGCCGGCATCCGCCGCCGCCTGGAAGCGATCGAGAAACGGCACTTCGCCGAACATCATGGAAAGGTTGGCGGCAAAGCGCGGCATCTTCAGCCCTCCTCCGCCCCGCCGTCCATGCCCGGCAGCGTGAGGCCGGAAATGCCGGCCAGCAGCCGGGCGACGGAGGAATCGTCGTCGCGCCCCATGCCCGCCGCCTCCGTCATGATGAAAAGCTGCAGGGCGGCGCTCGTCACCGGCAACGGAAATTTCTGCCGGCGCCCAAGATCCGAGACGATGCCGAGGTCCTTGGTGAAGATCGAGACCGCGCTCATCGGGCTATAGTCGCCGGCCAGCACATGCGGGATGCGGTTCTCGAACATCCAGCTGTTGCCGGCCGACCTGGTGATGACATCGAAAACGCGGGAAATGTCGAGGCCGAGGCTCCTGGCGAAGGTGATCGCCTCGCAGGCGACCGCAATATGCACGCCCGCCAGAAGCTGGTTGACGATCTTGAAGGAGGAGCCGATGCCGGCGGCGTCGCCGAGCCGATAGACGGTCTCGGCCATGGCATCCAGCGCCGGCTCCGCCGCCGCGAAGGCCTCGGGCGGGCCGGAGCCCATGACCGTCAGCCGGCCGGCCTCCGCCTTCGCCGCGCCCCCGCTGATCGGCGCATCGAGATAGAGAAGGCCCGCCTCGCCCGCGCGTCTTGCGAAATCCTGCGCCTCCTGCGGCGCCATTGTCGGGGAAGCGATGATGACGGCATTCGGCTTCAGCACCGCCGCGGCACCGTCCGCGCCGAACAGCACGCTTTCCACCTGCGCCGCATTGACGACGACGAGAACGAGGATTTCGGCCTCCCGCGCCGCATCGGCAACGCTTGCCGCGCTCCTGCCGCCGGCCTTCGCCAGCGCGGCGAGCGCATCGGCGTCGATATCGTAGCCGGAGACGGAAAAGCCGCCGCGCAGGAGGGAGCGGGCCATGCCGAGGCCCATTGCGCCAAGGCCGATCACGGCGACCGATTTCGCTCTGGCCATCCCCGTCCTCCCCCTCCGCCGTTCTTATGACAGCGCTAACATGGAGGAAGTCAAACACATTGACGGAAATGGCGCAAGCGAAATATGTTAGCGCTGTCATCCGGCCTGTGTCCCGTTCCAGCCGCCCTGAAAGACCGCGCATGCCACCGATCAAACCCACGCTGACCGATGTCGCCCGCCTTGCCGGCGTGAGCGAGATCACCGTCTCCCGGGTCGTCCGGGGCAAGGGGCCGATCGCCGAAGAGACGCGCATACGGGTGCGCCGCGCGATCGAGACGCTCGGCTACGTGCCGAACCGGGCGGCCGGCACGCTCGCCTCCTCCGCCTCGCTTTTCATCGGCGTCATCCTGCCCTCCATGCACAACATCGTCTTTCCGGAGGTGCTGCGCGGCATTTACGAAGGGCTGGCCGGCAGCGCCTACCAGCCGCTCCTCGGCGTCAGCGAATACAACCGGGAGAAGGAGCAGGAGATCCTCTCCTCCCTGCTCGCCTGGCAGCCGATGGCGCTCATCACCGCCGGTTCGGACCATACGGACGTCACGCGCCGGCTGCTCATGGAAAGCGGCGTGCGCGTCGCCGAGCTGATGGACACGGACGGCGATCCCGTCGACCTCGTCGTCGGATTTTCCCACCGGCAGGCAGGCTATGACAGCGGGAAATATCTGGTCTCCCGCGGCTATCGCCGTTTCGGCTATGTCGGCCACGACTGGGTCGCGGACCGGCGCGCCCGGTTCCGCTATGAGGGACTCGTCGCGGCGCTTGCCGATGCGGGCCTGTCGCTTGCCGCCGAGGTGCACGTGGACGGCCCGAGCTCGGCGAGGGCCGGAACGGAGATGCTGGCGAAGCTGCTCGCGCAGGCCGCCGATATCGACGTCGCCGTCTTCGTCAACGACGACATGGCGGTGGGCGGCTATTTCCATTGCCTTGCGGCCGGCATCGCCGTGAAGGAAGAGCTCGCGCTCTTCGGCTTCAACGGGCTCGACATCGGCCAGGCGATCCCCATGCCGCTGTCGACCGTCCGTTCCAACCGCTTCGAGATCGGCCGCATCGCCGCCGAGCGCATCATCGCCGAGCCGAAGCGGCCGGCCGAACCCGAGGTCGTGGATACGGGATACGAAATCATCGAGGGCGCGACCGCCTGAACGACGCGAGGAGGACGAAATGTTCATAGGCGCCATTGCCGACGACCTGACGGGGGCGACCGACCTCTGCCTCATGCTGGCGCGCGGCGGCATGCGCGTGGTGCAGGTGATCGGCGTGCCGGATGCCGCCTTCGATTTCGCCGCGGCGGATGCGCTCGTCGTCGCGCTCAAGTCGCGCACGATTCCCAGGGCGGAAGCCGTCGACCTGTCGCTCGCGGCAGCCCGCCGGCTCATCGACGCGGGGGCACGGCAGCTCTTCTTCAAATATTGCTCGACCTTCGATTCGACCGACGACGGCAATATAGGCCCTGTCGCCGAGGCGCTGCTCGGCCTTGCCGGCGCCGCGCTGACGATCGCCTGCCCCGCCTTCCCGGCCAACGGCCGCACGGTCTATCGCGGCCACCTCTTCGTCGGCGACCAGCTGCTCTCCGACAGCTCGATGAAGGACCATCCGCTGACGCCGATGCGCGACGCCAACCTGGTGCGCGTCTTGCAGAAGCAGACGGCGCTGCCGGTCGGACTCGTCGGCTACGGGACGGTGGAGAAGGGCGCCGAAGCAATCCGGGCCGCCTTCGACAAGGCCGCGGGCGAAGGCCTGCGCATGCTGGTCGTCGACGCCGTCACGGACGACCAGCTCAGGACCATCGGAAAGGCTGCGGCGGGCCTGAAGCTCGTCACCGGCGGCTCGGGCGTCGCGATCGGCCTGCCCGCCAATTTCGGCTTCGAGGAAGGAAAGGCAAACGCGCTCCCCTTTCCCGCACCGGCAGGCCGCGCGGCGATCATCGCCGGCTCCTGCTCCGCCGCCACCCGCCGCCAGATCGCGGCGGCGCGGGGCGCCGGCGTTCCCGCCCTGAAGATCGACCCGCAAGACATCGCCGACGGTCGGATGACGGCGGAAGCGGCGGCGCGCTGGGCCGTCGAGAGCGGCCACGCGACGCCCCTCGTCTATTCGAGCAACGATCCGGCGGAGGTCGCCAGGGCCCAGTCCGCCCTCGGCCGTAAGCGGGCGGGCGAACTGGTCGAGCATCTTCTGGCGGGCGTCGCGGTGAGACTCAGGGCCGCCGGCTTCCGCCGCTTCGTCGTCGCCGGCGGCGAGACCTCCGGCGCGGTGGTGAATGCGCTCGGCCCGGCAGCGCTCGCGATCGGACCGGAAATCGATCCCGGCGTGCCCTGGACCGTCAGCCTCGGCAGCGAGCCGCCGCTGGCGCTGGCCTTGAAATCCGGCAATTTCGGCACGGACGATTTCTTCCTCAAGGCATGGGAGCTGCTGCAATGACCGCCATTCTCTCCGAGGAAACCAGGACGCGCGACGCGATCGCGGCGGTCGGCAAGTCGCTCTTCGAGCGCGGCCTCACCTTCGGCTCGACCGGCAATATCAGCGTGCGGCTTTCGACCGGCGAGACGTTGATGACGCCGACCAACGCCTCGCTCGGCGCGCTCGATCCGGCGCGGCTCTCGCGCTTTTCGGCGGAAGGCGTGCATACGGGCGGCGACAAGCCGACCAAGGAGGCCTTCCTGCACCAATGCATGTATTGCAGGCGGCCGCAGAGCGCCGCGGTCGTGCACCTGCATTCCACCCATTGCGTCGCCGTCAGCATCCTTGCCGACGTCGATCCGGAGGATGTCCTGCCGCCGCTCACCGCCTATTACGTCATGCGGGTCGGCAGGCTGCCGCTGGTGCCCTATTTCCCGCCCGGCGACACGGCGCTGGCGCAGGCCGTTGCGGCAAGGGCCGAGAAGAGCCACGCCGTGCTTCTCGCCAACCACGGCCCGGTCGTCGCCGGCAGGACGCTGGCGGACGCGCAATACGCGATCGAGGAACTGGAGGAGACGGCCAAGCTCTTCCTCCTGCTGCGCGGCTCCGCCCTCCGGCCGCTGACCGCGGAACAGAGGACGGCCATCGAAAGCAAGCACGCCTGACGGCGTCGGCCAAGCCGTCTTCAAACGCTTGTGGCCTTCATCGCACGTTGGCGGTGCGGACCTCTTACCGAAACAAGGTGCGGACGAGGCTGGATTGCCGTGTGCCGCTGCGTTAAGTCATTGTTCGCCGCGGCACGATTTGCACAACGCCTGGAGCTGAAAGTATGAGCCGACAGACAGATGTGATCCTCGATCTCTGCCGCACCCTCCCGCCGACGCGCACCGCGATCGTGCACCCGGTCAAGCCGAACGTCATCGAGGCCGCCGAGGAGGCGGCGCGGGAAAGGCTGATCGTGCCGGTGCTCGTCGGGCCGGCGGCGCGGATAACGGCGGCGGCGAAGGAAGCGTCGGTCGACATTGCCGGCTGGGAGATCGTCGATACGGAGCACAGCCACGCCGCGGCGGCCAAGGCGGCGGAACTGGCGGCGAGCCACCATGTGGGCGCCATCATGAAGGGATCGCTGCACACGGACGAACTGCTCGGCGCGATCGTGAGGGCCGATTCGGGCCTGCGGACGGAGCGGAGGATCTCGCACTGCTACCTGATGAGCATCGGCAGCTACCCGAAACCTTTCATCATTACCGACGCGGCCGTCAATATCCTGCCGGAACTGCTCGTCAAGGCGGACATCGTGCAGAACGCGGTCGATCTCTGGCGGGTCGTCTTCGGTGACGAACGGCCTGCCAAGGTCGCCGTTCTCGCCGCCGTCGAGACCGTCAATCCCAAGATGCAGGCAACCCTCGACGCGGCGGCGCTCTGCAAGATGGCCGACCGCAGGCAGATCACCGATTGCCTGATCGACGGGCCGCTCGCCTTCGACAACGCCATCAACGTGGAAGCGGCGCGCGAGAAAGGCATCGTCTCGCAGGTCGCGGGCGATGCCGACATCCTCGTCGTCCCCGACATCGAGGCCGGCAACATGCTGGCCAAGCAGCTGACCTTCCTTGGCGGCGCGGAAGCCGCCGGCATCGTGCTCGGCGCCCGCGTGCCCGTCATCCTGACGAGCCGCGCCGACAACGAGCGCGCACGCCTGCTCTCCGCGGCGCTCGCCGTCCTCCTGGCCGACGCGCGCGCAAAGGGCCGCCTCAAATGATCGACGTTCTGCTCGTCCTCAACACCGGCTCGTCCAGCCTGAAATTCGAGGTGTTCGGCTACGACCGGCTCGACAAGCTCGCCAAGGGCAAGGTCACCGGCATCGGCACGGAGGCCCGCCTCAGCGCGACGATCGAGGAGACCGGCGCCACCATCGACCGCCCGCTCTCCGCCCATGACCATGATACGGCCATGGGCGCCGTCATCGACCTGATCGACCGTTTCGACGACGGCTGGCGCACGGTCGCGACGGTGCACCGCATCGTGCACGGCGGGGTCGACTTCGTCGAACCCGTCTTCGTCACGCCGGCAATCCTCATCAAGCTCCAGGCGCTGATACCGCTGGCTCCGCTTCACCAGCCCTACAACCTTGCAGGCATCGCCGCCTCGGACAGGCTGGCCGACGCGCCGGACATCGCGTGTTTCGACACCGCGTTCCATGCCGGGCACGATCCGCTCTTCCAGGCCATCCCCGTGGAGAAGGCGCTGCGCGACAAGGGCATCCGGCGGTACGGTTTCCACGGCATTTCCTACGAGTGGATCTCCCGCGTGCTTGCGCAGGAGCATCCGGACCTCGCGGAAGGCAGGGTGGTCGTCGGCCATCTCGGCAACGGCGCAAGCCTCTGCGCGATGTCGAACGGCAGGAGCGTCGACACGACGATGGGCATGACGGCGCTCGACGGCCTGCCCATGGGCAGCCGCACCGGCGCGATCGATCCCGGCGTCGTCACCTACATGCTGCGCGACCTCGGCCTCAGCGTCGGCGAGGTCGAACGGACGCTCTACGAGCAATCCGGCCTCAAGGGGCTCTCCGGCCTCAGCAATGACGTGAAGACCCTCATCGAGAGCAGCGATCCGCGCGCCGCGTTCGCCCTCGACTACTTCGCGCTCAAGGTCGCGCAACACGCCGCGATGATGGCGGTCTCCATGGGCGGCCTCGACGGGTTCGTCTTCACCGCCGGCATCGGCGAGAACGCCCCGCCGGTGCGCGACGCCATCCTGGCGCGGCTTTCCTTCCTGCAGCCGTTCCGCACCCTCGTCATCCCCACCAACGAGGAGCGCATGATGGCGATCCACGGCAAGGCGCTCGTCGAGAGGCGCGCGCGGGAAACCTGACCGCCGAACGGCGCGCGCCCTAGCGTGATGCGCGCCACTTCCATTCGCGGATCTCGGGCATGTCCTCGCCGTGCTCGCGGACGAATGCATGATGCGCGTCGAGCTTCCGGTTCAGCGCCGAGACGAGGGCCGCGGCCCTTTCCCCGAGCGCCGGCAGCCTCTCGATCGCCGCGATGGCGAGGTGATAGCGGTCGAGTCCGTTCATCACCGCCATATCGAACGGCGTGGTCGTCGTTCCCTCCTCCATGAAGCCGTGAACGTGGAAATTCGGATGATTGGTCCGCTTGTAGACCAGGCGGTGGATGATGGCGGGATAGCCGTGGAAGGCGAAGATCACCGGGCGGTCGCGGGTGAATATCCGGTCGAAGGCCTCGTCCGAGATGCCATGCGGATGGTGTTGCGGCGATTGCAGCGTCATCAGGTCCACCACGTTGACGACGCGGATGCGCAGGTGCGGTAGCGCCTCGCGCAGAAGGTCGACAGCGGCGAGCGCTTCCATGGTCGGCACGTCGCCGGCGCAGGCCATCACCACATCGGGGTCGAATCCCTCCTCCGTGCCCGCCCAGTCCCAGATGCCGAGGCCGGCCTCGCAATGGCGCACCGCCTCCTCCGGCGCCAGCCATTGCGGCGCCGGCTGCTTGCCGGCCACGATGACGTTGATGCGGTTCCACGTCTTCAGGCAATGGTCCCCAACCCAAAGCAGCGTATTTGCGTCCGGCGGAAGATAGACGCGCACGATGTCCGCGCCCTTGTTGGCGACGAGGTCGATGAAGCCCGGATCCTGATGCGAAAAGCCGTTGTGGTCCTGCCGCCACACGTGGGAGGTCAGCAGGTAGTTGAGCGAGGAGATCGGCTTTCGCCAGGCAAGCTCGCGCGCGACCTTCAGCCACTTGGCATGCTGGTTGAACATCGAATCGACGATGTGGATGAAGGCCTCGTAGCAGGAGAAGAAGCCGTGGCGGCCTGTGAGAAGGTAGCCCTCCAGCCAGCCCTGGCAGAGATGCTCGCTCAAGACCTCCATGACGCGGCCTTCCGGGGCGAGGTGGTCGTCCGTCGGCAGCGTTTCGGCCATCCAGACCCGGTCCGTCGCCTCAAAGACGCTGCCGAGCCGGTTCGAGGCCGTCTCGTCCGGCCCGAAGACGCGGAAGTTGCCCTCCGCCGCATTCAGGCGGATCACGTCGCGCAGGTAATCGCCCAGCACCTTCGTCGCCTGTGCCTCGGCGGCGCCCGGCGCTTCCACGGCAACCATATACGCGCCGATGTCCGGCATGCGCAGTTCCTTGCGCAGGAGCCCGCCATTGGCATGCGGATTGGCCCCCATCCGGCGGGCGCCCTCCGGCGCCAATGCCGCCAGTTCCGCCTTGAGGCGGCCGCCCGCATCGAAGAGGTCGTCCGGCTCGTAGCTGCGCATCCACGCTTCCAGGATGTCGCGGTGGGCGGCGTTCGAGCGGCATTCGGAGACGGGCACCTGATGCGAGCGCCAGTGGTTCTCCACCACCTTTCCGTCCACCTCCTTCGGCCCCGTCCAGCCCTTGGGGCTGCGCAGCACGATCATCGGCCAGCGCGGCCGGCGGGCCGGATCGTCCTTCGCCGCGGCGCGGATGGCCGCGATGCGGTCGAAGGCGGCGTCGAACGCGGCTGCCATGTCCCGGTGCATCGCCCGCGGTTCCTTTCCCTCCACGAAGATCGGATCGTAGCCGTAGCCGGCGAAGAGATGGGAAAGCTCCTCGTCCGGCAGGCGTGCGAGCACGGTCGGATTGGCGATCTTGTAGCCGTTGAGGTGCAGGATCGGCAGCACCGTGCCGTCGCGCACGGGACTCAGGAACTTGTTGGAATGCCAGGCGGCGGCGAGCGGGCCGGTCTCCGCCTCGCCGTCGCCCACGACGCAGGCCACCACGAGGTCCGGATTGTCGAAGGCCGCGCCATAGGCATGCACCAGGGCATAGCCGAGCTCGCCGCCCTCGTGGATCGAGCCGGGCGTTTCCGGCGCCGCATGGCTCGGGATGCCGCCGGGAAAGGAGAACTGCCGGAAGAGCTTCTTCATCCCGGCCTCGTCCATGCCGATCTCCGGGTAGATTTCCGTATAGGTGCCCTCCAGGTAGGTATTGGCGACCATGCCGGGTCCGCCATGGCCAGGCCCGCAGATATAGAGGACATTGGCGTCGCGCGCCCTGATGATGCGGTTGAGATGGACATAGATGAAGTTGAGGCCAGGCGTCGTGCCCCAGTGGCCGAGAAGGCGCGGCTTGACGTGCTCGGCCTTCAGAGGCTGCCGGAGCAGCGGGTTGTCCATCAGGTAGATCTGCCCGACGGAAAGATAGTTGGCCGCCCGCCAGTAGCGGTCGATCAGCACAAGTTCCTCGTCGGTGATTGCCCGGTCGTTCGTCATTATCCTCTCCTTCCCGTCATCGGAGGCTTTAACGTACTGTCGTATCCGCCTGCTCCGCTGGGCGCCTTGCCTCCAGTGTAAGCGGTTACCCGGTCGAAAAATTGACCTGCATCAAGGCCGGGCACGGAGTGCAATGTAGGGTGCGGGCCAGTTGGTGGAACAGACGGCCTGCCGCGGCGAAGGAGAACAGCATGAGTGCAGTCGAGAGCACATCCGGCCCTTATCCCTGGCACGCGCAAACGAAGGAGGAAACCTGCGCGGCGCTGGGAACGAGCCTCGACGGGCTCGCCCACGAGGAGGTCGCCCGCCGGCTCGACCGCCATGGGCCGAACCGGTTGCCGGCCGCGGCCCGCACGCATCCGGTTCTGCGGTTCCTCGCGCAGTTCAACAACGCGCTCATCTATTTCCTGCTGTCGGCAGCCCTCGCCGCGATGGTGCTCGGCCATATCGTCGACGGCGTCGTCATCGTCATCGTCGTCGTGGTCAATGCCGTCGTCGGCTTCATCCAGGAGGGCAAGGCGGAGCGCGCGCTCGACGCGATCCGCGACATGATCGCGCCTCACACCGTCGTCGTGCGCGAGGGCGAGCGGCATACCGTCGATGCGCGGGAAATCGTCCCGGGCGACATCGTCGTTCTGGAAGCGGGCGACAAGGTGCCGGCCGACATCCGGCTGCTGCGGGCGCGCGGGCTCACCGCGGACGAGGCGATCCTGACCGGCGAATCCGTGCCCGCCGAAAAGCGCGAGGAGGCCGTTCCCGCCGGCACGGCGCTCGGCGACCGGTTGCCGATCCTCCATTCCGGCACGCTGATCACCACCGGCCAGGGGCACGGCGTCGTGGTGGCGACAGGCAGCCGCACCGAGATCGGCCGGATCGCGAACCTCATCGGCAACGTCCAGACGCTCACCACGCCGCTCCTGCGCCAGATCAACGAATTCGGCCGGCTCTTCACCTGGTTTGCCATCGGCACGGCCGCGGTCCTTTTCGTCTTCGCCATCCTGGCGCGGGGCTACGACTGGCTCGACGCCCTGATGGTGGTCGTCGCGCTCGCCGTGGGCGTCGTGCCGGAAGGCCTGCCGGCCGTCATCACGATCACGCTGGCGATCGGCGTGCGCCGCATGGCGGCGCGCAATGCCGTCGTGCGCCGGCTGCCGGCCGTCGAGACGCTCGGCGCGACCTCGGTGATCTGCTCCGACAAGACGGGCACGCTGACGAAGAACGAGATGACCGTGCGCCATGTGGTCACGGCCGGTGGCGTGAGCGAGCTTGCCGGCTCCGGATACGCGCCGGAAGGCAGGCTCGCGGACGCTGACGGCGGCGCGGCTGTGCCGGACCGGGTTCGCGACACGCTCGTCAAGGCCGCCCTCCTTTGCAACGACGCCCGGCTCGTCGAGCGCGACGGGCAATGGGCGGTGCTGGGCGATCCCATGGAAGGCGCGCTCGTCACGCTGGCGGCGAAGGCCGGGCTTCATCCGGAGACCGAGCGCGAGATCTGGGGCCGGCTGGACGAGATTCCGTTCGACGCCCAGCACCGTTTCATGGCGACGCTGCACGACGACCCGGACGGCACGCGCCGCATCTTCGTCAAGGGCGCACCCGAGCGGGTTCTCGCCATGTGCACGAACCAGGCGGGCGAAAGCGCGCCGGGCCCCATCGACCAGTCCTACTGGCGCGAGCGCATCGACGCGGCGGCGGCCGAGGGCGAGCGCGTGCTCGGCTTCGCGGTGAGGACCGTCGGAACGGATGTCCAAAGGCTGACCTTCGATCTGGTCGAGACGGGCCTTACCTTCCTCGGCATCACCGGCTTCATCGACCCGCCGCGCGAGGAGGCGATTGCGGCCGTAGCCGAGTGCCGCTCGGCCGGCATCGCGGTCAAGATGATCACCGGCGACCACAACGGCACGGCCGTGGCGATCGCCCGCAAGCTCGCCATCGCCGAAGACCCCAAGGCGCTCGAAGGCAGCGCGCTCGACAGCATGGCGGAAGACGAGTTGCGCAGCATCGTCGAGGAGGTCAGCGTCTTCGCCCGCGCCACGCCGGAGCACAAGCTGCGCATCGTACGCGCCCTTCAGGCGAACGGGCACATCGTCGCCATGACCGGCGACGGCGTCAACGACGCGCCGGCGGTCAAGCAGGCGGATGTCGGTGTCGCAATGGGGCGCAAGGGCACGGAGGCGGCCAAGGAGGCCGCGCAGATGGTGCTGCTCGACGACAATTTCGCCTCGATCGTCGCCGCCGTGCACGAGGGCCGCACGGTCTACGACAATATCCGCAAGGTGATCGGCTGGACGCTGCCCACCAATGGCGGCGAGGTGCTTTGCGTGATCCTCGCGATCCTGCTCGGGCTGGCGCTGCCGATGACGCCGGTGCAGATCCTCTGGATCAACCTGATCCTCACCGTCACGCTCGGCCTTGTGCTCGCGTTCGAGCCGTCCGAACCGGACGTCATGCGCCGCCCGCCGCGCCGGCGCGATGCACCGATCCTCTCACGCTTCCTCGTCTGGCGGATCGTCTTCGTCTCCTTCCTCTTCATGCTCGGCGTCTTCGGCATCTTCGAATATGCGCTCTACCGCGGCTACTCGCAGGAGGGAGCCCGCACGATGGTCGTCAACACGCTGGTGGTGATGGAGATCTTCTACCTTTTCAACGTGCGCTACCTGCACCGCACGTCGTTCAGCCTGGTCGGGGCGATGGGCACGCCGGCCGTCCTCGCGGCGATCGCCATCGTCGCCGCCGCGCAGCTCCTCTTCACCTTCGCGCCGCCCATGCACGACCTCTTCGGCAGCGCACCGGTGGCCTTCGCGGACGGACTGCTGATCATCCTGATCGGCGTCGCGGCCATGACGGTCCTCGAACTGGAGAAGGCCCTGATGCGGAAGCTGTCTCCCGGGTGGTTCCCGGCATTCGCCCGCGATGCGGGATATGCCGCCCGGTGAATCCCGATGGCGAGGCTCCTTCCCGGCGGCCTGGTGATGCCGTAATCCCCGTCATGGCCTTACCTCCACGGTATCCTGCAGGCGCACCAGCTCGAAATCGCTGATCAGGACGTCGATGCGCAACGTCCATTGCCCGGCCAGGGGAAGGACGAGCCCGCCAGCGCGCCAGGTGCCGTCGTCGTGCCGTGCCGCTTTCCGGCGCATCGGCTCGATGCCCGCCTTCGGATTGGAGAAGACGAACACGACTTCCTGGGGTGCCAAGGGCGCGAAATCAGGGGAAAGGATGACGGCGGACACCTCGACGGGACCAGCCCGTCCGGGGCTGATCGTGACCTCGGCCATCGCCTTGTCGGAATGGATGTGCATCGAGGCGGGCTGAACGGCAACGGTCGCGAGCGCCCGCGGCGGCGGGGTGAAGCGCCAAACGGCGGCGACGGCGAATACGGCAAGCACGATCAGGGTTTCCACCGCGATCGCGCGGACAAGGCGCTTTGCCGCCCCCGCCTCGCCGTTCTCGGCGGGCCTGGTCAGGAGCCACCGGTTGACGGCCACGAGGCCGAACAGGACGAGCAGGAGCGCGAGCTTCGCCAGGAGCACGTTGCCGTAGTCGGTGGAAAACAGGGCGGACGGCTCGCGCACCTGAACGACGGCAAGCACCGTTCCCGCCGCGACGAGGACAGCGACGCCGAGGGGAATGATCCGGGAAAAGCGGCCGAGCGCTTCGCGGCCGGATTCCGCCTCGCTGCGCAGCGCAAAGGCGAGCGGAAGCAGGGCGCCGATCCAGATGGCAATGGTCAGCGCATGGAGAAAGACGGCCGGGCGCGTCAGCCATTGCGGAGCGGCCGCGCTTGCGTGACCGCTCAGGGCCAATGCGAGACTGCCCGTGACCAACGCCGCCGCGGCAGCGGCGCGTCCCGTCGGGCGGGCATTCGGCCTGACGGCGGCCATGGCCAGGAGAAAGGCCCCCGCCAGCACCACCACGGTCGCGCCGAAGCTCGTCTTCAACCCGGCCGCCCAGACAGGCGGATCGAGCAGCCGCGCAAGCGGCAGGCCAAGCGCATCGAGGCCTTGCAGGCCCGCCGAAACGGTCGTCGCGAGGAGGCCGGTCACGAGTGCGGCGGAAATCGCCCGCCGCCCGCCGTCTCCGCCCGGAATCAGCCAATGCATGGCGAACACGCCGCCGATGCCGAAGAACAGGCCGGCATAGAGAGCGACCTTGGACAGCCAGATCGCGGTCCTCACCGGCCAGTCGACAGCTTCGCCGGCAACCGGAGGCGATGCACCGGGCGCGCCGATCGAGAAGACGGTCGACCCCGCGACGGGGTGGCCGTCTTCGGATACGACGCGCCAGGTCAGCACATAGGTGCCGTCACCGAGGCCACCGGGAGGCGTGATGTCCAACGTCCGGTCGCGAAGGACGAATTCTTCAAGCGGTATCGCCCGCCCGTCCGGCAGGACGAGCTTCAGCACGAGCGGCGAGACCGGTTCGCTGAAGGACAGCGACAGGGTCTTCGGGGCCGTTTCGCTCACCGCGCCGTCCGGCGGATCGGCCGCCGTCAGCGAGGCATGCGCCATCGCCGCCACGGCAAGACAGCACCACAGGACGCCTGCCAGGAGAGCCAGGACACCGGACCGGCCAAGACTGCGGTTTCGCACGAGCAACCTCCGAGTTCGACTGGGCCGGCGCCGAAAGGCGCCGGCCTTTGCGGGATCAGTGCCCGCCGGCAGCTTCGAGCAGCTTGACGCCTGGCGCCGGCATTTCGAGGTCGTCCGCCGACTGTCCTTCCGCGGGAAGCTCGATCCAGCGCTCGGCAAGTCCGTCCGGGCACTCCTGGACGACCGGGAAATAGAGCGTGCCGCCCGCCTCCAGGTCTTTCGTCAGATAGACCCGCAGAACGAATTCATCGTATTCGTCGTCGCCGAGGCTGCCGCCGCTCCAGATGATTTGCTTGACGCCTTCGCTCGTCGGCGTGCCGTAATAGTCGTAGGATTTCGCATAGGCGCCCTTGACCTTCTCGAGTGTCCAGCCGGCCTTCGGCTGCGGCTTTACCGCGATGACGCCTTCGGGGATCTGCACGCGCACCACGTTCGTGGGCTTTCCTTCGCAGCCGTGCGGCACCTGGAAGACCGCCCGGTACGACGCGCCGACCGGCGTCTCCTTCACCTGAAGGGAAACATGGGCGAAGGCGGTCCCGGCGCCGAGCGCCAGAGCGGCGAGCGCGGTGAGGGTTCTTTTCAACATTGTCGTTCTCCGATGAAGCCGGTCATCCGCCGGCACGGATTGGGTGATGCAGTGGATTTCCAAGGGGGGATCGCGGACCAGGCGGTCGAAGGCATGCCTGACGGCGGGAAGGCAAGGCGGCGGCGCGGGGTCGCGCGTTCCGCCGGAAGGGCGCTCGGCGCACTCCCCTTGCCCGCCCCTGCGAACGCATCGCAGCGGGGCCCACCATGTCATGCGAAACCGAAACGGGCGCAGGCCCGGCGATCAGGCGGCGAAGGGCGGTGCGCGCGGATTGCCCGGCAGGTTGTCCAGCGCGGGCCTGACCTGGTCGAAGCGGGCTTCGAGGATCCGCTGCGACGGCTGGGCAAGCGGATTGAAGAGGATCGCGACAGCCCTGTCCGTCGGCGCGAAGCCGTGCGCCATGCCGCAAGCGAGCGTGCAGCATTCCTGGTGCCGCGAATGATCCTTGTCCGGCGCGGAGGCGGGCTCGTGCCCCTCCATGCCGCCGATGCAGAGCGGATTGCCGAACGCATCGACCATCGGCGTGCCTGTGCCGGCCGCCATGGCGAAGGAGCCGAGAAGGCTTTGCAACGCCAAGAGGATGGCGAGGGCGAACGCCGCCATGCCGATTCTGCCGTGTTGCAATCGCTTCTTCATCGAACCCTCTCGCAGCAAGACTTATCAATCATGCTGCGAAGTGAACAGTCCTTGCGTCCTGCCTAATTGTCGCATCGCACCGGGTGACGGCCAGGGCCTTGCGGGATCATCCTGCCGGTTTGCGCCCTCGCGCATAATCGAGGGCGGAGCCCTTGTGGGCCGCCACGTGATCGGTCTTGTCGCTCTTGATCTCGTATTGGGGATCGTCCTGCGAGGCGCGACGCCTATGGCCCTTGTAGTCGAAATCGCTGGTGTGCACGGCGATGATGGTGCCCGACACCCGGCCGGCCTCGGAGTTCCAGGTCACGTGATCGCCGATCTTGAACCTCTTGGGCATCCTTTCTCCTCCTGCCGTTCCGGCATGGACGGTCAGCGGGATCGCCCGGCGACCCCGCTGCCTTCCGTTTCTGCTTCGACGTCCACGTGCCCGCGGGATGCCGCTGCCTCGGCCTGCGTGATCAGGCGGGCGCTGCGCTGGCCGGTCGAGTAGATCCACAGCCAGCTGAGCGCGACGGCGAGGCGGTTGCGGAGGCCGATCAGGAAGTAGACATGGGCGATGCCCCAGGTCCACCAGGCAAGCCGCCCCTTCAGCCGGATCCAGCCGAGGTCGACGATGGCCGCGCGCTTGCCGATGGTCGCGAGGTTGCCGTCGTTGCGGTAGACGAAGGGGCCGGGGGCGGGCCGTGCGCCGTGGCGGGCCTCGATCACGCCGGCCACGTAGCGCCCCTCCTGCTTTGCGGCCGGTGCGATGCCGGGCACCGTCCTGCCCTCCCCGGCCGGCACATGGGCGGTATCGCCGATCGCGAAGATGTCCGCGAAGCCGGGAACGGTGAGGTCCGGCGCGACGAGCACCCGGCCGGCCCGGTCGGCGGGCACGCGCAGCCATTCGGCGGCCGGCGAGGCGGCGACGCCCGCCGCCCAGAGGATCGTCGCGGCCGGCAGAAGCTCGCCGCCGAGCTCGATCCCCGCCGCGCTGCATTGCGACACGGCATGGCCCGTCCTCACCTCGACGCCGAGGCGGACGAGCGCCCGCTCGGCATAGGCGGACAGATCCTCGGTGAAGCCCGCCAGGATGCGCGGGCCGGCCTCGACGAGCACCACGCGGGCCTCGCGCGTATCGATGTTGCGGAAATCGCGCCGCAGCGTCTCGTGGGCGAGCTCGGCGATGGTGCCGGCGAGCTCCACGCCGGTCGGGCCGGCACCGATGATGGCGAAGGTCAGGAGGCGTCGGCGCTCGTCCGGGTCCGTCTGCCACTCCGCCCGCTCGAAGGCGGAGAGGATGCGGCGGCGGATCGTCGTCGCGTCGTCCAGCGTCTTCAGGCCGGGCGCATGGGGCTCCCATTCGTCATGGCCGAAATAGGCATGGCGCGCGCCGGTGGCGAGGATCAGCGTATCGTAGGAGACCGTCCGCCCGTCCTCCAGCAGAACCGCCTTTCCGGCGGCATCCACGCCGGTGACGGTTCCGAGCAGGGTCGTGACGTTCTCGTGGCGCCGCAGCAGGGAGCGGATCGGCCAGGCGATCTCCGACAGGGCCAGCGAGGCCGTCGCGGCCTGGTAGAGCAACGGCTGGAACAGGTGGTGGTTGCGCCGGTCGAGCACCGTGATGCGGTACGGTCCCTTCGCCAGATGGCGCGCAGCCTCGAGGCCGCCGAAGCCCGCACCGACGATGACGATGTGATGGTCGCCGCTCTCAGCCATGTTCTCTCCTCTTGTCGTTCGAAGCCGGCTGTTCGGGCGAGAGCGCCACGGCCGCTTCGCTCGTCAGCGTGCGGAAGGTAAAGCTCTCCTGCACGTAAAGTTCGACCGCGGAGGCAGAATGGGAAAGGTAGCCGATGGAGAAATCCTGCCCGACGGTCAGCTCGAAATCCCCGCCGCGCAGCGACAGCACCAGGCCACCCTCGATGGCCGGCGCCCAGACGATGCCGCCGTCCACCACCCGTTCGAGATGATGGAAGACCGGATAACCGTCGTCGCTGCCGCCGCTCGCCGCCATATAGGCGTCCGCCCCGAGAACCAGCGCATAGGGGCCCTCGACGCCGGCAAGCCGGAGCTCGCCCACCGCCCGCGCCACGGCATCGGAATACCGCTTCACGCCGGCCGGCAGCGGCACGGCGGGGTTGCTCGCCGCCGCACGGATGCCCTCGATGCCGGCGGCGGCATAGCCGTCGAACACGGCGCGGTCCTCGGCGAAGGCGATCTTCTGCATCGCTTCCTTGACCGGCGACCAGTCGGAATCGAGCGCGCCGCGCTCCACGTCGTCGATCGCGCTGCGCGAAAGCCGGAAGGGAACGCGCAGCTCGACCAGCGCCTTGACCTCGCGCTTCACCGACTGCACACCCTCGGCGGGCGGTTCAATCGGCGCGACATGGCCGGTGCCGACGGCCGAAAGGCCGGGCCCCGACGGGCCGACCATGTCAACGACGCGGCGGGCGGCGAGATGCCGCTTCAGCGTGCGCGTCGCCTCCGCCTCGATTTCCGCCCAGGCGGCCTCGGAAATGGGGGCGAGTTCGCGGTGCAGGTTATTCATGGGTAACCCCTTTCCTGAGAGAGCCTATGCCGAGCGATCCGTCGCGGCGCGGCTGACGCGGCGCCTGCTCCTCCTCCGGTAGCCGAGTATCAGGTGACGGCCCGGCATCGGGCGACACCGCATCGAGGAAGGAGGCGGAGGGAACGAAGAACAGGGAACCGGTGACGGCACGGCTGAAGTCCAGCAGTCGGTCGTAGTTGCCGGGCGGCTGGCCGATGAACATGTTGTCCAGCATCAATTCGATACGGCGCGGCGAGCGCGCATAGCCGATGAAATAGGTGCCGAATTCCCCCTTGCCGACGTCGCCGAAGGGCATGTTGTCGCGCAGGATTTGCAGTTCCTCGCCGTTCTCGGTGATGCTCGTGAGCGCGTTGTGGGCATAGCTCGGCTTTTCCGCGTCGTCGAGCTCGATGTCGGACAGCTTCCGGCGGCCGATGATCTTCTCCTGCTCGCCAACCGGCAGCCGGTTCCAGGCTGCAAGGTCGTGCAGGTATTTCTGCACGACCACGTAGCTGCCGCCGGCAAAGCCCGGGTCCTCCTCGCCGATGATCGTCGCGGCGACGGCCTCGTCGCCGGCCGGGTTTTCCGTCCCGTCGACGAAGCCGATGAGGTCCCGGTCGTCGAAATAGCCGAAGCCGTGCACCTCATCGGCCGTCGAGACCGCGCCCTCCAGCCGTGCCATGATGTGCGTCGCCAGCTCGAAGCAGAGGTCCATGCGCGTGGCGCGGATGTGGAACAGGAGGTCGCCGGGCGTCGAGACCGCATGATGGACGCCGCGGATCTCGCGGAAGGGGTGCAGGTCCTTCGGGCGCGGCGCGCCGAAGAGCCGGTCCCAGGCATCCGAGCCGATGCCGAGGACGCAGGAGAGCCCGCCTTCCAGATCACGGAAGCCGACCGCGCGCAACAGGCCGGAAAGATCGGCGCAAAGCGCGCGCACGGCCCTTTCGCACTCGCGGCCGGGATTGAGCGTCAGGACCAGAAAGATGGCCGCGCGCGTCAGCCGCGTCGCGACCGGCTGGGAAACCACGGGGGGCGAAACTGCATCCATGCGATCCGTACCGCTCAATCCATTCCGCGGAAGGCAGCGCCGTCCCCGGCCGCCTTCACGATGCCGGAAGGTAGCGAGTCTTTCTCCGCCGCGCCATCGAAAACCCGTTGGGCCACCGTCAGGGCGATCCGCGCATTTCCCGGCGCAGCTGCGCGAAGGCCTGGCGCATGCCGTGCAACTGGTCCATCAGGTGGAGGATAACATCGATACCGGCGTCGTTCGCGCCGATTTCGGACTGCAGTTCACGGATCAGCCGGGCGCGCGCTATGTCGATCTCCTTGAAGCGGATACCGGACGGAGTCCGTTCCGGTATCAGCCATTCCTGCTCGATCCACAGTTCCAGGACCTGCACCTTGAGGCCGGAGGATTCGAGGAACTGCTCTTTGCTCATCGTCATGGTCAGGCCTCCTCGCGCGGGTTGAATGCCTTGCCCTTGTCCCAGCCGGAGACGAAGGCCTCGAGTTCGGGATCCGGCGCGCCCGGCAGCACGACCTTGAGCTTGACGAACTGGTCGCCGAATCCGCCGCCGCGGCGCGGCGCGCCCTTGCCCTTCAGCCGCAGGGTCGTGCCCGTGTTGGCGCCTTTCGGCACCACCATGGTCACGGCGCCGGTCGCCGTCGGAACGCGGATGCGCCCGCCGAGGACGGCCTCGCTCAGCGAAACGGGCACCTCGATCGTTATGTCGTCGCCATCGCGGGTGAAGCGCGCATCGGGCAGAACCTCGACCTCGATGAGTGCATCGCCCGCCCCGCCGGTGCCTGCGCCGGGCGCCCCCTTGCCCTTGAGCCGAAGCGTCTGGCCGCTGACGAGCCCCGGCGGGATCTTCACGTCGAGCGTGCCGCCGTCCGGCAGGGTGATGCGCTTGCTCGCGCCTGCGATCGATTCCGCAAAGGTGATCGCCAGCCTGTAGTGCATGTCCTGGCCGCGCCGGTTCGCCCGCGCTTTCTGGCTTCGCCGCAAAAGATCGGCGAAGATGTCGTCGCTGTCCATGAAGTCGGCAAAGCCCGAGGCATCGGCATAGGGATGGTCCGCTTCCGCCCCGGCATAGTCCCGATAGAATTGCTGGCGCGGCGGCCGTTCGGCGCCGGACGCGTCGATCTCGCCGGCGTCGAACCGCTTGCGCTTGTCCGCGTCGCCGAGAAGATCATAGGCGGCGGCGACCTCCTTGAACTTGCTTTCGGCCGACTTGTCGCCGGGGTTGAGGTCCGGGTGCAGTTTCTTGGCAAGCTTGCGATAGGCGCTCTGTATCTCGCCCGGCGATGCCGTGGACGATACGCCGAGAACCTCATAGGGATTTTTCACGACGGGCTCCGTAAATCATTGAACTTGGTTCATATATGAGGACGCGACCTCCATCCCGCAACGAGGTGGCGTCACCCCGCAGCCGGTTTTTCCGGACCGCCCGTGGCCATGCACCGACATTATGCAGATGATAGGCCGATACGACTTAAGGCCGTCAGAAGCGCAGCGTCACGCCCAGAACCGGACCGCTCAGGCGCGTGTCGTAGACATGGCCGCCACGGTCGTAGTCGACATCGAGCACCTTGTAGCCTGCCGAAACGGAAAAGCGGTCGGTGATGGTGTAGTTGACCGTCGCGAGCGCCGACCAGGTGAGGTCGGAGCCGGCACCGAAGCCGCCGATGTCGGCCTGGGCCTGCACGGACAATTTGTCCGTGATGGGGAGGAATGCCCGCACGCCGACCACCGGGTCCACCCAGCCGAAGCTTTCGCCATAGCTGCGCGATATCCCGAGGGCGCTGACCGTCACATCGTTGGAAATGTGCCAGAAGCGCGCGCCCGCCAGGGCATCCAGCGTGAAATCCTGTGTGTCGATCACGCGGTAGCCGCCCTGCAGGGTCGCCATGAACTGCTTGGTATCGACGCTTCCCTCGACGACGGTGCCCGGCGGCAGGGGGATCAGGGCGGGCAAGGGGCCGAACGCACGGCTGTCCGTCGTGTCCACATACATCATGTCGCCCGAAAAGACGAACCGGTCATGGCGCGCCCAGACATTCACGAACCCGCCGAAATTGAGATCGTCCATGACGTCGGAAAACGGCTTCTCGATACCGATCGTCGGGCCGCGCCTGAACGGCGAGATGTCCCCCTTCAGGCCGGCGGCCCACATATAGGGCGTGATCTGCAATGCCCAGGCCGGGCTTTCGTCCACGACCGGAACCGGCTCCTCCGCCTGCCCGGCCGCAAGGTCGGCGGCGCGAACGGCCTGGGCGCCGCATGCGGCAGCGAGCGCAAGGATAACAGCGTATCTGTTCAAGAGACCGTCCCCTTCAAGCTGAAAGCGTGTTCTTGTGAATGCGCCCATCCTTCATGATGAGCTTCATCGTCCGCTCCGGATCGGCGATCAGCGATATGTCTTCCAGCGGATTGCCGTCGATCACGAGAATGTCCGCATAAGCGCCGGCCTCGATACGCCCGAGCTTTCCCGGATAGGGGTTGCGGGCGCCGGAAAGGCCGGCAAGCTCCGCATTGCCGCTGGTCAGAAGCCGCAGCACGTCGGCATTGTCGTACCACCGCGCGAACTTGGCAAGCTGCTTGCCCTGCGTCGTGGTGCCCGCCGGGCTGAACAATATGTCGGTCCCGAGCGCCACCTTGACGTTGTACTTGCGGCTCCATTCCACGGCATTGACGGTACCTTGGGCAACCTGCTGCTGTTTTGCGCGCCCCTCCGGCGTAGGCTTCTCATTGGCGTCCTCGTCGTTTAGAAACGGCTGGAGGCTCCACCAGGCACCTGAATCCGCGATGCGTTTAGCGGTTTCCTCGTCGACAAGCTGGCCATGCTCGATCGATTTGACACCGCACTTCAGCGCGCGCTGAACGGCTGCCGAGGTATAGGCATGGATGCAGACATAAGTTCCCCAGTCCGATGCCGCGGAGACCGCCGCCTTCATCTCGGTTTCCGAATATTGCAGCACATCTATCGGATCATAAGCGGACGAAACGCCGCCGCCGCCCATGATCTTGATCTGGCTCGCGCCGAGCATGAGCTGCTCGCGCACCCGGCGCAGCACCTCGGCCTCGCCGTCGGCGATCGCGGCAATGCCCGCCGTCTCGGTTATGTCGAGACCCGTCTGGGACGTGCGCGGCAGGGACGTGCGCATGCGGAAATCGCCATGCCCCGAGGTTTGCGAGATCATCGCGCCGGACGGATAGATGCGCGGGCCTGCAATGCGCCCCTCGTCGATGGCGCGCTTCAATGCGAAGGCCGGGCCGCCGACGTCGCGCACGGTGGTGAAGCCGCGCAGCACCGTGCGCTCGGCCTCCTGGGCCGCGACCAGATGGACATAGGGGATATCGGCGGTCATGGCCGCCATCTGCGAGATACCGGCGAGGATCGAATGCCAATGCGCGTCGATCATGCCGGGCATGAGCGTCCGCCCGCCGCAATCGATGACGTCCGCGTCGGCGACCGTATCTGCGGAAGCGACCAGAGCCTTGATAAGCCTACCTTCGACCAGCACGCCCTGCCCTTCGACAAGCCTGCCGTTCGCTCCATCGAAGATATTGACGTTCCTGAGCAGGATCGGCTTCGCAGGGGCCTGCGCGAATGCAGGGCTGACGCCGCCGAGGCCGGAAACGGCAAGGCTCGCCGCGATCCCCTTCAACACCGACCGACGGGACAGCCCCTTGTCGATCCGGGAGAACAGCTGCTGGGCTTGCGGGCTGTGGCAAGCGCAGGTCCCACCGTGGGTCAGATGCCGATACTTCCGGCCAAGACGAAACAACAAGGCACACCCCCTTCCTCGCCCGTAGATTGTCTCATGCAGGATGCACAAAAAGCAATCCGCGAATTGAACGGAAGACGTGGCCGGATTCTCAGCCGGCGCCAGGCCGTGCCGCCCCTCGGCACGGCGGAGGAAAGCCCTCCGAAGAAACGATTGGAATGCTGGGCGGCGGCACGCCAATGTCGGCTTCATGACCGACAGAAACCGCACAGCCCCCCTGTCCCCCTCCAAGGCGCAAGACCGGCCGGAAAAGAACGCCCCATCGAAAGCGGCGCAAGCGGAGCGGCCCCCTCTGCGGACGAAGGATGTTTTCCTGTGCCTTGCGCTGACGGCGGTTGCCGGAACCCTTGCAGCCTGTTTCCTGCCGGCGCAGATGGCAGCGGCGGCGACGCTCGCGGCCATGTGCATCAGCCTGTGGTCGACCGGCGCCGTGCCTGAATATTGGCCGGCGATGGCCTTTTTCGCCGTCGCGATCATCCTGCAGGTCGCGCCTGCCGAGGTCGTGCTTTCAGGCTTCCACTCGTCGACCCTGTGGCTGCTGCTGTCGGGGATGGTCATGGGAAGCGCGATCCGCCATACGGGCCTCGGCCGGAGATGCGCGGCCGTGCTTGCCGGGTTCCTGGGGCGCCGCTACGGCACCGTGCTCGCCGGCATCGTCGCCTTCAGCGTGGCGCTCGCCTTCGTCATGCCCTCTTCCATGGGACGTATCGCCCTGCTCGTCCCGATCGTGACGTCGCTCGCCGACCACATGGGCTACGGCAAGGGGTCGAACGGCCGGACGGCGTTCCTCATGGCAGCCGCCTTCGCGACATGCCTTCCGGCCTATGCCATATTGCCGGCGAACACCCCCAACATGATCCTCGCCGGCAGCGCGGAAAGCCTGTACGGCCTGCACATAAGCTACTGGGACTATCTCGTCCTGCACTTCCCGGTGCTCGGGGCAGCCAAGGCGGCGGTCCTGACGCTGCTCATCCTGCGCATGTTTCCGGACCACGATCCCGCGGCCGGCCCGATCGCACCGCGGGACGGGCCGATGACGGGCCGGGAATGGCACCTGCTCGCCGTTCTTGCGGCATGCCTCGCATTCTGGCTGACGGACGGCCTGCACCATGTCTCGCCCGGCTGGGTCGGACTGGCCTTCGCCCTCTACTGCCTCTGGCCGGGCTTTGCCCTGACATCGGCCGATTGCCTCAACAAGGACGTCAATCACGCGCCCCTGTTCTTCGTCGCCGGCATCCTTGGATTGGGAAGCGTAATCGCGGCGACGGGGCTTGGCGCGGCGCTCGTCGGGATCATCGGCGAAACGGTCAGCCTCTCCGCGGATCGCCCGATCCGCAGCATCCTCGCCTTGACGGCGATGTCCGGTTTGGTGGGCGTTGCGACCAACCTGCCCGGCGTTCCGACCGTGATGACGCCGGGCGCCGACGCGCTTGCCGCCAGCACGGGCCTTCCCCTTGCGACGGTCCTGATGACACAGGTCCTTGCCTTTTCCAACATAGTGTTGCCGTATCAGGCGCCGCCGCTGGTCACGGCGATCCAGCTCGCCGCCCTGCCGGCGAAGGCCGTCACCGGGCTCTGCATCCGCCTGTTCGTGATAACGGCGGTCGTGCTGACGCCGCTGGATCTGCTCTGGTGGTCCGTGCTGGGCCTCGTCTAGACGGAGAGAAAATGGAGATCCACCAACTCAGAACATTCGTGGCGGTCGCCCGGGAGGGAAGCATCACCCGCGCCTCGGAGCGTCTCTACCTCAGCCAGCCCGCGGTGAGCGCGCATATCAAGGCGATCGAGGAGACCTTCGGCATCACCCTCTTCGAACGGACCGCCCGCGGCATGGTCCTGACGCGGGACGGGCAACGGCTGCTTGCCAAGGCGGAAGAGACGCTGGGCGCCCACCATGCCCTCCTCAGCGAAGCCGCCCGCATCAGGGGCAGCCTGACGGGGAGGCTCAGGATCGGCGGCGGAAGCAACTCCAACTCCGAACCGCTTGGCCGGCTCATGACGGGGCTTTCCGAGCGGTGCCCGGAGGTCGAGATCGCGCTCAAGCACGGCAGCTCTCTCGATGTCCTGAACGGCATACGCAGCGGCGACCTGGATGTCGGCTTCTACAACGAGCCCGGCGAGCCCGGCCCCGATCTCGCCACGCTGGAGGTGGCGCGCTTTGCCATTTTCCTGGCCGCTCCCGCAGGAACGGTCGATATTTCACAGCCGGTCGATTGGCAGGCGCTCGGCGAGATGCCCTGGATTTATCCGACCTGCGGTCCGTCGTGCTGCCGGACCGCCGCCGAAAGCCTTTTCCTGCGCTATCAGTTCCGGCCCAAACGCACGATCGGCATAGACCGCGAAAGCGTCACCCGGACGCTCATCGCCGGCGGTGTCGGCCTGGGACTGCTGCACGCCGACACCGCCGCGACCGCGCGAGAAAACCGCGAGGTGGACCTCATCTACAAGGCGCACGACGGCGTGCGCGTGCTGTTCGCCAACCTGGCCGCGCGTGAAAGCGACCCGCTGATAACGGTCGCGAAGTCTATTCTGGCCGCGACGTGAGGGCGCCCGATGGACCGGCGCCCGCCCGGGACACAGGATCGGGCCGCGTTGCGAGGAAGACCGGTTCCGTCACGGCAGCGGCCGGGGGGCCTGCGCGTCGCCACGGACGCCGAGCGCGGCGAACTCCTTGAGCGCCGCTTCGATAACAGGCCCGATCCCGTCTCCTCGGATCCGCCAGGACGTCTCATGGCGGATATAGGCGTCGTTCGGCTGCCGGTTCGCCGACAGCCAGTTGAACGAACCTTCCACGATTTCCGACCGGCCGACGATCAGCGTCTTGTTGTGCATGCTGGAGGCGAGAAAGACGCTGGCGCCGGCGGCAGCCACGCGTTCCAGCGCTTCACCTGCCCGGTGCGCGGGCGTCTTGAACGCAAGCTCGCCGTCGACCACCACCATGACCCGGCCTCCCTGCTGCACGGCGCGCTGCACAAGGTCGGGCAGCCTGTCGGTCTCCACCGCCTTCAGCGAGATCCATGGCGAGGCGATCAGGATGGTCTGCCCCGTTGCGGCATTCGTCAGCGATTGCCGCAGGACTTCCCGGTGGCGGTCGAGGCTCGATATGCGTTCGGCCCGCGCGAGCAGTTCGTTGGTGAAGCGGTAGTTGCCCTCCACGTCCGGAAGCTCGTTGGCCTCGTCGGCAAACAGCATCGTTCCCAGCAGGGACGAGGGCGTCCGGTCCTTCCGCCGGAAAAGGCGCATGTCGCCGATGACCACGAAGGAATCCTTGGCGCGGGAGACGGCGACGTTCATCATGTTGGGGTTGAGGTCGAAGAACATGCTGCCCGTCAACGTGTCGGCGTCATAGGTCGGCGAGAACACGACGATGGGCTTCTCGGCACCTTGCAGGCTGTGGACCGTTCCGACGGTAAGGGCGCCGAAATCGCTTCCGGCTTTCGCAAGGCCTTTCCTGATCAGGTTGGCCTGCGGGCGAAAGGGCGTGATGACGGCGACGATGTCCTTGAGGCTCTTTCCATAATGGTCGCGCCATCCCTGTGCGTTGGAAGCGAGCCAGTCGACGATGGCCGCGGCTTCCCGCTCGTTGCTGTTGCTGCCGCCGTGCTTCCTGGCAAGGCCGCGCACATGCGCCCAGGCCAGCGGCGGAAGCGGCGGCTCCTTGGGCCGCGGCGGGCTCAGGGCCTGCAAGCGCCCCTTGTAGACGAGGCGGTTGCAATACGCGATCACCTGCGCACGGCACCGGCGGTGCTCGCTGAGGAAAATGCCCCGTTCGTCTTCCGTATCCTGGGAGCACGCGCTCGTGGCGTGCTGGGCAAGGCGCATGACGCTGCCTTGCGGCCCGCCCGCCCGCGGCTTGCTGACGATGTGCGGCGCCGCCGGCTCCCCATCGCGCCAGAAGCTCTCCAGACCGTAGCGTTTCGCATTGGCGAAGTCGGCGCTTCGCGAAACGGTGGCGATCGGCTCGATCTGGTAGATATCGCCGACCACCACCGCGCGCTTGGCCAGCGAAAAGCTGGCCGCGCCGATATGCGGGCCGACCTGCCCCGACTCGTCCATGATGAGAAGGTCGATGAATTCGAACATGAAGTTCGAAAGCCAATCGTTCTTCGCCTTCACCGTATAGCGGAAATGCTTGGGCAGGGAATGCAGCGTCATGACCAGGCAGGGGGTGAGCATGCACCAGCGCCTGAACTGTGCCTCCACGCCGTTGCGCCCCCTCTTCGTGTTGACCTCCCCGTCGCGGATGCCTTCGGCTTCCAGGATCCATCGACCCTCCCAGTAGCGCATCGCCAGCTCGAAAGCCTTATGACGCCAGGTCATGTCCAGAACCTGATCGAGGCTCAAGACGGGCAGGGATTCGGCAGGCAGGTCGGGAAGCGACGAGGGCTTGAGGCGGAAAGCCGCGACGGCATCGCCCTTCAAGGCGTCCAGGATCGACCGAAGCTGCGCCCGCGATGCCGAAAGCTCTTCCGCTTTCGATCTCATCGCCTCGAGATACCGCGAGGCATCCTGCTGGCGCGCCAGCGCCTTCCGCAATTCGGCTTCGGTCCGCTGCACCTGCGCCGCCCGTTGCGCTTCGGCGCCGGCCTTCTCTCCGGTCAACCGCGCCAGTTCGTCGTCGGCGTCGCGCAACAGGCTGTCGGCCCGCTCCAGCCAGCCGGTCGGGGCGTTGCTGCGGATTTCCCGCGCGAACAGGTCGGCAAGGTCCGGATGCCGCGCCACGATCGCGCAAAGCCGGGCGAACCGCCGGCGAGCCGCGAAATCCGCGAGGGGCGGGATGAAGCCGGCGAGAAATTCGATCACCCCATGCGGAGCGGTCGCCGCCGCCATCCCTGCCTTCGTGGCGGCAAGCGTCCTCAGCAAGGACTGGCATGCCGAAACGGTCTCCTCGTTTCGACGCTGCTCTTCCCGGACGGTTTCAAGCACCCCGTCATGAGCGGCCTGCGCCTCCAAGGCCTCGGCATCGGCCATCGTGCGGGCATGCTCCCCCGCCGCGATGGCCGTGCCCACGGCCTGCGCATCGCTGCCGCCGGCATTGCCGCTCCACCACGCCTCGATTTCGGCAGCGCGGATGAAGGAAGCCTGTATCGTCTCAAGGTGGCGGGAAATGCCGGCGAGATCGGCGCGCAGCCTCTCCAGCCCCGCCTGCAAGGTCTCCGGCGCTTCGCCGAAGGTCGCCTCGTACGACGCCAGCCAGCGCGCGCGGGCGCGGTCGACATAATCCGGATCCTTCTCCCGTTCCGTGAAGCCGGAATAGGCCCGGTTCCTGAACAGGGCGGACGCGAATCCCTTCTCGGCGGCCTCCTTCGCCTGATCCTCGCTCGACGGAAGGTAAAGGCCGTAGGTCTCAGCCTCCGGAACCCATCGTCTGGCCCAGGAATGAGGTGTTCCGGCGGCGTTTTCCTGCAATATCTCGTTGAGGCTGCGGTTGATGTTCAAGACGGCCAGATTGTTCGTCGACGTTCCGACGATCACGGCCGGATCGCCGCCCTCCAGGGCACGGCCGACCACCTCCGTCGCGATGATGCTCTGCAGGAGCGTGGTCTTGCCCGTGCCGGGCGGCCCGTTGACGGCGAGCACCTCGCCGCGGGCAAGCTTCGAGAAGGCGGCGATGGCGTCGGCCTGGCTGTCCGCAAGGCCATAGGCCGGGCTCATGGTTCCGCGAGGCGCCGCAAGCTGCGCGCGCCGCAACGCGTCGCCGGCGACCACGGCGTCGCGCCAGCCGGTGCACATCCGCTGCAGCAGGTCGGGCATCCGGCTCTCGGCCAGCAGCGCATCGTAGAGGCGGATCAGGTTGCGCCCGGCATTCTTGGTCTTCCTGGCGATGTCGATCCGCACGTCCTCCAGCGCGACGAAACCGCTCGGTGTCTGGTTCCCGGTCACATGCGTCCACAGTTCCGCGCACCAGCGCATCACTTCCGGCCATGGAGCGGCTTCGAGCGGGTGCCGGTCGAGCCAGCCGTCGAGGACGGCGATGTCCCCGACGATGGGCACGTCGTCATCCCCGTCCTCGTTGGGCAGCAGGAAATCCCTGCCGATCCAAGGCAGGCTTGCGGGCATGAAGGAAAGGGAGCCGTCAGGGCTCAGGTGGGCGGGGATGTGGAACGTGTAGTAGGCCTTCTGGGAAGAAGGCCTCGCGCCGGACGCGACGCCGTGCTCGTGGCGCCTGGACAGCCCCTTGTCGAAGATCAGGACCGGCACCGAGGTCGCCTCGAACTCGCTTTCGTCCGTCGCCATCCTGTCGCTGGAAACCTGCTTCAGGTGGGAGGACCAGGCGGCCTGCAGGCTTCTCGTGGATTGCGGATCGAGCTTGCCCTGCGCGATGGCTGCGGCACTGGTGCGCACGGGGCTTTCGGCACTGGGCAGTCCCACCATGTCCTCGTCGGCCAGCATATTGCGCCAGTAACGCAAGCACGCTTCCGTCGAAATGACCTCGTTCATTGCCTACCTCTGGCCCCGGTACCCTCGGGGCAGCATCCGCGTAGGCACCAGGGATGCCGCCGCCGGTATCGCGGGCGCGCTGCAACCTCGCAGTTAGCAAGACCGCAGGAGCGCGCCCGTGACGTGTCCGGGACTTTATGCATGCGATGCGGATGAATCAACCGGGCAAGCCGCCATCGGCCTTGCGGCTGCCCGGCGAAGGCCGGCGGGTTCTGGCAGGCGGCACGAGGACGGTATAGAACTGCGCGAAGCAGACGGCCTCCGCCCTTCCTCCGGTGACGGCGCGCCTGGAAATCGCATATGCTCTTTCGACGACAAGGACTTGTTTCATGACCGAGAAATCCCCTGCCGACAATTTTCCCGCCGGCTACGAAGTCCCGAAGGTCTGGACCTGGGACAAAGGCAACGGCGGCGCGTTCGCCAATATCAATCGCCCTATCGCCGGCCCGACCCACGACAAGGAACTGCCGGTCGGCAAGCATCCGCTGCAGCTCTACTCGCTTGCAACGCCCAACGGCGTGAAGGTGACGATCATGCTGGAGGAGCTTCTGGCCGCCGGCCATTCCGGCGCCGAGTACGATGCCTGGCCGATCCGCATCGGCGACGGGGACCAGTTCGGTTCCGGCTTCGTCGAGGTGAATCCGAACTCGAAGATCCCGGCGCTCATGGACCATGCGCCCAAGGGCGGCGGCGCGCCGGTCCGCGTCTTCGAATCCGCGTCCATCCTGCTCTATCTTGCGGAAAAGTTCGGTGCGTTCCTGCCGGGCGAGCTGCGCGCCCGCACCGAGACCTTCAACTGGCTGTTCTGGCAGATGGGCTCCGCGCCCTTCCTCGGCGGCGGCTTCGGCCATTTCTATGCCTATGCGCCGGTGCACATCAAATACGCCATCGATCGCTATGCCATGGAGGTGAAGCGCCAGCTCGACGTGTTGGACCGCCACCTGGCGGACAACCGCTTCATGGCCGGCTCCGAATATACGATCGCCGATATGGCGATCTGGCCCTGGTACGGCAGCCTTGCCCAGAACAAGCAGTATGGCGATGCCGGCACCTTCCTCGAGGTCGAGAGCTACCGGAACGTCCAGCGCTGGACGGCCGAGATCGCCGGCCGGCCCGCGGTCAGGCGCGGCCGCATGGTCAACCGGCTGAGCGGCGAACCGTCCGAGCAGCTGCACGAGCGCCACGACGCCTCCGACTTCGAGACGAAGACGCAGGACAAGATCGGCCCGACCACGGCGGCATAGGAGCATTCGATGGCCAACCTGCCCGACATGACCAAGCACCGGGGCTTCCCGTCCGGCATGCCGGGCACCGGCGTCCAGTTCACCATCCGCCGCGCCAATCCGCGCGGGGTGACGCCGATAAAGGCGCTGCCCCGCCGGGCGCGTCCCGGCACCGCGGAGCACCGCATCGACGCCGCCTTCCTGCACGCGCTCTGGCACCATTTCGGGGCCGAGCCCTTCGAGCGCGGCAACCTCGATGCCGCCCGCCTCAGCCTGCTCTTCGGCCGCGAGGTCGTGCCGGCGGAAAAGGACTTCGACCCGGCATCCTACGAGGCCCTGCTCGTCATCGACGAAAGGGTCGCCCGCCAGAGCTTCCCGGAATCCTTCGAGGACGTGTTCGAGGTATAGCGGCGGGCACCGGCCTGACGGTGTGGAAAGCAGGATTCGCATTGGACCTTGCCTCGACGAAAAAAGATGATAATTTTTGTCATCTTAAATTTGCCGAAAGGGCTTTGCCCGGCTGGAAATGATCGCTATCGGAAACACTCCATGGCGATGACAGGCATCCATCGCGGTGCCGGTCAAAAGGGCATGCTGGCACCACGATCAAACATGGGCGTTACACCGTGAGCTTTCTGCATTCCATGACCTGCTATACGGAAGGCATCAAGGCGCTTGCGCCGGTCAAATGGCGCAGCCTCGATGGCCTGGTGGGCGTCTACTGGGATGCGGAAGGCCAGCCGGGGGCCAAGGGTTACTATCTTTCGCCCGATCCGCGCATCGTGATCTTCTTCAACGACGTATCGCCGCATATCCAGATGACGAACCGCGAAGGCGGGATAGGCGCGCATTCCCGTCCCATGACGCGAGCCATCTATGTGCCTGCCGGCGTGCCTTTGTGGACCAGCTTCACGTCCGCGCACCGCTTCTCGCACCTCGACCTGCACCTGCACAAGGATCGGCTGCTGCGGTTCCTGTCGCCGTCGGTCGGGACGTCGGCCGCGCTGGCCGCCCTGCGCCGCCCGGTGGAAATACAGGACGTGGGGGCGACCGAAACGCTGGCCGGCCTCCTGGTCGACGAGGTGTCGAAGCCGACGAAACATGCGGTCTACGCGGAAAGCCTCGTCGGCAGCATCGTCAGCGGCCTGCTCGATATTCCCGACCACGGCGGCGAGACCCCCAACGGCCGGCTCACCCAGGCGCAGATGAACAAGCTGATCTCGCGCGTCAACGCGCGCAGCGATTGCCGGCTGACCGTCGCCGAGATGGCCGAGACGGTCGGCCTTTCCGAGAGCTGGTTTGCCCATGTCTTCAAGCAGACCACGGGCGAGACGCCCCTCCAGTGGCAGCTCGCGAAACGCATCGGCCTTGCGCAGAAGCTGCTGATGGAAAGCGACCTGACCATCGCGGACATCGCTGCGCAGATCGGGTTTTCCGATCAGGCCCACCTGACGAAGGCCTTCCGGCAGGTCGCCGGGGAAACGCCCGCCGCCTGGCGGCGGATGCGCCAGCCGCGCTGATGGAATATCCCGCCCGGAACGGCTCCGGACGGGATGGAGGGCTTCACCAGGTCTGGCGCAGCGTCGCGTAGATCGCGCGGCCGGGATTGTAGTAGTATGCCCCGCCGTCGTCGTTGGCGATATGCTTCTCGTCGAAGAGATTGCTGACGTTCAGCTGGAACGTCGTGTTCTCCTGGAGCTTGTAGGTGAACGCGGCGTCGAAGACGATGGCGCTGTCCGACTTCCGGGTGTTCGCGTTGTCGAAGTAATAGGAACCCGTGTAGCGGGCACCGAGGCCGAAGGTCATGTCGCCGCGCCTTCCGTCGCCTTCCAGCGTGTAGGTTCCCCACAGGGAAGCCAGGTGCTTGGGGACCTGTGCGAAGGCGTTGCCGTTGAAACCGTTAACGTTGCCCGGCTCTTCGATCCTGGACTTGATGTAGCTGTATGCGGCGATCAGATTGATGTTGTGGGGCAACTCCACCTTGGCCTCGAGGTCGAGGCCGCGATGCCTGATCTTTTCGATCGTCGCCGGCAGGTAGACCGGAGCCTCGTATGTCGTGATGTTCTCCATCGCCAGGTCATAGACGGAGGCGGTGAACAGGGCCGGGAAAGCGTCCGGACTGTACTTGATCCCGGCTTCGTACTGCGTGCCGGTCGTCGGCTCGTTCCCCGTGCTCGGCGGCGCGACGGATTCGGCATAGCTGACATAGGCGGCCAGTTCGCTCGTGAGCTTGTAGCTCAGGCCCAGGCGCTTGGTGAACTCCTTGTAGTCGCCCGTGGCGGTGGTGTTCGCGAGCAGGTTCGTTTCCGAAAGATCGAGCCAGTCGTTGCGCAGCCCGACGCTCGCGGTCAGCCTGTCGAAGAAGGTCAGGTCCTGCTGGAGATAGATCGCCTTCGTCTTCTGGTCGTTTTGCGTGCTGTTATACAGGAAAAGCGAGGCGGGCCTGCCTGAATAGACCGGATTCACCCAGTCTATGTCGGGGGCGGCACTGTAGTACATTTCGCTTTCCGACTCGAACTTGTTGTACTCGGCCCCGAGGAGCGTGCGGCTCTCCACCTTGTCGAAGCTCGCCTCGTAGAGCAGGTGCGCATCGACGATGAACTGTTCGGTGGACTTGTCGTTGGCGAAGAAATAGCGGCCAGCCCTGGTGTCCGTCGTGTCGAAGGCACCCAACGCATCCCACAGATAGACATAGCCGAATCCGGTGTCGGACTTGCTGTAGCGGGCATTGGTATTGAAGGTCAGGCCGTTGCCGAAATCGTGGTCGAACAGGATGCTGTAGGTGTTCCTGTTCGTCGTATCGTAGTTGAAGTCCGGCTCGCCGAAGAAGCGGTCCCTGTCCAGATCCGTGCCGATCGGATGACCGCCGCCGCTGGGCGTGCCGTCCCGGTTCAGATGGTCGAAGACGAACGTCAGGCTGGTCGCGTCGGTGGGGCGCCAGGTCAGGCCGCCCATGATGAAGTTTTCGTCATCCCGGGAATAGTCGTATTCGGCGTCGGACCGCTGGAACTTGCCGGTCAAGCGATACGAGAGCGTGTCGTCCGCCGTGATGTTGTCACCGAAATCGAACCCCGCCTCCTTGTGCGCGAACGATCCCCCGGTGGCATAGACCTCGCCAAAGCGCGCGCTTTTGGGAGTCTTGCTCACATAGTTCACCGAGCCGCCGGGATCGGAAACCCCGAAGCCGGTGGAGTTGGCGCCCTTCAGCACCTCGACGCGCTCGAAGGCATAGGGCTCTTCGAGAATGCCGCTCCAGGTTCGGCCGATGGCCAGTCCATCGCGGTAGGTAAAGGGGGTGAAGCCACGGATCTTGAAATAGTCGTAGCGGTCGTCCGAGCCGTAGTAGTCCGTCACCACGCCCGCCGTATATTGCACCACCTGCTCGACGCTGGCCGCGCCGCGCTCCTGGATTTCCCTGGACGTGATGACGGAGACCGAGGCGGGCGTTTCCAGAATCTCCGCCGGCATCTTGCCGACGCCGGTGGTCTTCTTCGCCACGATCGTCCTCGCGTCGTCGTCGGCGTCTCCACCGTCGATGGTGATCGTCTCCAGAACGGTGGTCGAGTTCCCGCCCGCCTCCTGGGCGCGCGCGGCAGCCGGCGTGAGGGCGACGAGCGCCGTGCACCCCAGAAGGAGCAAGCTCCTGTAGCGGATGAAGGATTGCCCGTTGTCGCTGCCTGTCTTTTCCATGTGCATAATCACGTTCCCGAAGCCGATGTTGCTGCTGCCGGCTGCCGGCGGGAGGACCCGCCCGCAGAAAAGTCCGGCCGGACATCAAGCCTCTCCGGGCCGCCAGGCCCCTCTCAGCCCGGCCGCCGGTCGCGATGCACGATGTCCCCTCGTCGCCTCATTAACTTGAGATGAATTATCCAGTATTGTAGATTTCCGCTGTTTTGTAGGAAACTGCGGAAACTTCGCAGCTCCCCGGCACGCATGCCGGCATGCGCCTTGACGCCGCCCAATGAACCTGAAACGGAAACTCCACTTTAATCGCAATGGAGGGTTTCGCCGATGCCGCGGCTTTTTCGCCTTGCTCTGACACTGGTCGCCGCATGCCTCTGGATGATCGCATCGGGCGGCGCATGGGCCACGGACAATGCCTCCTATCCCATCGTCATCAAGCACGCCTTCGGCACGACGACGATCGCCCGCAAGCCCGAACGCGTGGCAACCGTCGCTTGGGCCAACCACGAGGTCCCGCTGGCGCTCGGCATCGTGCCGGTCGGGTTCGCCGCGGCCAATTTCGGCGACGACGACGGCGACGGCCTGCTTCCCTGGGTGGCCGAGAAGCTGAAGGCGCTCGGGGCCGAAAAGCCGGTGCTCTTCGACGAGGGCGACGGCATCGACTTCGAAGCGGTCGCCGCCACCCGGCCGGACGTCATCCTGGCCGCCTATTCCGGGCTGAGCCAATCCGACTACGATACCTTGAGCCAGATCGCACCGGTCGTCGCCTATCCGGAATCGGCCTGGGCGACCGACTGGCGCGAGATGATCCGCCTCAACAGCGCGGGACTGGGCATGGCGGCCGAGGGCGACGCGCTGATCGAGCGCATCGAGAAGGAGATCGCCGAAACGGTCGCGGGTTATCCCGTCCTCAAGGGCAAGTCGGCGATCTTCGTCACCCATCTCGACGTGACCGACCTCAGCACCGTCAACTTCTACACCGCCAACGACACCCGGGTGAAATTCTTCGCCGACCTCGGACTCGTCTCTCCGAAAAGCGTGCTGGAGGCGACGAAGCCGGGGCAGTTCGCCGCGAGCGTCAGCGCCGAACGGGTCGATGCCTTCGACGATGTCGACATCGTCGTGACCTACGGCAGCATGCCGCTTCTCGACGCCGTGAAAGGCGACCTGCTCCTGTCTCGCATGCCCGCCGTCGGCAAGGACGCCCTCGTCATGCTCGAGCGCAACCCGGTCGGCACCGCCGCCAATCCGACGCCGCTTTCGATCTCGTGGGTGCTGAAGGACTATGTCGCGCTTCTCGCCCGGGCCGCCGGGAAGTCGCAATGACGACGCAGACCGCCACGGCGCGCGGCCTGCCGGCGCCCGCCGGGCGCTCCCGCCGCCTGCGCGCGCTCTGGCTGCTGCTGACCGCAGCGGCGCTCCTCCTGTTCTCGGCGCTCTCGGTGGCGATCGGCACGCGGGACGTCGGCTTCGCGGACATCGCCGCCGCGCTTGGCGGGCAGGTCGAGACGATCGGCCAGGCCGCCGTCGCCATGCGCATGCCGCGCACGCTGCTCGGCCTGCTGGCGGGCGCGGCGCTCGGTCTCGCCGGGGCGATCATGCAGGGCGTGACGCGCAATCCGCTTGCCGATCCCGGCATCCTCGGCGTCAACATGGGCGCGTCGCTCGCGGTGGTGATTGGCGTCGCCTGGTTCGACATCGCCTCCGCCTATGCCTATATCTTCACCGCCATCCTCGGCGCCGGCGCGGCGGCGGTCTGCGTCTATGTCATCGGCTCCCTCGGACGCGGCGGGGCAACGCCGCTGAAGCTCGCCCTTGCCGGAGCCGCCACGTCGGTCGCCTTTTCCTCGCTGGTCATCGCGGTCGTGCTGCCGCGGAACGACATTGCCGGCGGCATCCGGGCCTGGCAGATCGGCGGCATCGGCGGGGCGACGCTGGAGCGCATCTACCCCGTGCTGCCCTTCCTCGCCGCGGGCTTCGTCGTCAGCCTGCTTTCCGCACGCAAATTGAACGCCCTTGCCCTTGGCGACGAGATGGCCGCGGGCCTCGGCGAGCACGTCGCCGTCACGCGCGCCGTCGCGGCGTTCGGCGCGATCCTCCTCTGCGGGGCGACGACCGCGGTCTGCGGGCCGATCGCCTTCCTGGGCCTCGTCGTGCCGCATCTGTGCCGCCTGCTGGTCGGCGGCGACCATCGCTGGCTGCTGCCCTTCTCCGCCCTCGGCGGCGCCTGCCTGCTTCTTGCCGCCGACATCGTCGGGCGCATCGTGGCCCGCCCGGCCGAACTCGACGTCGGCATCGTGACGGCCTTCGTCGGCGCGCCATTCTTCATCTGGATCGTCCGCCGCCAGCGGGTGCGGGACCTGTGACGATGCTCGCGCCCATCATTGATTCCATCGTTGACAATCGCCGTCGGCACGCCCGCCGGCACGCGCTGGTCATAGCCGTTCTCCTCACCCTTCTGGCGGCGTCCTTCCTGCTGACATTGCTGCTCGGCCAATCCTTCACGCCGCCCGGCGACATCGTGCGCGCGCTGATGGGCGAGGATGTGCCGGGCGTGGCTTTCACGGTCGGCCAGCTCCGGCTGCCGCGCGCGGTCCTGTCGGTTCTCGCCGGCCTCAGCTTCGGCCTCGGCGGCGTCGCCTTCCAGGTCATGCTGCGCAATCCCCTCGCCAGCCCCGACATCATCGGCATCAGTTGGGGCGCGAGCGCCGCGGCGGTCTTCGCGATCGTCGTGCTGTCGCTGAAGGGACCGATGGTTTCGGTCCTTGCCGTGACGGCCGGGCTCGGCGTGGCGCTGCTCGTCTATGCGCTGTCCTTCCGCAACGGCGTTGCCGGCACACGCCTCATCCTCGTCGGCATCGGCGTTTCGGCCATGCTGGAAAGCTTCATCGCCTATATCCTGTCGAACGCCCCGGCCTGGACCCTCCAGGAAGCCCTTCGCTGGCTGACCGGCAGCGTCAACGGCGCGCAGCTCGGCCAGACGCTGCCGCTCCTGGTGGCCCTGGTCGTCTTCGGCGGCCTGCTGATGAGCCGCGCGCGCGACCTCGAAGCCTTGAGGCTCGGAGACGATACCGCCGCCGCCCTCGGCGTCCGGGTCGCCGGAACGCGGGTGCTGATCATCGTCGCCGCCGTCGGCATGATCGCCAGCGCGACGGCCATATCCGGGCCGATCGCCTTCGTCGCCTTCCTCTCCGGCCCGATCGCCGCCCGCATTGTCGGAAGCAGCGGATCGCTGCTGATCCCGTCGGCGCTGGTGGGTGCGACCCTCGTGCTGATCGGCGATTATTGCGGCCAGTTCCTGCTGGCGAGCCGCTACCCCGTGGGCGTGGTCACCGGCGCATTGGGTGCCCCCTACCTGATTTTCCTGATTGTGCGCGTCAACCGGTCGGGAGGTTCGCTATGAAGTCCCATGCCCTCGTCGCGAGCCGGCTGACGGCCGGCTACGGCGACACCATGATCCTGAACGGCCTGGACCTTGCGGTCCCGCCCGGCAAGATCACCGTCATCGTCGGCGCCAATGCCTGCGGCAAGTCCACGCTGCTGCGCACGATGTCCCGGCTCCTGTCGCCGCAGCAGGGGCATGTGCTGCTCGACGGCAAGTCGATCCACCGCATTCCCTCGCGCGAGCTGGCGCGCACGCTGGGCCTTCTTCCCCAGTCGCCGATCGCCCCGGAGGGGATCACGGTCGCCGATCTCGTCAGCCGCGGCAGGCATCCCCACCAGGGCATGTTCTCCCGCTGGACGCGCCAGGACGACGAGGCCGTCGCGGCCGCGCTCGCGGCGACCCGGACGGTCGAGCTGGCGGAAAGGCCGGTCGACGAGCTTTCGGGCGGACAGCGCCAGCGGGTCTGGATCGCGATGGCCCTGGCGCAGCAGACGGAGCTGCTGCTGCTCGACGAGCCGACGACGTTCCTCGACATCAGCCACCAGATCGAGGTGCTGGACCTTTTGACCGATCTCAACCAGATGCGCGGAACCACGATCGTCATGGTGCTGCACGACCTCAACCTCGCGGGGCGCTATGCCGATCACCTCGTCGTCATGGCGGACGGGCGGCTGCATGTCTCCGGCAGGCCGGAGGACGTGCTGACGGAAGAGAACGTGCGGCAGGTCTTCGGGCTCGAAAGCCGTATCATCGCCGACCCGACCTCGGGCCGGCCGATCATGCTGCCGATCGGCCGGCACCGGATGGTCGCGGGGCAGGCCGCCGAAAAGGACGATGCGGGCCGCATCGAGGCTTTGGAGAAAGGAGACCCGTCATGAACGCAGCCGCGCAATTCAAGCTTTCTGGCGTGGCGCTGCCGAAGGACGCCGAAAGCATGCTCGACGAGGTCTGCGAGCACTTCGTCGAGCATGCGGAGGTCCAGCGCTCGGACAATGCCACGCTGCTGAAGAGCGAGATCGGCACCGCGCACATGCGCCTGGAGGACGGGCGGCTCCTGATCGACCTCGCCTGCCCGACGCAGGAGGCGCTGCAGATGAGCCGCACGGTCATCGCCGAGCACCTGTTCTACTTTGCCGGCGGCGAACCGCTCGAACTGACCTGGTCCGAACCCGCGCCGCGCGCGCGGCTGCCCAACATCCACGAGGTCGCGGTCGTCTCGGCGGAGAATGTGACGCCGCACATGCGGCGCGTGAAGTTGGCCTGCGCCGATGTCACGCCTTTCCTCAGCGGCGGCATGCATGTCCGCATCCTCGTTCCGCCCAAGGGCCGACCACCGGTCTGGCCGGGATTGCGCGAGGACGGGCGCATCGCCTGGCCGGAAGGCGAGGACGGGCTTCTGGTGCGCGTCTATACGATCCGCGCCGTCGACGTGGAGCGCGGCGAGCTGTGGATCGACTTCCTCCAGCATCCCGCGCCCGGCATCGCGACCCCCGGCGCCGACTTCGCGCGGGATGCGCGGCCGGGAGACCGGCTGGCGCTGCTCGGGCCCGGCGGCGGCGGCCTTCCCCAGGCGAGCTCGATCTTCCTCGCCGGGGACGAAAGCGCCCTTCCCGCCATTGCCCGCATCGCCTCCGAAGTGCCGGCGGGCACGCGGATGCAGGCCATCATCGAGGTGGAGGAGGCGGCAGAAGAGCAGCCGCTTCCCACGGCAGGCGCCCTCGACCTGCGCTGGCTGCACCGCAAGGCCTATCCGCCCGGCGCGGCGAATGTCCTTGCCGAGGCAGCGACGAGCGCGCTTGCCTCCATCGACGGCGAAACCTTCGTCTGGGTGGCCTGCGAGAGGGAGGACGTGCGGATCGTCCGCGCTTTCCTGAAGAATCGCCGGCACGACAGGAAGCGGATGTATGTCGCCTGGTACTGGGAAAGGGACCGGGTCCAGGAGGAGCCCGCCTGACCAGGCGATCAGGACTTTGTTATGAAATGAAGCCCGGCGCCCCGCTCCGCGCCAGTTTCTTGCGCCGGGCTTCCTTCCTGCGAATTTTTAGAACAAAAACTTGACTCCCTTACTCCTGTTAATATAGGTCAGCAAGGCTGACACATCATGGACGGGAGGAAGCACGTTGGACCTGCGCGGAGAAACCTTCGGCCTTTACGATCCCTCGCAAGAGAAGAGCAGTTGCGGCGTCGGTTTCATCACGCGAAAAGACGGCATCCAGACCCATGACGTGCTGCGCAAGGGCCACGAAGCGCTCTGCGCCGTGCCGCATCGCGGCGGCATGTCGGCGGAAGGCGTCGGGGACGGCGCCGGCGTGTCGGTCGACCTTTCGCTCGGCTTCTTCCGCAAGCTGACCGGGCGGCACGACCTTCAGTCCCGCCGCTTCGGCGTGGGGAACTTCTTCCTGCCGAACGACCCGGCCTTCCAGCGGGAGGCGGAGGACGTCATCGAGGACGCGCTCGCAGGGCAGGGATTTGCCCTGCTTCTGAAGCGCGACGTCCCGGTCGACGAAAGCGCGATCCGGCCGGCGGCGGTGCGCCATCAGCTGCCGATCCGCCAATGGGTCTTTTCCTGCCACGACGAGGCGGCCAGCCAGGCGGAATTCGATTTCCGCATCCACAAGGCTCTGCTGTCGATCGAGGCGCGCGCCTATACCGAGCCGCGCCTTGCCGGGCTCTATCCGCTTTCGATGAGCGCCAGGACGCAGGTCCTCAAGGGCCGGCTGAACTCGAACGAGGTCATGCCCTACTTCCGCGACCTCGTCGACCCGGACCACACGGTCCACACCATGTACTTCCACACGCGCTTCTCGACCAACACCGACCCGCATCCCTCCATGGCCCAGCCCTTCCGGCTGATGGCGCACAACGGCGAGCTCAACACCGACCGCAAGAACCGCCTCTCGGAAGCGGCGGTCGCGCTGGCGAAGAACGCCTCGATCATCCGGCCGAAGGGCCAGTCGGACAGTTGCCGGCTCGACCAGACGCTGCAGACGCGCGTCCTCGAAGACGGGCTCGACCTCGTCACCGCCGTCGTCTCCATGATGCCGCCGGCCTGGGAGAACGACGACACGCTCTCGCCCGACGTGGTCGCCATGCTCGAATATTTCTCGCTCTACGAGGAGAAGAACGACGGGCCGGCCGCGCTGATCTTCGGCGACGGCGACATCATCGGCGCGCGGCTCGACCGGCTGGGCCTGAGGCCGCTGCGCACCGTCGAGACGGCGGACTATCTCTGCGTCATGTCGGAGGCGGGGCAGATCGCGTTCGCGCCGGAAAGCGTCATCAGGCGCGGGCGCATCGAGGCCGGCGGCATGCTGTGCTACGACCACGCCGCCAGGCGCGCCTTCGGCACCGGCGAGGCGCTGGAGATGCTGGCCGCCCGCCGCCCCTACCGCACGCTGCTGCGCGAGGCGCGCGTGACCCTTGCCGAACTGCCGGAAATCCCCGCCGACGCGCAGGGCTCGCCGCTGCGCTACAACGGCGACCTCGAACGCCACCAGCGCTACGTCGCCTATTCGCTGAACCAGGAGAGCTTCAAGTTCCTGATGGACCCGATGCTCCAGACCGGGGCGGAGAAAATCTCCGCCATGGGCTACGGCAACGCCATCAACGCGCTCTCCGACCAGGAGGGAGGCGTGGCGAAATACTTCTCGCAGCGCTTCGCCCAGGTGACGAACCCGCCGCTCGATTCGATCCGCGAGGCGGACGGCATGACGCTGCGCGTGGCGCTCGGCGCCAAGCCGAACATCGGCGCGAAGGCGG
The DNA here is from genome assembly GCF_046557955.1 of Shinella agrisoli. Lineage (NCBI taxonomy): Bacteria > Pseudomonadati > Pseudomonadota > Alphaproteobacteria > Hyphomicrobiales > Rhizobiaceae > Shinella > Shinella agrisoli. The sequence goes on along the minus strand of NZ_JBJIEP010000009.1, from coordinate 78,170 downwards.
CCCGCCAGATCGTCGTGCCCTCGCCGATCCTCACCCATCTCGACATGCTGCGCATCCGCGAGCAGAGGGAAACGCCGGTCCGGCGTTTCGAGATGCTTTATGTGCCCGACCTCGATGACCCGGCGGGAAACGAGCGCGCGCTGGAGCAGGCGATCGACGGCCTCTGCGATGCCATCGCCGCCTTCGCGCGGGAGGAAGGCGGCATCGCCGTCGTCACCGATAGGCACGTTGCGAGGACGCGCGCCGCCCTGCCGATGATCCTCGTCGTCTCCGCGGTCAACCAGAAGCTCATCGAGGAGGGCTTGCGCCTGCGCCTGTCGCTGGTGGTCGAAAGCGGCCAGATCGCCTCCTCGCATCATATCGCCGCCGTGCTCGGCTTCGGCGCCTCGGCGGTCTATCCGCTCGGCGTGCAGTTCCGCGCCGAGGAGAAGTTCGGCGCCGACGCCGACAAGGCCTTCAAGCGCTTCGCCAAGGCGGCGGAAAAGGCGCTGATGAAGACGATGGGCAAGGTCGGCCTGTGCACCGCCGAGAGCTATATCGGCGGCGAATTCTTCGAGCCGAACTTCCTCGACACCAACGACCCGGTTCTGAAACGCTACTTCCCCAACGTGAAGACGCCGGTCGGCGGCGTGAACTTCAAGGTGATCGCCGCGGCGGTCGCCGACTGGCACGCCAGGGCGCTGACGGTGAGTGGCGAGGACGACATCCCGCTGCTCGGCCTCTTCAAGGAGCGGGCCGAAGGCGCCGGCCATTCCTTCGGCACGGCCGCCGTGCGCGGCTTCGTCGACATGACGGAGGAGAAGATCGCCCTCGGCGGCACGCCGGCGGAGGACGACCCGTTCCTGCGCCTGCTGACGCTCAACCGGCTGGACGACGCCTTCGGCCTCGATGACGCCGCCTACCGAAACAACGGCTTCGAGAAGCTGACGCCGGAGGCGATCAACGCCTTCGCCGTCACGCCCGGCTACCGCAACTTCATCCGGCAGATGACGGAGGAGCGCACGCGCCGGCCCGCGGCCCTGCGCGACGTGCTGGCGCTGCCGGCCGATGTCACCTACCTCGTCTCGGCGGAGGATTTCCGCAGGGAGATGGGCCGTTTCTCGCGCAAGGGCAACAACAGCTTCATGGTGCGCGGCCTGTCCTGCGAAAGCCTTGCCGACGACACCTTCCGCCTCGCCCTCACCGGCCCGATGGGCGGCGAGCTGGCGCGGCTTTCCGCGCTCGGCCAGTCGCTCGTCATGCGCTTTGGCGGCGACATCCTCGGCCACTGGCTGGAAGGCGGCGCGCTGATGGTGCAGGCCGGCGGGGAGGCGCGCGACTATCTCTCGCTCCTGCGCACGGCGCCCGACAGCATTCCGCTGGAACAGGTGCAGAAGGCGAGCGAGATCACGCCGCTGCTCGCCTCCGGCGCCATGAGCCACGGCGCGCTGGTCGCCAGCGCCCACGAGGCCGTCGCACACGGCACCAACATGGTCGGCGGCATGTCCAATTCAGGGGAAGGCGGCGAGCATCTCTCGCGCTACGGCACCATCCGCGCCTCGCGCATCAAGCAGTTCGCCTCCGGCCGCTTCGGCATCTGGGCGGGCTATCTCGCCGACCCGATGCTGGAGGAGCTGGAGATCAAGATCGGCCAGGGCGCCAAGCCCGGCGAAGGCGGCCAGCTGCCGGCCCAGAAGGTGACGGTGGAGATCGCGGCCGCCCGCGGCGGCACGCCGGGCGTGGAGCTCGTCTCCCCGCCCCCGCACCACGACACCTATTCCATCGAGGACCTTGCCCAGCTCATCCACGACTGCAAGGCCGCGCGCGTGCGCGTCGTCGTCAAGCTCGTCTCCTCCGAAGGCATCGGCACGATCGCCGTCGGCGTCGCCAAGGCGGGCGCGGACGTCATCAACGTCGCGGGCAATACCGGCGGTACCGGGGCGGCGGCCGTCACCAGCCTCAAATATACCGGCCGTGCCGCCGAGATCGGCATTGCCGAGGTGCACCAGGCGCTCTGCGCCAACGGCCTGCGCCAGAAGGTGCAGCTGCGCTGCTCGGGCGCGCACCAGACGGCGAGCGACCTCGTCAAGTCGGCGCTGCTGGGCGGCGACAGCTTCGAGTTCGGCACGACCGCGCTGATGATGCTGAAATGCGTGATGGCGAAGAACTGCAACGTCAAGTGCCCGGCGGGCCTCACCACCAATCCGGAGGTCTTCGACGGCGATCCGCGGGCGCTGGCGCAATACCTCCTCAACATCGCTCACGAGACGCGGGAAATCCTTGCCGCTCTCGGCCTGAAGTCGCTGCGTGACGCGCGAGGCCGCAGCGACCTCCTTCACCTCCTCGACCATCCCGCAAGCGTCGGGCAACTCGACCTCCGCGCGATGCTTGCCGTCGTCGAGGAGGTGAAGGTCCCCGATCCCGTCTACATGGAGAAGGACTACGCCGTCGACGACGGCTTCATCGAATTGGTCCGCTCCGCCCTCATCGAGGGGAGGCGCGCGACGGTCGAGCTCGGCGGCAACCGCCACCTCGGCAATTGCAACAAGAGCGTCGGCGGGCAGCTCGCCATCGACATCGAGCGCATGCTCAACCACGAGCTCGGAGAGGCGCAGTCGCGCGGGCTTCCCGCCGTGCGGCAGGACGACCGCGGCCGCCGCTTCCTCGACGCCGGCAGCGTGCGGATATCGACCTCCGGCTCGGCCGGCCAGTCCTTCGGCGCCTTCTGCAACGACGGCATGGCCTTGACCCATACGGGAACCTGCAACGACGGGGTCGGCAAGAGCGCCTGCGGCGGGGTCATCGCCGTGCGGTCTCCGGGCGGCGGCTCGCACGAGGCCGGCGGCAACGTGCTCGTCGGCAATTTCGCCCTGTTCGGCGCGACGGGCGGGCGCCTCTTCGTCGAGGGCCAGGCCGGCGACCGCTTTGCCGTGCGCAATTCCGGCGCGACCGCCGTGGTCGAGGGGGTCGGCGACTTCTGCTGCGAATACATGACGAACGGCGCGGTGCTGAACCTCGGGTCGTTCGGCAAGGGCTTCGGCAACGGCATGAGCGGCGGCTTCGTCTACCAGTACGATCCCTATGGCGACCTGCCGAAGAAGATGAGCCACGATTCCATCCTTCTCGGCACGGTCGGCGACGAGGCGGATGCGATGGCGGCCGTGCATGCGGACGCCATCCGCCTGATGCTGGAATGGCACGTGGCGGCCACCGGTTCGCCGAAGGCCCGCTGGCTGCTCGACAACTGGGAAAGCGAGCGGCACAACTTCGTCTACGGCCTGCCGCGCGCCCTGCTGCTCTACCAGGACTCGGACGCCATCCTGAAGGCGAAGGGCCGCAAGGATCTCGTCGAGGAACTGGCGACGGCGCTCGCCGCCCACCAGGTGCGCAAGTTCAAGCTCGCCTACCGCGACCGCAGGGCGATCCTCAACGGCAGCGTGCCGGGCTACGGCGAAACCGACACGGAGGGCATGTTCGCCCTGCTCAACAACTACACGGTCCTCAACATGGCCCAGTCGATCGCGCTCGCCCGCGTGCCGGGTGCCCGCGGCCCGTCCGATCCCGCCGTCGAGAAGGCGGTGCGCAACCTCCTGCTGACGGAGGACTTCGCCCTCATGCAGAGGCTCGCCCGCTACGCCCGCGAGGCGGTTGCCGACTACGACGACGAAGCGCTCGCGGTAATGGTGGCGGCCAAGCGCCTCGACGACTACCGGCAGGCGCTCAAGGGCCGCAACACGCGCTCCATCGACAGCCCCGGCACCTATGGCTGGATCCTCCACCAGGCGGCCCGCAACGTCGAGCGGATCGGCCGCATCCCGAGTTTCGAGGAATTGTTCGCGCGGCAGGCGGTGTCCGGCCTCGCGCCGGCAGGACAGTGAGGCCGAGACGATGAAGATCCCCTACATCCCCGAGGACGCGCCGTTCAACGCCGACCAGCGCGCCTGGCTCGCGGGCTTCCTCGCCGGCCTCCATTCCCGCCTCGCCATCAGCGGCGGGACGCCGGCGGTCGCCGCCGCGGCGGCGCCGGACAGGGCGGCAAGCCTGCACATCCTCTACGGCACCCAGACCGGCAATGCCGAGCGGGTGGCGATGGACGCGGCGGCCGCCGCGCGCGGCCTCGGGCTTGCACCGCAGGTCGCCGGCCTCGACGACGTCACGATGGATCAGCTTGCGGCCATGCAGCGGCTGATCGTCGTCACCTCCACCTACGGCGAAGGTGAGATGCCGGACAATGCCCAGCTCTTCTGGGAAGCCCTGTCCGCTTCCACCGCCCCCAGGCTGGAGGGGTTGCGCTTCGGCGTGCTGGCGCTTGGCGACACCGGCTACGACGGGTTCTGCCAAGCCGGCAAGCTCATCGACATGCGCCTTGAACAGCTCGGCGCGACGCGCATCCTTGCCCGGCGCGACTGCGACATCGACTACGAGGACCCGGCCGCCGCCTGGATCGGCGAGGCCCTGCCGCTTGCCGCCCCGGCGGCCGGCACCGAGGGCATCGCGGCCGGAGGGCCGCTCCCGTCCCCCGCCGCCGCGAAGGCATCCAGCTGGAGCCGCAAGAACCCCTATCCCGCCCGCCTTGCCGTCAATCGCCGGCTTTCCGGCAGCGCCTCGGGCAAGGAGATCCGCCATTACGAATTCGACCTCGGCGACAGCGGGCTGGAATACGAAGCCGGCGACGCGCTCGGCGTCATGCCGGTCAACGATCCGGCGCTTGTGCGCCTCATCCTTTCCCGCCTCGGCGCCGATCCGCAGGCACCGGCCGGGGACGTGACGCTCGAAACCGTGCTGACCTCGAAATACGAGATCTCGACCCCGTCGCGCGACCTCATCGCCGAAGTGGAACGCCGCGCCGGCAACGAGGAGCTGACGCATGTCCTGCGCAACGGCGACAAGGAAGCGCTCGACGCCTTCCTCTGGGGCAAGGACATCTGCGACCTGCTGGCACTGGCGCCGCCGGCCGCCTTTTCCCCCGAGGAACTGCTGGGATGGCTGAAGCCGTTGCAGCACCGCGCCTACTCCATCTCGTCGAGCCCGCACGCTGCGGCCGGAAGGGTCCACCTGACCGTCGCGAGCGTGCGCTATCACGCCGACGGCCGCGACCGGGGCGGCGTGTGCTCGACCTTCCTGGCCGACCGGGTGGCGGAAGGGCAAACGGCGGGCATCTTCGTTTCGCAGAACAAGGCCTTCCGCCTGCCCGCCGACAACGACGTGCCGGTGATCATGGTCGGGCCGGGCACCGGCATCGCCCCCTTCCGCGCCTTCCTGCAGGAGCGCCGCGCCCGCGGCGCCAGGGGCCGCAACTGGCTGTTCTTCGGCGACCAGCACCGCGAGAGCGACTTCATCTACGAGGACGAACTGGCCGGGATGAGCCGCGACGGGCTGCTCACGCGCCTCGACCTCGCCTTCTCCCGCGACCAGCAGGAGAAGATCTACGTGCAGACCCGCATGCGCGAGAACGGCAAGGCGCTCCATGCCTGGCTGGAGGAAGGCGCGTCCTTCTACGTGTGCGGCGATGCCAGCCGCATGGCGCGCGACGTGGACGACGCGCTGGCGGAGATCGTCGCCGTCCATGGCGGCATGACGGAAGACAGGGCCGCCGACTACGTGGCCGGCCTGAAGCGCGAGAAGCGTTACCTGCGCGACGTTTATTGACATGCCGCCTTGCGGCAACGGCCCGGGCAGATCGAGCCTCGTCCTTCAGGCGCGCGGCGGCGTCTTGGCGCCGCGAACGGCGAGCGAGACGGCATAGAGGGAGGTCGTCGCCGTGATGAAGAGGCGGTGGCCGTTCCTGCCGCCGAAGCAGACATTGGAGACGGTCTCCGGCACGAGGATCCTGCCGAGCAGGCGGCCGTCCGGCGCAATGCAATGCACCCCGTCACCGGCGGAAGACCAGAGGTTGCCCCTCTCGTCCACGCGCATGCCGTCCGCGCAACCGGGCGCGATCGTATGGAAGACCTCCCCGCCGCCAAGCGTCCAGTCCGCGCCGACGTCGAAGGCGCGGATATGGCGCGGATCGTCGGTGTGGATGCGCCCCGTATCGGCGACGTAAAGCCGTGTCTCGTCCGGGCTGAAGGCAAGTCCGTTCGGGCAGCGGAAATCGGTGAGCACGGCATGCAGGCGGCCGGAATGCGGGTCGACCCGATAGACGTTGCAGGGCAGCTCCTGCGGCGAGCGCGTGCCCTCATAGTCGGACGCGATCCCGTAATGCGGATCGGTGAACCAGATCGCCCCGTCCGAGGCGACGACCACGTCGTTCGGCGAATTCAGCGGCTTGCCCTCGAAGCGGTCGGCGATCACGGTGATCGTGCCGTCATGCTCGGTGCGCGTCACGCGGCGCGTGCCGTGCTCGCAGGTCACCAGCCGGCCCTCCCGGTCGCGCGTGTTGCCGTTGGAAAAATTCGACGGCTCGCGGAAGGTCGTGATGCCGAGCGCCGGGCTCCAGCGCAGCATGCGGTTGCTCGGAATGTCTGAGAACAGCAGGCAGTCGTGATCGCCGAACCACACCGGTCCCTCGGCCCAGTCGAACCCGCCGGCAAGCTTCTTGAGCGGCGCATTGCCCAGGACGAACGTGGAGAATTCAGGCTCCTCGGCTATAAAAAACGACATCCCGCACCTCCCTTGCGATGAAAGCACATTTAGCGGCTGCGACGGCCCACGACCAGGGCGTTTCAGCTTTCAAGGAACCGCTATCCCGCCCTCAATCCGTATAGCGCGCGGCGACGGCCGCCGCTGCCGCGGCGACATCCGCCCCGGCGCCGAGCCTGCGGAGGGCGATGCCATAGGCGACGACATTGCCGAGCACGGCCTCGAAGCGGGCGCGCTGGCCGGTATGGTTGAAGCGCACGAGGGTTTCCGCACCCGGGCCGATGCCCGCCGACATGTCCGTTTCGAGATGCGCGGCGGCGGCGAGGAGCGTGTCCATGTCCACGCCATCAGGCAATTTCGCCGTCGTGACGAGATGGGAGGCGCGGCCGGGCTGGGCCCACGGATCGGCACCGAGGGCGACGAGACCATCGCGCGTCGCCTCTGCCGCCCGGGCGTGGCGGGCGAGGACGGCGTCGGCCCCTTCCGCCTCGAAGCGGTCGAGTGCCGCCTCGAGCGCGAAGAATTCCAGCGGGGCCGACGTGCCGGGAAGCGCGCCGCGGCCGGCCTCGAGCCAGGCCCTGCGGTCGATGAGGGAAAGCGTCGAATCCCGCGGGCCGCCTTCCGCGCCTATCAGGCGCCAGGCGGTGGGGCTCACCGAAAGCGCCGAGACGCCGGCCGGGCCGGCCAGCGCTTTCTGCGGGCCGATCACCGCCACGTCGACGCCGAGGGCATCGACGTCCAGCGCGTGGCCGCCGACCGACGCCACGGCGTCCACCACCGTCACGATGCCGCGCGCATGGGCGGCCGCGACGATGTCCTCCAGCGGGTTGAGCACGCCGTTCGCCGATTCCGCATGGCAAAAGACGACGACCTTGGCCTCCGGATGGGCGTCGAAGGCCGCGGTCACGGCGTCGGCTTCGATCGGCCGGGCCGGTTCCGCCTCGAGCGTCACGACCGCCGCGCCGCCGCGGCGCAGCCAGCCGCCGAACCATGCCCCGAACGGGCTGGTCACGATGTTGATCGCCTTCAGCCCCGGCCGGGCGAGGCTCGCCGCCACGGCCTCCAGCGCGACGACCGCCTCCGTCTGGAAGAGCAGGATGTCGTTCCGGGTCTTCAGGATCCTGCCGAGCCGGTCGGCGAGGCGGCCGAAGCGCTCGGGCGGGAAGGCGGGAGCGTCGTTGAGGGGATTCCAGCGGTCAAACGCCATTGCGGTTTTCCTGTTCGATGAGGAGGCGCGGCACGGCCCGCACCAGCGCGCGGGCAGCAGACGATTGCGGGTCGCCGATCACGCGTGCGGCCGGCCCGGTCTCCACGATCCGGCCCGCCTCCATGACGGCGATACGGTGCGAGACGGCGGCGAGCACCGCAAGGTCATGCGACACGAAGAGATAGGCGATACCGCGTTCCTCCTGCAACGCGACGAGCAGTTCGAGGATTTTTTCACGCAGCGAGACGTCGAGGGCGGACACCGCCTCGTCGAGCACGATCAGAGCCGGCCGCGAGGCGATCGCCCGCGCGATGGCGATGCGCTGGCGCTGGCCGCCGGAGACGTCGCGGATCGATCGCGCGCCGTAGGAGGCCGGCAGGCCGACGCGATCGAGCAGCGCCGCGACCTCCCTTTCCCGCTCCGCCCTGGGCACGACGGCGTGGATGCGCAGCGGGTCCGCGATGACGGAGGCCACCGTGGCACGCGGGTTGAAGGCGCCGAGCACGTCCTGGAAGACCATCTGCATCTTCGCCCGCCGCCTGCGCAACCTTCCGCCGGAAAGGGCAAGCCAGTCCTCGCCGCCGAAGCGCACGGCGCCGCCGTCCGCCGGAACGAGGCGGGTGAGAACGCGCGCGAGGGTCGACTTGCCGCTGCCCGACGCACCGGCAAGGCCGAGCGTCTCGCCGGCGGAAAGGGTCAGCGAGACGCCGTCGAGGGCCGTCACGGCGCGGCCGCCGGAGGTATAGCGCTTGCTGAGGTTCTCCACGTCGAGCAACGTCATCGGTCCGCTCCGCGGACCAGCGGCGGCGTGGCGAGACCGCGGTGGCTGGCGATCAGCATGGCCGTATAGGCGGCCTGCGGCGCGGCCAGGACCGCGCGGGTCGGCCCCGCTTCGACGAGCGCGCCATCCCGGAAGATCGCCACCCGGTCGGCAAAGCCGGAGGCGAGCGCGATGTCGTGGGTGACGAAGACGAGCGTCATGCCGGCACCGCGGACGAGCTCGCCGAGCAGCGCAACGATCTCCGCCTGCACGACCATGTCCAACGCGCTGGTGGGTTCGTCGGCGATCAGGAGGCCCGGTCTTGCGGCAAGCGCGGCGGCGATGGCCACCCGCTGGCGCTGGCCGCCGGAGAGCTGGTGCGGGAACGCCTTCACGGTCCTTTCCGGATCCGGCAGATGGACCCGCCCCAGCATCTCGACCGCCCGGAAAAGCGCCTCCCTCCGGGAAAGGCCGAGATGGCGGCGGGCGCCTTCCGCCACCTGTTCGCCGACCGTCAGCACCGGGTTGAGGCTGGCGGACGGATCCTGGAAGACGAAACCGACGTTACGCCCCGCGCGGGGGGCATGCCCGCCGGCCCAGCGCAGGTCCCCCGCGACCGTCGCCCCTGCCGGCAGGAGGCCGGCGAGCGTGCGCGCGAAGGTGCTCTTGCCCGATCCGCTCTCGCCGATGATCGCGAGCCGTTCGCCGGCGCGGATATCGAGGTCGAGGCCCGTCAATGCGGGCGCCTGCTGCCCGCGATAGGTGACGGAGAGCCGCCTCACCGCGCAAAGCACCGTCGTCATGCCGCCCCTCCCCGGCCGGAGAGGGCCTTGCCCAGTCCCTCGCTCAGGAGGTAGACGCCGATGACCGCCACGACCAGCGCGATGCCGGGGAAGATCGAAAGGAAGGGCGAGGAGCGCAGGACGTTGCGCCCCTCGGCGATCATCGATCCCCAGGTGACGATGTTCGGATCGCCGAGGCCGAGGAAGGAGAGCGCCGCCTCCGTCAGGATCGCGGCCGCGACGATGATGGCGGAGAGCGCCAGCACCGGCGGCAGCACGTGCGGCAGGATTTCCCTGAAGGCGATCTCCGCCGGATGCATGCCGATAACGCGCGCCGACGCGACATAGTCGCGCTCGCGCACGGAAAGCACCTGCGCCCGCGTGAGCCGCGCCGGGTCGGCCCAGGCGCCGAGCGCGATGGCGATGACCACGACCGGCACGGAAGCGCCGACGACGCTGACGAAGGCGAGCGCCAGAAGGAAGCTCGGCACGATCTGGAAGGCATCGACCACGCGCATCAGCGCCTCGTCGACGATCCCGCCGGCAAAGCCGGCCGCAAGCCCCACGCAAAGGCCGACGGCAAGGGCCGCGAGAGCCGCCGCGAGCCCGACGAGCAGCGAGGTCCGGGCGCCGTGCACGATGCCCGCCAGCACGTCGCGCCCCAGCCTGTCGGTGCCGAGGGGAAAGGCCGGGTCGGTGAACGGCGCCGTCAGCGCGCGGCCGGCGATCCGCAGCGGATCGCCCGGGAAAAGCACGGGCGCAAGGAGCGCGACGAGCGCAAGGATGGCAAGAAGGGCGAGCCCCGTCGCACCCTCGGGCGTGCGCAGCACGTTCCGCAGCACGCTCATGCGCCGCGCTCCGCAGCGCCGACGCGCGGATCGAGCGCGGCGTAGACGATGTCGACCGCGAGGTTGACGAGGATCACCAGCACCGCGCTCACGACGATGATGCCGGAAAGAAGCGCCGTGTCGCGGCCGCTCACCGCCTCCTGCGCGAGGCGCCCGAAGCCGGGTATGGCGAAGATGCTCTCGATGACGACGCTGCCGCCGAGCATGGCGGCCGATTGCAGGCCGAGCATGGTGACGAGCGGCAGCAGCGCGTTGCGCGCCACATGCCGCAGCACGATCCGCGCCCGCGAAAGCCCCTTGGACCGGGCGAAAAGCACGAAGTCCATCCCCCAGACCTCGGCCATTCCGGCGCGCATCACGCGCAGGAAGAGCGCCATGTAGACCAGCGTCAGCGTGCCGACCGGCAGCACCAGATGGGCCGCGATGTCGGCGGCGCGGGACAATCCCGTGCGCCCGGAGGCGATCGTCTCGATGCCGGATGTCGGAAGCCAGCGCAACTGCACGGCAAAGACGATGCTGAGGACGAGGCCGAGCCAGAAGCCCGGTATGGCGTAGAGGACGAGCGAGAGCGTGGAAAGGAGCCGGTCGCGGCCGCTTCCCGGCTTCGCCCCCGCGAGAATGCCGAGCGCCGAGCCGATCGCGAAGGAAAGCGCGGTGGCGCTGCCCATGAGCAGGAGCGTATTGGGAAGGCGTTCGAGGATGAGGTCGCGCACCGGCCGGTCGAAGGCGACCGACCAGCCGAGATCGAGGCGGGCGAGCGAGGTGAGGTAGAGCCAGAGCCGCGCCGGCATGGACTGGTCGAGGCCGTAGGCCGCGCGCAGCGATCGCGCTATGGCCGCGTCGCCCCCGCCGATCGAGAGGAGATAGGCGTCGACGGCATCGCCCGCGGCCGCTTCCAGCAGCAGGAACGTCAGGACGACGACGATCAGCAGCACGGGAATGCTGCTGGACGCGCGGCTTCTCAGCAATCGAAGGGCACGGTTCACGCTGCGGAAGGCCTCGCCATGTTCTTTCGGGCGGCCGAGCCTATCACGACTGCAGCGCGGTATCTGCCCAGTTGGAGACGGCCCAGCGCGGATTGCTGGCGACGTTCAGCACCGTGTCGCGGGCGACGGTGATGAACCCCCATTCGGCGACGTTGATCAGCGGCAGGTCGGATACGACCAGCTTCTGGAACTGCCGGTAGAGGTCCGTGCGCGCCGCCGTATCGACCGTCTCGGCCGCCTTGGCGATCACCGCGTCGAGTTCCGCGTTGGCGTAGCCACCCTGGTTCGAGAAGCCGACGCCGGCGGGGATGCCGGACTGGACGAGGATGGTGGTGGAGATCGCCGGGTCGCCGCGGAAGACCGGCGGGGCGACGGCGAGGTCGAAGTCGTGGTCGGTATAGACTGCTTTCTGGTGGGCCGCGGAATCGGCGTTGACCAGTTCCGCGTCGATGCCGATGGCCGCGAGCGCCTGGCGCAGGTAATCGCCGAACTGGCGCGTCTCGTTGAAATAGGGCGCCGGGCGCAGCTTCAGCGAGAAGCGCTTGCCGTCCGGCCCCCTGGCATGGCCCGCCTCGTCGAGCAGCGCATTGGCCTTGTCGACGTCGAACTCGTAGGCCGGCACGTCGGCGTCGTAGAATTCCGGCGCGTTCTTCGGCACGGGGCCGGTGGAGGCGCTTGCATAGCCGAGGAAGATCGTGTCGACCACGAATTTCCTGTCGATGGCATGGGCGATCGCCTGGCGCACCTTGAGGTCGGCGAGCTCCTTGCGGCGGTGGTTGATCTCCACGACCAGCTGGTAGGTGAGCGCCTCGTAGCCCTTGGTGATCACCTTGATGCCCGGCACCTTGGAAATGCGATCGAGATCGGTGAGCGGCACGGCGGAGAAGGCCGCAAGGTGGATTTCCTCCGCCTCGAGCGCGGAGCCCGCGGCGGCGCGGTCCGGCAGCACGCGGAAGACGATCTCGTCGAGCTTCGGCTGCGATTTGTCCCAATAGGCCTCGTTGCGCGTCAGGCGGTAATATTCGCCGGGCTTGTATTCGGCAAAGCGGAACGGTCCGGTGCCGACGAGCCGGATGTTCGCCGGGTTCGCGGCGATGTCCGTGCCCTCGTAGAGATGCTTGGGAATGACGCTGCTGACGACGGGCAGCGCATTGCGGATGAGCTGGAGCGGCGTCGGCCTGGAGAAGCGGAAGACGGCGGTGGCGTCGTCCGGCGTCTCGACCGTCTCCAGGTTGGCGAAGACGACGCGCCCGAGGTTCTGCAGCGGCTTCCAGACGTTGAGCGCGGAAAAGGCGACGTCGGCGGACGTGAAGGGTTTCCCGTCATGCCAGGTCACGCCCTCGCGCAGGCGGAACGTCACCGAAAGACCGTCCTGCGATCCCTCCCAGGCCGTGGCAAGACGCGGCGCCAGCCCGTCCTTCCCGTCGAAGGAGGCCTCGGCCAGCGGCTCCACCACCTTGCTTGCGACGAAGAACACGCCGTTCGAGGCGACGATCGCCGGATTGAGGTTCTTCGGCTCGGAGTCGGCCGCAACGATCAGCCGGCGGCCGGAAGGCGCCTCCTGCGCGAAGACGAGGGTCGGCAGGGCGGTCGAGGCGAGCAGCGCTGCACCCGCCTGCAAGAAGGTTCGCCGGGTTGGGGTCGCGGTCAGCATCGGTCTCTCCTGCGTTGAGGTGTCGGTCCGGATATTGGCGGCGAATCGCCTGCCAGCACAGACAGGAAATTCTCACGCTGCACCTTGCAACAACAAATTCTTGCAACTCCCGTCCGGATCAGCGGCGGCGGTGCCCCGAGACCTCCGCACCGGCGTCGCCGGGAAGCGCGAGGAAGCGCAGGGCGGACACGAGGCCGATGGCGGCGATGCAGAGGAAGGCGGCGCGGATGTCCGACAGCATGCCGCCGTCCATGGCCTCCGGGCGAAGATAGGACGACAGGCGGATGACGGCCGCCGCGACGGCGACGCCGAGGAGCTGCGAGAGCTGCTGCAGCATGGCGGAGATGGTGGTCGCCGCACTCCTCTGCGCCGGCGTGACATCGGCAAAGGCGATCGTCGTCAGCGAGGTGAACTGCATCGAGCGGGAGAGGCCGCAGGCGATCAGCAGCGCAAAGAGGACGAGGCGCGGGGTCTGCCCGTCGATGAAGGCGAAGGCGCCGATCGTCAGCGCGGCGACCACGCCGTTGGCGACGAGGAGCGAGCGGAAGCCGAAGAGCCGCAGCGCCGGCGTCGTCACGCTCTTCATCAGGAGGTTGCCGAGGAAGTAGACGAGGACGAGTGAGCCCGTCTCCACCGCGTCGAGGCCGAGCCCGACCTGGAACAGGAGCGGCAGCAGGAACGGCGTGGCATTGACCGCGAGCCGCCCGGCCGTTCCGGCGGCAAGCGTGGCGAAGGCGAAGGTCGGCACCTTCAGCACCGCCATGTCGAGAAGGGCGTGCGGCGCACGCCTGAGATGGCGGATCGCGAACCATCCGATCAGGACGCCGCCGGCCAGAACGCCGAGCGCTCCCCATCCCCCCGTCGAGGCGCTGGAGAGCTCCAGCCCGGCCAGCGTCAGCGCGAGCGCGGCGCCGGTCAGCAGGAAGCCCTTGAAGTCGAAGGGGCGCGCGCCCTCCTCCGCCGGCGCCTGCGGCACGAAGAACGCGACGAGCACGACGCCGAGAAGGCCGAGCGGCAGGTTGATGAAGAAATTCCACTGCCAACCGGCATGGGTGGTGATCCAGGCGCCGATCAGCGGGCCGACCACCGGCGCGATCAGCGCCGGCCAGGTGATGGTGGCGATCGCGCGCACCAGCTCGGCCTTCGGCGCCCCGCGCAGCACGAGCTGGCGCCCGACGGGCGTCATCAGCGCCGCCGACGCTCCCTGGAGAAGCCGCGCGGCGGTGAACTGCGTCAGCGAGCCGGAAAAGCCGCAGGCCACGGAAGACAGCGTGAAGAGCACGATGGCGGCGAGAAAGACCTCCCGCGCGCCGAGGCGATCGGCAAGCCAGCCGGCCGGCGGAATGAACACGGCCATCGCCAGGAGGTAGGCGGTAAAGCCGATGTTGAGCGTCACCACGTCCGTCGAGAAGTCCCGCGCCATGGCCGGCAGGGACGTCGCGATGATCGTGCTGTCCAGCATCTGCATGAAGAACGCCACGGCGACGACGGCCGGGACGATGCGGGTGCGGTGGAGCGGAAGCGATGGAGAGGGAATGGAAGACATCACGCGACAATGAAAAGGGCACCGGCGAACAGCCGCCGATGCCCGAGCCTACAGCTTCAGTTGCTGGCGGCAACCTTTTTGAGGGCCGCCTCGTAGAAGGACCGGTCGATCCAGGCCTCGTAGTCGACCTTGCCCTTCAGCAGGCCGGCATCGGCCATGAAGGCTTCCTCGCCCTGGAGCGCGCGCACCGCCTCTTCGGTGATCTCGGGATCCTGGAAGAACTTGCCGTCCGGATAGGTCGCGCGCACGGCGTTTTCGCTGTTGCCGGTCTCCTTGACGAAGATCGCGATCGTCTCCTCCGGGTTGGCGTCGGCCCAGCGCGCGGCCGCGATGTCGACGGCGAGCAGGCGCGTCACGATGTCGGGATACTTGCGGGCGAAATCGCCGTTGACGCTGACGAGGTGCGGCACGGCCCATTCCGGGCTGCCGGAGACGCCCGCATCGAAGATCACGCGGGCGCCGCCCTTCTCGACCAGCTTCTGCACCGGGCCGGTGCTTTCGACGATCGCGTCGATGTCGCCGCGGGCGAGCGCCGGGCCGGAGCTTTCGATGCCGAGGTTGAGGCTCTCCACGTCGTTGAGGGAAAGGCCGGCCGCCTTCAGCGCCTTGGCGAAGGTCGAATGGCGCACGGTGCCGGAGAGATAGGCGACCTTCTTGCCCTTCAGGTCCTCGATCTTCTGGATCGGCGAATCCGGCTTGACGACGATCTGCGTCTCGTTCGAGCGGTTCCAGCTCGAAAGGCCGATCAGCTTCACGTCCGCGCCGGTCGCCGCCAGGCGAAGCGAGGGGTTGTTGCCGATATAGGTGAAGTCGAGCGCGCCGGAGCCGAGCGCCACGGTGGCGGCCGAACCGCCGTCGAAGGTCGTCAGCTCGATCTTGATGCCGTCCTTGGCGAACTCGTCCTCCAGCAGCTTCTTGTTGCGGTAGAGGATGAACTTCAGGTGGCCCGGCGCCGTGGAGCCGATGCGGATGACCTCGGGCTTGGCCTCGTCGGCGAAGGCCGGGGCGGCACCGGCGGCCGGGAGGATGGAAAGCGCGAGCGCCAGTTTCAGGAGCGTCCGGCGCAGCGGACGGATCGGGAGGGATGTCATGGGCGGATCCTTTCGAGATCGGTCGTTCGTGGATGAAGCGGATGGTTCGATGCGAAGCTCAGTTCGGGCCGCTTTCGCCGCTGCCGCGCCAGTGCGTGGCACGCCGCTCGCCGGCGACGAGCAGGTAGTTGAGCAGGAGCCCGACGATCGTCAGCGTCAGGATGCCGGCGTACATGCGGTCGGTCTCCAGCATCAGCGAGGAGTTCTGGATGAGGTAACCGATGCCGGACTGGGCCGCGAGCATCTCCGCGGCGATGACCGAGAAGAGCGAGGTCTTCACGCCGAGCCGAGCGCCCGCGACGATCGAGGGGATGGCGGAGGGGAAGATGACCTTCTTGAAGAGGTCCCAGTCCGACGTGCCCATGGAGCGCGCCGCCTTCACGAGCAAGGGATCGACCGACTTCACGCCGACGATCGTGTTGATCAGCAGGAAGAAGACGGCGGCGTAGAAGGTGATGGCGATCTTCGAGGCCTCGCCGATGCCGAGCACCAGGATGAAGACCGGCAGCAGCGCGAACTGCGAGGTGTTGCGCAGCGTCTGGACGAGGAAGTCGGAGGTCTTCTCGAACAGCGGGTAGCGCCCCATCAGGAAGCCGAGCGGCACGGCGGTGACGACGGCGAGCGAGAAGCCGATCGCCGCGCGCTGCAGGCTGATGCCGATATGCTCGGCAAGCTGGCCGGAGACGATCATCTCCCACAGGACCGAGAGAACCTGGCTGAGCGGCGGGAAGAAGAGCGCATTGATCCAGCCGAGGCGCGGGGCGACCTCCCAGAGAAGCGCGAAGGCGATCATCGCCGGCAGGCCGAGCGTGATGGTGGAAAAGGTTTCGCCGAGCGCCGTCGGCGCCTTTTCCGGCACGCGCTTGCGGCGAAGCGAGAAGGTGTTGCGAAGCGGCGGGTTGCGGTCGGCGATCAGGCTCATCCGATCCTCCCTCAGTTGGCGTAGCTGGAAGCAAGGGCCCAGTCGCGCTGGGCCTTCACCACTTCGTCGCGCAGGCTTTCCCACACGCGGCCGCGATAGGCGTTGAACGCCTCGCTGTTGCGGATGTCGAGGTCGCGCGGGCGCGGCAGGTCGATCTCGACGATCTCCTTGACGCTCGCCGGGCGCGCGGTCATCACCACGACGCGGTCGGCAAGGTAGATCGCCTCGTCGATCGAGTGGGTGACGAAGACGACGGTCGTCTTGATCTGCTCCCAGATGCGCAGGAGCTCGCTTTGCAGGATGTCGCGCGTCTGGGCGTCGAGCGCGGCGAAGGGCTCGTCCATCAGCAGCACCTGCGGATCGGTGGAGAGGGCGCGGGCGATCGCCACGCGCTGCTGCATGCCGCCGGAAAGCTGCGAGGGGAAACGGTCCTCGAAGCCCTTGAGGCCGAAGAGATGCAGGAAATGGCGCGCCCGCTCGCGGCGCTCGGCGGCGGGCACGCCGCGCACCTCCAGCGCATATTCGACGTTCTGCAGGGCGGTGCGCCAGGGAAAGAGCGCATATTGCTGGAAGACGTAGGCCGTACGGGCGTGCGGCTTCGACACCTCGACGCCGTCGATGCGGGCGACGCCGGAGGTGGCCTCGGTGAGGCCCGCGATCACGTCGAGCAGCACCGACTTGCCGCTGCCCGAGGGGCCGACCAGCGTGATGAACTCGCCGCGGTTGATGGTCAGGTCGACGCCGTCCAGCACCGGGATCCGGTTGGAGGCGACGCCGTCGACGGTCACCGTCTGGCCCTGCTTCAGCGTGAAGGTCTTGCGCAGCGCGTTGACTTCTATGCGTTCCATGGTCGTTTCCTTTTCAGACCTGCGCCACGCGGATGTGGCGGGTCGGGTCGTTCTGGGCTCCTCCGGCGCGCCCCCGGTTCCAGCCGAGTGCGCGGGCATAGGTGCCGAAGAGGCCGCGCTCGAGAACCTCGGCCTCGGAAATGCCGATCGGTCCGTGCGCCTCCTCGGCGACGTAGAGCGCATCCGTCGGACAGTAGATCTCGCAGAGGAAGCAGGTCTGGCAGTCGTCCTGCCGGGCGATGACGGGCAGGCCCGTCTCGTCGCGGTCGAAGACGAAGGCCGGGCAGATGCGCTCGCAGATGTCGCAGCGGATGCAGCGGTCGGCGGAGACGACTTCGATCATCGCTCAGCCCTCCTGCGCCGTTTCGAGCGAAAGGTCCTCGCGCACCGCCGTCACCCGGTCGAGGCCGGAGACGATGATGCGGCCCGCCTGTCCCTCGTTCTCCGTCGGGAAATCGCGCCGGCGGTGCACGCCGCGGCTTTCGGTGCGCAGGAGCGCCGCGGCGACCGTCCAGCGGGCGCTGGCGGTGACGGACGCCACCTCGCGCGAACGAAGACGCCCGATGCCGGCCGCGGGCTTCGCCCGGTTGAGCGCCGTCCAGAGGTCTTCGAGCGTCCGGCGGCTTGCCTCCAGCGTCTCGGCCGTGCGCCAGTAGCTCCTGTCGAGCGGGGCGATCTCGCCGTGCACCGTGCGGGCAGCGGCGGCAAGGTCGACATCCCCGCCTTCGCCCGTGCCGCGCAGGCCCGCCGTGCCGAGCGGCTGCAAGCGGCCGGCGTTGCGGTCCTGCCGCCGGCGGGCGTGCTGGGCCGCGCCGTGGCCGGCCCACCAGCCGCTGGCGATCGCCCAGGAGGCATTGATCGCGCCGCCGCCGGAAATGCCGCCGGTCACGTTCTCGCGGCTCGCCGCGTCGCCGGCGGCATAGAGGCCGGCAATGCCCGTGCCGCAATCGGCCGAGACGATGCGGATGCCGCCGGTGCCGCGCACCGTGCCCTCGTATTTCAGCTCGACCCGGAACCGCTCCTCGAAGGGATCGATGCCCATGCGGTCATAGGGCTGGAAACAGTTCGGCTGGCCGCGGCGCAGCCAGTCCCGCATGGCCGGTTCGGCAAGGTCGAGCCGGGCATAGACCGGGCCGGACAGCAGGGCTTCCGCCACCTGCCGCTCGCCGCCGCCGATGCCGTTCGTCACCGGCTCGCCGCAGGCATTGCGCAGCACCTCGCCGTCCTCGCGGTAGAAGGTCGCCCAGCGGAAGGGCAGGCCCTTGTTCAGCGACGAGCCGTAGGGTGTCAGCGTGTACTTGCCGGTGAACTCCATGCCGGAAAGCGCGGCGCCCGCCTCCGCGGCGAAGAGGTAGCCGTCGCCCGTCAGCCCCGTGCCGCCGAGGATGCGCTCGAAGAAGGCGCAGCCGCCCGTCGCCAGCACGACCGCGCCGGCTGCAACGCGGAAGCTCGCCCCGTTGCGGCGCACGAGCCCCGCCGCGCCGCCGACATGGTTCTCGTCACCCAGCAGTTCGAGGATCGGATGATGGTCGAGAATGGTGACGCCGGCCTTCTGCACGCGCTGGCGCATGAAGCGCATGTAGTCCGGCCCGCGCAGGTTGGCGATGTAGAGGCTGCCGTCCTCCTCGCTCGGGAAGGGATAGCCCCATTCGACGAGCTTCAGGAGGTTTTCGTAGGCCCGGTCCGCCGCGCGCAGCATCCAGCGGCGGTCGGCAAGGCCGGCCGTGCGCTTGAAGCGCTGCTCGACGGAGGCCGCGCGGCCTTCGCCCGGCGGCACGCACCAGGTGCCGGTGTTGGAGGGCGCCGTCGCGCCGCTCGTGCCGTGATAGCCCTTGTCGGCCAGCACGACGCGCGCGCCAGCCTCGGCGGCCGACAGCGCCGCCCAGGCGGCCGCCGGCCCGCCGCCGACGACGAGCACGTCCGTTTCGATGAGGCGCCCGTCTTCCACGGGCGGTTCCTTGCGACGCGATGCCATGAGGTTCCGGTTTGCGAGATGAGGAGGCGCCGGCCCGCACGGGCCGGACGCCGGAACGCGGTCAGGCGGCGGTGGAGAACCAGGAGGGTTCGTTGCCGGCCGTCCACTTGATGTTGCAGCCGATCGAGGGGACCTGCCGGTCGCCGACGGCCTCGCCCTTCAGCACGGCGTCGACGGCGGCGCGCAGGTCCGCGCCCGTCACCTCCTTGCCGTTGCCGGGTCGGGCATCGTCGAACTGGCCGTGATAGGCGAGCCTGCGCTCGCGGTCATAGAGGAAGAAGTCGGGGGTACAGGCCGCGCCATAGGCCTTGGCGACGCCCTGCGCGGCGTCCTTGAGGTAGGGGAAGCCATAGCCGTAGGTCTTCACTTCCGCGCCGATCCGCTCCAGCGTCTCTTCCGGATGCGCCTCGGCATCGTTGCTGTTGATCGCGACGACGGCGAGCCCCTTGTCGGCGTAGTCGCGCGCGAACTCGGCCAGCGCCTCGCGGATCAGCACCACGAAGGGGCAGCGGTTCGAGATGAAGGCGACGAGCAGCGCCGGGCTGTCCTTGAAATCGGCAAGCGTGACCAGGTTGCCGTCCGCGTCGGGCAGGATGAAATCCGGCGCGCGGGTTCCGAGCGTGATGGGGTTGGATTCGGTCTTGGGCATGGTATCCTCCTGGCAGGCCGATGGGAGGCAATTAGAGAATATAATCCATAGATTTTATAGATATTGGTTTTCGCCGGAATCGCACGGCGGAGATAAATTCACGCCGATCCGCATGGCCGGGGGAAAATCCGTCCTCACGCTGGCAATGTCGTGAAAAGGCCGCGCGCCCTTTGAAGAGGCGCGTGACGGCGCAATTTTTTTAGGCTGGCTAAAAAAGATTTGACAATCCCGCCTATCCGCGCACTATTGAAGTAATACTAAAAAATCGGGTGAACAGAGTGGCAAGTGTCGAAGAGCCTGAGGCGGGGACTGGTCCTGCCGTGGGCGAGCGCCTGCGCGAGCGGCGCCGGGAGTTGAAGATGACATTGCAGGACGTCGCGGATGCCGCCGGGTTCTCGGTGGGCTTCATCTCGCAGATCGAGCGCGGCATCACCGTGCCGTCGCTGACCTCCCTGGTCGCCGTCTGCCGCGCGCTGAAGGCCGATGTCGGATCGTTTTTCCAGACCCCGCGCGTCGACGCGCCGATCACCCGGCGCGAAGGGCGCCCGGTCTACGCGGTCGGCGGCACACCCGGCAGCACCGTCACCTACGAGCGCCTTTCCGCCTCCTTTCCCGGCAACGTCCTGCGCTCGACGCTGATCCACGAGCCGCCGGGCTTTCGCAGCGAGCCGATGTCGCACGAGGGCGAGGAAATCTTCTTCATCGTGGAAGGCTCGCTGACGATCGAGATCGACGGCGAGCGCACGATCCTGGAGGCGGGCGACTCGGCCCACTTCCCCTCGACGCTGACGCACGTCACCTGGAACCACACGACCGAACCGACGACGATCTTCCACACCTGCACGATGGACGTCTTCGGCGACGGCGAACCGTCCGCCCAGGCTCGGCCGAGCCTGGTCGTCAAGCGCTCTGCGGCCCGCCGCAGCGCGCCGAAACAGCTGAAGACCGCCAAACCCAAGACAACCGGATAACAAGGGAACAGCAATGACCTCCGTTCTGAAGACAATCGCGGCAGCCCTGCTCGCCGCAACGGCTTTCTGCGCCCATGCGAATGCCGAAACCGTGCTGCGCCTCGATGAATCGCCCGTCGGCGAGCTCGACCCGGCCAAGGCGTCGGACTATGCCGACAGCATCCTGATGTTCAACCTCTACGACACGCTGGTAATCCCCAAGCAGGGCCAGCCGGGCTACGATCCGTTCCTGGCGTCCTCTTTCGAGACCGCGGACGGCAAGACCTACACCTTCAAGCTGCGCACCGACGTGAAGTTCCAGAGCGGCAACCCGCTGACGGCGGACGACGTCGTCTTCTCCTTCGACCGCATGAAGGCGCTCGGCCAGGGCCTGTCCTACCTGTTCGAGAATGTCGAGAAGGCCGAGGCGACCGACCCCGCGACGGTGACGTTCACCCTGAAGGAGGTCTATGCGCCCTTCGTCTCCGCCCTCACCCGCCTGCCGATCGTCGACAAGGCGCTCGTCCTGCAGAACCTTAGCGAGGGGGACGGCGAGATGAAGGACTGGGGCCAGGCGTATCTTTCCACCCACGCGGCCGGCTCGGGCGCCTACAAGGTCGTCTCGCACAATCCGCAGGAAGAGACCGTGATGGCGAAGAACGCGGACTTCTTCCTTGGCGTTCCCGCGGCCGCGCCCGACACCGTGCGCCTGCGTTACGGCCTCGAGGCGGCGACCGTGCGCACGCTGATTGCCCAGGGCGAGCACGAGATCTCCTCGCAATGGCTGCCGCCGGAGGTGCTGAAGTCGCTCGCGGCCGAGGGGGCGCAACTGCTGACCGAAAGGGGCACGACCGGCTTCTACGTCAAGATGAACACGACGAAGCCGCCGTTCGACGACGTGGAATGCCGCCTCGCCGTCTCCTACGCCTTCGACTACGAATCCGGCGTGCGCATGGTCGCCGTCAGCGACCAGGTCTCGCAGGGCAGCCCCGCGACAGGCGCGCTGCCGGTCGGCATGCTCGGCGCGCTCTCCGGCGATCCGCTGAAGCGCGACGTCGAGAAGGCGAAGGAACATCTCGCCAAATGCAGGTACAAGCCGGAAGAGATGAAGGTGGAGCTCACCTGGATCGGCGAGGTGCCGCTCGAAGAGCGCTTCGCCCTGCTGATGCAGGCGAACTTCGCCGAGATCGGCATCCAGGCCGAGGTGAAGAAGCTGCCGTGGGCGCTCTTCTCCGAGCAAGTCTCCAGGCCGGAGAACACGCCGAACATCAGCCAGGTCTTCGTCAACACCATGTCCGGCGACCCGGATACGCTGCTCTACTCGATGTATCATTCGAGCGCGGCGGGAACCTGGATGTCGCCCGAGCATCTGAAGGACGCCGAGATCGACGCGCTGCTCGAGAAGGGCCGCACGACGCTCGACGAGGCCGAGCGCGCCAAGGTCTACGAGGAGGCCAACAAGCGGCTCCTCGCCATCGCGCCCTCGATCTTCGCGCAGGACCAGACCGCCGTCTTCGCCGCCACCGACCGGGTCTCCGTGCCTGCGCTCTCCGATCCGTCCAAGGCCTTCGCGCTCGCCGGCTTCGGCTTCACCTTCCGCCTGATGGAAATGAAGGAGTAACCGTCCGGAGGCCCTTCGCCCGTCCCTTCGGCCTGCCGACAGCCGGATGAAGGGCCTTCGGCAGCAACCGTGCCGGACCGCCGTGGCGGCCCGGCTCCGCAACAGGAACGCCAGCCATGCCACCGTTCATCCGCCTCTTCGCGAAGCGGCTCGGTACCTCTTTGATCGTGCTGATCGGGGTATCGCTCCTGATCTTCGCCATCGCCCGGGTCATCCCCGGCGATCCGGCGCGCATCGCGCTCGGGCCGAATGCGACGCCCGAAGCCGTCGCGGCGCTGCGCGACAAGCTGCATCTCGACGCCTCCTTTTTCGCGCAATACGGCTACTTCCTCGCCGACCTTGCCCGCGGCGACCTCGGCATCTCGCTCTACACGAACCGCCCGGTCATGGCCGACATCGCGCAGTTCCTGCCCGCGACGCTGGAACTCGTCGTTGTGTCCGGCCTGATGATGATCGCCATCGGCCTGCCGCTCGGCATCCTCTCGGCCCGCCATCGCGGCAGCTGGGTGGATCATGCGATCCGGCTGGTGACGATGCTCGGCGTCTCGGCCCCCGCCTTCGTCTGGGCCGTCGTGCTGATGCTGATCTTCGCCTATTTCATAAAGCTCTTCCCCATCGCCGGCCGGCTCTCCGACAGCATCACGGTGCCGAACGTCACCGGCTTCATGCTGGTCGACACGCTGCTTGCCGGCAACCTCAGGGCCTTCGCCGATGCCGTCTGGCACCTCGTCCTGCCGGCCTTCGCGCTCGCGCTTTCCGGCATCGGGCAGGCCGCCCGGCTCGTGCGCTCCAACATGGTGGAGACCTACGAGCGGCCCTATATCGAGATGGCGGAGGCCTACGGCTTCCCGGAAAGGCGCATCGCCCGGCGCTACGCCTTCCGCCCGTCGCTGATCCCCTCGCTCACCATCATCGGCCTCGATTTCGCCGCCATGCTCGGCGGCGCCTTCCTCGTGGAAGCCGTCTACGCCTGGCCGGGCCTGTCGCGCTACGGCGTCGCCGTGATCCTGCGCAAGGACCTCAACGCCATCGTCGGCACGGTGCTCATCATCTCGGCCATGTTCCTCATCGTCAACATCGTCGTGGACCTGCTGGTCTCGGTCATCAATCCGCGCATCCGGCTTTCGCAGAGGGCGTCATGAAGAAGACCCTCGTCATCCTCGCCCGCAATCCGCTGTCGCTGATCGGCCTTGTCCTCGTGGCGATCGTCGTCTTCTCGGCCGTCTTCGCCGACGTCATCACGCCCTTCCCTGCCCATGTCGGCGCCGTGGTCGACTTCGCCAACTTCAACCAGCCGCCGCACTGGCCGAACATCTTCGGCACGGACCTCGTCGGCCGCGACCTCTTCACCCGCGTCGTCTATGCTTACCGCATCTCGCTGGTTCTCGGCATCGTCGTGCTCGCCATCGCCGTCCCGATCGGCGTCGCCATCGGCCTTGCGGCCGGCTACCTCGGCGGCTGGACGGAATACCTGCTGATGCGGCTCACCGACGTCTTCCTGTCGATCCCGCCGCTCGTGCTCGCCATGTCCATCATGGGCCTCCTGGAGCCGACGCTCACCAACGGCATGATCGCGGTGACGGCCATGTGGTGGCCCTGGTACACCCGCCTCGTCTACAACATCGCCCGCTCCGAGAAGGAGGAGGGCTATGTGCTGGCGGCGGAGGTCATCGGCGCCTCCAAGCTGCACGTCATGTTCCGCGAGATCCTGCCGAACTGCGTGCCCTCCATCATCACCAAGATGACGCTCGACTTCGGCTTCGTCATCCTCATCGCCTCCTCGCTGTCCTTCCTCGGCCTCGGCGTGCAGCCGCCGACCCCGGACCTCGGCTCCATGGTGGCGGAGGGCGCGAAGTACCTGCCGGACAGCTGGTGGCTCACCGTGTTCCCCGGCCTTGCGATCCTCATCGCCGTCTTCGGCTTCAACCTGATCGGCGATGCGCTGCGCGAAATCCTCGGAGTGGATCAATGACGGCCCCTACCCTCAGGATCGACGACCTCCGCCTCGGCTTCAGGACATGGTCCGGCACGATCGACGTGCTGCACGGCATCTCGCTGCACATCCGGAAGGGCGAACGCGTCGCGCTGGTCGGCGAGTCCGGCTCCGGCAAGTCAGTGACGGCCCGCATCGTGCTCGGCATGCTCCAGCAGCTGAAGACCGCCCGCATCTCCGGCACGGTGGAGTTCGAGGGCATCAACCTCGAAACGCTGAAGCCCGCCTCGCGCCATGCCCTTCGCGGCACGGCCATGTCGATGATCTTCCAGGATCCGACCTCCTCGCTGAACCCGGTCTATCCGATCTTCACGCTGTTCCGCGAGGTGCTGCGGCGTGCCGAGCCCCGCATCGACGAGGAGACGGCCCGCCGCAAGGCGATCGCCGCGCTCGCCGACGTCGCCATCAACGAGCCGGAGCGCGTGCTGGAATCCTATGCCTTCCAGCTTTCCGGCGGCATGAACCAGCGCGTGATGATCGCCATGGCGCTCGCCAACAACCCCGCGCTGCTGCTCGCCGACGAACCCGGCACGGCCCTCGACGTGACCGTGCAGGCGCAGACGCTCAGGCTGATGTCCGAGCTCGTCGAGAAGCACCGCACCTCGGTGCTCTTCATATCGCACAATCTCGGCGTCGTGCGCGAATTCGCCGACCGGGTCTACGTCATCTACAAGGGCAATATCGTCGAGCAGGGGCCGACCGCCGCGCTCTTTTCCGATCCGCGCCATCCCTATACGCGCGCCCTGCTTGCCGCCGTGCCGCGCATCACGGGCGGCGGCATTCCCGACATCGAGGACGATCCGGCCGCATTCCGCGCGCCCCTCGTCGCCCATGACGGCTACAGCGAGAAGGAACTCCTCTCATGAGCACGCTCCTTTCCGTCTCGAACGTCTCCAAGCATTTCGAGGTCAGCGGGCGCACCGTGAAGGCGCTCGACGGCGTCTCCTTCAATGTCGAGAAGGGTGAATGCCTTGCCATCGTCGGCGAATCCGGCTCCGGCAAGTCGACCGTCGCCAATATCATCCTCGGCATCTACGGGCCGACGGCGGGCGACCTCACCTTCAAGGGCGAGGCGCTGCCGGCAAGGCGCACGCAGGAGCACCGCCGGGCGATCCAGCTCGTGCAGCAGAACCCGCTCTCCTCGCTCAACCCCCGCCGGTCGATCGGCGCGTCGCTGCGCCTCGCGCTCGACGTCCACGGCATCGGCGACAAGGCGGGCCGCGCCGCGCGCACCGGGCAACTCCTGGAGGAGGTCGGCCTTCCCGCCGAATTCAGCACCCGCGCGCCCGCCGCCCTTTCCGGCGGCCAGCGCCAGCGCGTCGCCATCGCCCGCGCGCTCGCCTGCCAGTCGGAGCTCGTCGTGCTCGACGAGCCGACCTCCGCCCTCGACGTGCTCGTGCAGGCGCGCGTGCTCAAGCTCCTGAAGGCGCTGAAGGAAAGCCGCGGGCTGACCTACGTCTTCATCACCCACGACCTTTCGGTCGTGCGCAACATCGCCGACCGCGTCGCCGTCTTCGAGAAGGGCCGGCTCGTCGAGCTTGCCACGACCGGCGCGATCTTCACCCGACCCGAAAATCCCTACACGCGCCGGCTCATCGGCGCCGTTCCCGTCGTCAGCTCGGAAGAAGCGGCGCTCCGGGACCACATCATGGAGCAAGAGAATGGAAATGCCTGATTACACAGCCTTCGTCGAAGCCGTGGCCGCCGGCGGCCAGCCGGACAAGGCCTATGCGGCGCTGGAAAAGCTGGTGAAGGACGTCGTCGGCGTGAAACTCTTCACCATCATGACCTCGGACACGACCGACAAGGTCTCCGAACGCATCTATTCCAGCATGCCGGACGTCTATCCGGTCTCCGGCACCAAGCCCTACAACGAGACCGAATGGTCGGAGATCACGCTGAACCGCAAGGAGACCTTCGTCGCCAACACGATCGAGGACATCGCCAAGGTCTTCGACGACCACGAGATGATCCTCTCGCTCGGCTGCCAGTCGGTCATCAACGTGCCGATCACCGTCGGCGGCGAGGTCGTCGGCACGCTGAACTGCCTGCATGACCGGGATTACTACACCGAGGACCGCATCCGCGCCGCCGACGCGCTGAAACTGCCGGGCGCCGTCTGCATGCTGCTGCACGCCCTTGAGAAGAGGGAGGAAAGCCGATGAGCCGGAAGACCATCCGCGTCGCCACCGACGTCGGCGGCACGTTCACCGATCTCGTCTGCTTCGAGACGGACCATGCCACCGGCGAATTCCGCGTCACCACGGCGAAATCCGACACCACCCCGCCCGACTTCGAGCAGGGCGTGCTGAACGTGCTCGAAAAGGGCGGCGTCGACCCGAAGACCGTCGACTTCCTCGCCCACGGCACCACCGTCGTCATCAACGCGCTGACCGAGAGGAAGGGCGTCAAGGTCGGACTGATCACCACCGAGGGGTTCCGCGATTCGCTGGAGATCGCCCGCGGCAACCGGCCGGACTTCTTCAACCTGCACTACAGGAAGCCGGAACCCTTCGTTCCGCGGTATCTGCGCCGCGAGCTTCCGGGCCGCTTCGACTATCACGGCACGGAGATGAAGCCGCTCGACCTCTCGGGCCTGCCGGCGATCCTCGACGACTTCCGTGCCGACGGCGTCGAGGCGATCGCCGTCTGCTTCCTGCATTCCTACGCCAACCCGAGCCACGAGCAGGCGACGATCGCCGAGATCGCGCGCCTGTGGCCGCAGATCGCCACCGTCGCCTCGCACCAGATCACCCGCGAATGGCGCGAATACGAGCGCACCAACACGACCGTCATGTCCGCCTACGTGCAGCCGACGGCCGAGCGCTACCTCAGCCGCCTCAACGACGGCCTCGCGGGCAAGGGCTTTGCCGGCAACCTCTTCGTCATGCAGTCGAACTGCGGCGTGGATTCGCTCGAATCGGTCAGGAAGATCCCGATCACCATGGTCGAATCCGGCCCGGCCTCCGGCTTCTGGGGCGCGGCCGAGCTCGGCAAGCTGATCGGCGAGCCGAACGTGCTGGCCCTCGACATCGGCGGCACGACGGCGAAGTGCTCGCTGATCGAGAACGGCCAGGTCCGCATCATGACGGACTACTGGATCGAGCGCGACCGCACATCGGCCGGCTATCCCATCATGGTGCCGGTGGTGGACCTCGTCGAGATCGGCAACGGCGGTGGCTCCATCGCCTGGGTCGACGATTTCGGCAAGCTGCATGTCGGCCCGAAATCGGCCGGCGCGGTGCCCGGCCCGGCCGCCTACGGCCGCGGCGGCACGAACGCGACCACCACCGACGCCAATCTCTGGCTCGGCCGCATCAACCGCGACTATTTCTGCGGCGGCTCGGTCGTCGCCGACATGGCGGCGGCCGAAAAGGCGCTTTCGGACCTCGGCGAAAAGCTCGGCGTCTCGGCCGACGACGTGGCGCGCGGCATCGTGCGCATCGCCAACAACAACATGGTCAACGCGCTGAAGCTCGTCTCGCTCAACCGCGGCTTCGACCCGCGCGACTTCACGCTGGTCGCCTTCGGCGGCGGCGGGGCGATGCATGCGGCGGCGCTCGGCACGGAGCTCGGCGTGAAGAAGGTCGTCATCCCGGCCGGCGCCTCGGTGTTCTCCGCCTGGGGCATGATGATGTCGGACCTGCGCCGCGACTACTTCGTCACGAAGCTCGCGGACCTCAAGCCCGGCGCGGCCGCCGGGATCGAGGCCCTGTTCGCCGAGTCCGAAGCGCTGGCCCACCGGCAATTCGCCGAGGAAGGCGTCGAAAGGGGCAGGGTCCGGTTCCTGCGCTACGGCAAGTTCCGCTACCAGAACCAGGAGCACACGACGGAAGTCCTCGT
This sequence comes from Shinella agrisoli, assembly GCF_046557955.1. Classification (NCBI taxonomy): domain Bacteria; kingdom Pseudomonadati; phylum Pseudomonadota; class Alphaproteobacteria; order Hyphomicrobiales; family Rhizobiaceae; genus Shinella; species Shinella agrisoli. The sequence goes on along the minus strand of NZ_JBJIEP010000009.1, from coordinate 49,934 downwards.
CGAGGGCGCGATCACCGACGAGAGCCTTGCCGCCATCGAGGCCGCCTTCCACGAGACCTACGAGCGGGAATACACCTACCGCCTCGACGCGCCCGTCGAATTGGTCGGCATCCATCTCGTCGCCGCGGCCGAGGTCGGCAAGCTGAAAATGCAGGAAAAGCCGCTCTCCGCAACGCCGGCGTCCGCCGCCCGGAAGGGCGAGCGCGAGGTCGACTATGCGCTGGAAGGCGTCCATCCGGCCGCGATCTACGACGGCGAGAAGCTGGAGCCCGGCATGGCCTTCACCGGGCCCGCGATCATCGAGGACCCGGGCACGACGATCGTCGTCCACCCCGGCAACCGCGTCGAGGTCGACGGTTTCGGCAACATCCACATCCACCTGAAAGCCTGAGGAGTGCGGGACATGACGACAGCTTCCCACGACCCGATCACGCTGGAGATCATCCAGAACTCGCTGCAGGCGACCGCCGACGAGATGTTCGCGGCCATGCGCAAGACGGCGATGAGCTCCATCATCTACGAAGTGCTCGACATGGGCACCGGCATCACCGACGCCGAAGGCCGTCTCGCCTCCTCGGGCGCCGGCATTCCCGGCTTCATCGGCGTGCTCGACAAGTCGGTAAAGGTGCTCCTGAAGAAGTTCTCCAAGCCCGGCGACATCCAGCCCGGCGACGTCTTCATCACCAACGACCCCTATTACGGCGGCGTCACGCACCTCAACGACCTCGTCGTGTGCATGCCGGTCTTTTCCGGCGGCCGGCTGATCGCCTGGACGGCCAACATCGCCCACAATTCGGATGTCGGCGGCAAGTCTCCGGGCTCGCTCTCGGCGGATGCGACGGAGATCTTCCAGGAGGGCCTGCGCCTTCCCGCCATCAAGATGATCTCCAGGGGCGAGGCGATCCCCGGCATCTTCGACATCATCACCGTCAATTCGCGCATGCCCGACTTCCTCGAAGGCGACCTCTGGGCCGCCATCGCCTCCGTGCGCATCGGGGCGAAACGTCTTGCCGAGCTTGCGGAAAAATACTCCGTCGCCACCTTCGAGGCGGCGATGGCAGGCTTCATGGACCACGGCGAGAAGATCGCGCTCGCCGAACTTTCCAAACTCCCGCACGGCACCTTCGAGCTGACGGAGGAGCAGGACGACGGGCGCCTGTTCAACGTCAAGGTGACGATCTCCGGGACGGAATTCGTCGTCGATCTTCGCGACAACCCGGACCAGGACAGCGGCCCCTCCAACGCGAGCTACGACGATACGCTCGTCAGCATGCAGGTCATCTTCAAGGCGCTGACCGACCCCGCCTCGCCGGCCAACGAAGGCTCCTTCCGCCCGCTCAAGGTGCTGACGCGCGAGGGCTCCTGCTTCCACGCCAGGGAACCGGCCGCCATCGGCTTCTACTACGAGATCGGCATCCGCGGCTACGACCTCGTCTGGCGCTGCCTCGCCCCGCACATGCCGGAGAAGCTGCCGGCCGGGCACTTCTCCTCCATCGCCGGCACCTTCATCGGCGGCATCCATCCCGATACCGGACGGCAATACACGATCATCGAGCCGCAGATCGGCGGCTGGGGCGCCGCCAACGGCCGCGACGGTAATTCGGCAATCTTCTCCGGCGTGCACGGCGAGACCTACAATTGCCCGGCCGAGATCTCCGAAGCCCGCAACGGCCTCTTCGTCGACCGCATGGAGCTCAACACCGATCCCGGCGGCGAAGGCAAGTGGCGGGGCGGCCACGGCATCCGGCTCGACTACCGCATCCGCCGCGACGATTCCTTCCTGACGCTCGGCTATACCCGCTCGCGCATCCTGCCCTGGTCGCTCGACGGGGGCAACGAGGGCTCGGCCAACTATGCGCTCGTGCTGCGCAAGAACGGCACGTCGGAACGCTACGCCTTCGCCTCCGGCATCCGCGTCGACAAGGACGACGTGATCCGCGTGATCACCGGCGCCGGCGGCGGCGTCGGCAACCCGAGGGAACGCGACCCGGCCCTCGTGCGCGAGGACGTCCGCAACGGCTACATTACCGCCGAGCGCGCCCGCGAGGTCTACGGCGCCGGCCTGTAAACGCAAGGAAACCAACGGAGGACACGCATGGGCACGCAACCGCTCAAGATCATGTATCTCAATCCCGTCGCCGACAACGAAGGCGTCGACGCGATCTTCGCCGCCATGGCGCGCGACCACAAGCTGCCCGGCACGGAAGTGCATGTGGCGGCGCTGCCGAAGGCCCGCTACGGCTTCTCCCATATCGAGTTCCGCACCTACGAGGCGCTGGTGACCCGCGGCATCATGCGCGCGGTGCGCACCGCTGCGCTGGAAGGGTTCGACGCGCTCGCCATCGGCTGCTTCTACGACACGGCGCTGCACGATGCGCGGGAGATTTCCGGCGCGATGGTCGTCACCGCTCCCTGCATCGCCTCCTGCGAGGTCGCCGCGAGCCTCGCAAACCGCTTCGGCATCATCGTCGGCCGGCGCAAATGGGTTCACCAGATGCAGTCGACCGTGCATGAATACGGTCACGCCGGACGCCTCGCCGGCTTCTACGACGTCGGCCTCGGCGTCGACGACTTCCAGAAGGACCACGCGGAGACCAACCGCCGGCTGCTCGCCGCCGGACGCAAGGCCGTGGAGGAAGGCGGCGCGGAAGCGCTCATCCTCGGCTGCACGATGGAGATCGGCTTCTACAGGGAGATCGAGAAGGAGCTCGGCGTCCCTGTCATCGACCCCTCCATCGCCGCCCTGAAGCGCGCGGAATATGCCGCGCTTCTCAAGCGCCAGTGCGGCTGGGTGCCGAGCCGGAAGGGCTCCTGCGAAGCGCCCTCCGAAGCCGAGCTTTCCGCCTTCAACGCCTTTGCGGACGACGGGCCGGTCTTCGGCAGCCGCATCGTCCTTCCCGCCGCCTGAACGAGGACGAGAACCATGAACGAACAGACCGCCAATCGCCTGAAGGCCCTGCGCCGGCGCATGGCCGAGACCGGCACCGGCCTCGTCGCCGTCGCGCCCGGCTCCCACATGGACTGGGTGCTGGGTTTCCATCCGCATCCCGACGAGCGGCCCTGCCTGCTGCTGATCGGCCCGGAACGCGAAGCCTTCCTGATGCCGGCGCTGAACGCGGAGGGAAGCCGCGAGTTCACCGACATCGCCTTCCACACCTGGGCGGACGAGGACGGCCCGGACGCGGCCCTTCGCGCGGCGCTTTCGGCGATCGGCGCGCAGGCGCCCGGCCTCGTCGCGCTCGACGAGACCATGCGTGCCGACTTCGCCCTGCTGCTCATTGATGCGCTGCCCGCCGGGACGCGCCGCGACTTCACGCCGGCGACGCTCGGGGGCCTGCGCATGCGCAAGGACGCCGGCGAATATGCAAAGCTGAAGATGAATGCCGGCATCGCGGACCGCGCCATGCAGGCGGCCTTTGCCGCCATCCGGCCGGGCATGACGGAGAAGGAGCTCGCCGCGAAGATCCGCGCGCACTTCTCCTCCGAGGGCGCTTCGCCGCAGTTCTGGATCGTCGGCGCCGGCGGCAACGGCGCCTTCCCGCACCATTCGGCGAGCGACCGCGTCATCAAGGAAGGCGACGCGGTGGTGATCGACATCGGCGGGCGCAAGCAGGGCTTTCCCTCCGACATCACCCGCATGGCCGTCGTCGGCGTGCCGCCGGAGGGCTACGGCGAGATCCACGCCATCGTGGAAAAGGCCGTGCAGGCGGCGCTGAGGGCGGCCCGTCCCGGCGTTCCCGCCCGCGAGGTCGACGCGGCCGCCCGCAGGGTCATCGCGGATGCCGGCTACGGCGAATACTTCGTGCACCGCACCGGCCACGGCATGGGCATCGACGGCCACGAGCCGCCCTATATCACCGCTACCTCCGACACGGTGCTGGAGGAAGGCATGGTCTTCTCCATCGAGCCCGGCATCTACCTGCCCGGCCGCTTCGGCATCCGCCTGGAGGACATCGTCATCCTGCGCGAGGACGGCCCGGAGATCCTCTCCTCGCTGCCGCGTTCCGTCCACGTCGCGCCGGCCTGAGGCATGTCCTCGGAGACGCCTTCTCCTCTCGCGGGAGGAGAAGGCTCGGGGCCTATCCTTCGGGTTTCAGGAACCGCCGGATCATCGTCGTGATGAGCTTGCGGCTCTCCTCGAACCGGATGCCGGGAACCATCAGCGGCAGCATGGGGGCGGCATCGACGATCGCGATCAGCACCGCGCTCGTGTGCTCCGGATCGAGGCCGGGATCGACCTCGCCGCGCGCCTGCCCCGCCTTCAGCGTCCCCGCCAGCAGGCGGCGCACGCCGTCGGTGTTGCGGGCCAGGATATCGCGGATCCTTTCGTTTCGTCCCGCCTCCGCCAGAAGCTCGAACAGGATGCGGCAATGGGCGGCATCGTCCCAGCCCTCCATGTTCCATATCTCCGACAGGAGGACCGTCGCGACGTCGTCGGTTCCCTGCTGCCGGCCGAAATAGGTGTGCAGCCTGGCAAGGTATTCGTCCGCCATCTGCTCGACGATCGCCTCCTTGCTCGGAAAGTAGTGGTAGAGGTGGCCGGGGCTGATGCCCGCTTCCTTGCAGATGATCGAGATCGACGCGCCCTGCAGCCCGTGCCGCAGGAAGCAGCGGTGCGCGGCCTCCAGGATCTCGTGCCGTTTTCCTTCGTGCTGCTCGGGGACAAGCTTGCGGGCCAAGGGACCTCCAAAATAATAGAATGATCGCTCTATCTATCTTGACGGCGACCGGATCATTATTAGAATGATCACTCAATCTATGGCGAAACGCCCTTCCCGTCCAGCATCGTGCCGGCCGGAAGGGGCCGCCTTGCCGAAAAAACGGAGCGTCACGATCCAAATGCGCCTCTCCCCATCCGCCATCCTGGCCTGGCCCCTGGCCGCGTTCTTCCTGTTCGGTGCCTATGGAAACGCCTTCATCTCCCCCGAATACGCAGCCGCCTATCGGCGCTGGGGCTATCCGGACTGGTTCCCCTATCTCACCGCCGCCCTCGAATTGACGGCCGCCGTGCTGCTGGTCCGCGGGCCGTCGCGTCCCTATGGCGCCGGGCTCGGGGCCGCGATCATGGCGGCGGCGACCGCCACCACGCTCGTGAACCGCGACTATGCGCATACCGCCGCGCCCGTTGCCGTCCTCCTCGTTTCGCTCGTCGTTCTGGCCCTTGCCGCGCGCCGCGCGACCGCCTGATCCTCTCCCACGGAGCACTGCCATGAAAGAACCGCTGACATCGGCCCGCCCGGCCGATCACCCGAACGCGCCCATAGCCCATCCGGACACCTGGCCGGACCTCCTGTCGGGCCGCCATCTCGCCATCGTCTGCGTCCTGGCGAGCGGCGTCCTGCTCTATGCCATGAACCTCTACTTCACCGCCGCCCTGATGCCCTCCATCGTCGCGGAGATCGGCGGCCGGCAGTATTACGCCTGGGTGACGACGTCCTTCGTCATCGCCGCTATCGTCGCCTCGCTGTTCGTCAGCCGCATGCTGGAATGGAAGGGCGCGGGCGCCGCCTATGTGCTGGGCTTCCTCGTCTTCGCGCTCGGCGCGGCGGGCAACGCCGCCAGCCCGGCCATGGAGCCGCTCATCCTCGGCCGCGTGGTCCAGGGCCTTGGCGGCGGCCTGCTGGCCGGGCTCGGCTATGCGGTCATCCGCACGGCGCTGCCCGAGCGGCACTGGGCGCGGGCCACCGGCGCGGTTTCGGCCATGTGGGGCGTCGGCACCCTGTTCGGGCCGGCACTCGGCGGCCTGTTCGCCGAGCTCGGCCTCTGGCGCTGGGCCTATGGCGCGCTTGCCGCCGTCGCCCTGCTCTTCGCCATCGTCGCGCAGCGCGCCTTCGCCGGCACGGCCGGTTCCGGACGCCGCACGCCGGTGCCCGTGGCCTCCCTCATCCCACTGGTGCTCGCGGCGGTCGCCATCAGCCTCAGCGCCCTCGTCCCGATCGGCTGGCCCACGCTGGCGATGATCGGCACCGGCCTCGTGCTGCTCGGGCTCTTCGTCGCCGTCGAGCGGCGCGCGCACGACACAATTCTCCCGCGCATCACCTACCGGCGCGGAAATTCGCTGAAGTGGGTCTACCTGACGGTCGCCGCCCTGAGCGCGGGCGTCATGGTCGAGACCTTCATACCGCTCTTCGCCCAGCAGCTCGCCGGCGCGAGCCCGCTCATCGCCGGGCTGCTCGGCGCCGTGCTCTCGCTCGCCTGGGTCGTCGCACAGCTCTTCGTCGTCTCCGTCTCGTCCGAGGCCGCCCGGCGGCGCGCCGTTCGCCTCGGACCGCTGTTGCTGACGGCCGGCCTCATCGCCTACGGCCTGCTGCAGGCCGAAGGCGCCGGTCCGGCCATGGTGGGCCTTTGGGCCGCGGTGCTCGCGCTCGCCGGCGCGGGGATCGGCCTCGCCTGGCCGCTGCTCGGCGTTGCCGCCATGAGCAGCGCCAGCGATCCGGCCGAAGGCGGCAAGGCTGCGGCCGCGATCACCACCACCCAGCTCATCGCCTTTTCCGTCACCTCCGCCCTTGCCGGCACGCTGATGGCGGCGGGCGGGCAATCCGGCGTCGACGCCGCGCGCTATGTCATCCTCGGCATCGCGCTCCTGACGCTGCTCGGCGTCCTCACGGCCGGCGTGGCCACGAGACGATAGGTGAGCGCCCGCCGAATGCGCCGGCATTCCCGCCGGCGCATTCGGCCCTCGCCATGCCCCGTGCCGTCGTCCAATATGGGGCATGGCCAGAATCACCCCGCACAGCCCGGACGACCGCGACCAAGCCGCACCGCCGCAAGACGATCCCGCGCGGGCTGTCGCCGCACCCGCGCCGCCTCCCCTCACGGGCCACCTTCAGGACCTCACCGACCGCGCCCGCTTCTATGTCGAGGCGTCGAGCGCGGCCAATACGCGGCGGGCCTATGCGGCGGACTGGAAGCATTTTGCCGCCTGGTGCCGGCGGCAGGGACTTTCGCCGCTCCCGCCAGATCCCCAGGTGGTCGGCCTCTACATCACGGCCTGCGCCTCCGGCACGGCGATGCGCGGCGGCAAGCCGAACACCGTCTCGACCATCGAGCGGCGCCTGTCGGCCATCGGCTGGAACTGCGCCCAGCGGGGCATGCCGCTCGACCGGAAGGACCGCCATATCGCCACCGTGCTCGCCGGCATCCGCAACCGGCACGCCGCCCCGCCGCGGCAGAAGGAGGCGATCCTTCCCGAAGACCTGATCGCCATGCTGGAAACCCTCGACCGCGGCACGCTGCGCGGCATGAGGGACCGCGCCATGCTGCTCGTCGGCTTTGCCGGCGGCCTCCGCCGCTCGGAGATCGTCGGGCTCGACCTCGGCCGCGATCAGACCGAAGACGGCCGCGGCTGGATCGAGATCTTCGACAAGGGGGCGCTGGTGACGCTGCGCGGCAAGACCGGCTGGCGCGAGGTGGAGATCGGCCGCGGCTCGTCCGATGCCACCTGCCCGGTCGCCGCACTGGAGACCTGGCTGAGATTCGCCAGGATCGCCAGAGGCCCGCTCTTCCGCCGCGTGACTGGAAAGGGCAGGAACGTCGGAGCGGACCGGCTCAACGACAGGGAGGTGGCGCGCCTCGTCAAGAAGACGGCGCTTGCCGCAGGCGTGCGGGGCGAATTGTCCGACGCCGAGCGGGCAAGCAAGTTCGCAGGCCATTCCCTGCGCGCGGGCCTCGCCTCCTCCGCCGAGGTCGACGAGCGCTACGTCCAGAAGCAGCTCGGCCACGCCTCGGCCGAGATGACCCGCCGCTACCAGCGCCGCAGGGACCGGTTCCGCGTCAACATGACGAAGGCGGCCGGGCTCTGAGACGGAAAGGGGGCGGAACCCGCCCCCTCCGTTGCGCGGCCTACTTCTTGCCGCCCCAGCGTTCCGGATAGCCCGGCAGTTCCTGGCAGCCGCACAGGCTGTAGTGCAGCGGCGGCATGCGCTCGTCGACATAGTCGGCAAGCACGTCCTCGGTGATCGCCGGCTGCGGCAACACCCATTCGGGGCCGGGGACCTCCTTGCCGTCCAGCACGTCGAGGGCGGCGATGACGGCCGTGCGCCACTGGTAGGTCGGGTAGGACGGGCCGATCGCCGTCAGCTTTTCCGACTGCCACTTGCGCAGGAAGTCCTGCTGGTCCTCGCCGCTGATCACCGGATAGGGCAGGCCCGCGTCCTCGAACGCTTCGAGCGCCGCCGTCGCGGTGTCGCCGGCATCCATCCAGACCGCATCGATCTTCTCGCCGCGGTTGATGTAATCCTCGACGATGGACTTGGTCTTCGCCCGGTCGCTGCCGGTGAATTCCGAGCCGACCACGTTGATGCCGGCCTCGTCGAAGATGGTCTTGGCCGCCGAATAGCGTGTCTCCAGCACGTCGACGCCGGGCATGATGCGCAGCGCCAGCACGTTGTCGCCTTTCTTCAGCTTGCCGGCGATGAACTCGCCGGAGGTGATGCCGAAGCCGTAGCCGCCGACCGGGTGGATGTAGGTGACCGGGCATTGCGTGTTGACGCCGCGGTCGAAGACGATGACCGGAAGCTTGCCGCAGGCCGCCTCGACCGCCGGGGTGAGCGCCGCCGTCGTGTTGGGCGAGACGATCAGCGCATCGCATTTGCCGCCGCTGACGAGCGCCTCGATGTCGGAGATCTGCTTGTCGTCCTTGCCCTCGGCATCGACGACGATGAGCTCCTTGATGCGGTCCTTGTGCAGCTCGGCCTCGGCGTTGAGGTTGTTGAGGCCGACCACGCGCCAGGGATTGAAGACGCCGGCATTGGAGAAGCAGAGGGTGACCGGGCCCTCCTTCTTGTACTTGGCCGTGTCGACCATGCCGTCGCCGAGGTGCTGTGCCCACGGCTGGCCCTCCGGCCCCTGCGGCGTCATCGACAGCTGCTCGCGCTGCTTCTTGAACTCGGCCGGATCGTTGAAGTCCTGCGCCAGCGCGTGGCCGGCGAACGTGAGCGCCACGGTCGTCGCCAGAAGTGTCCTCGATTTCATGTTTTCCTCCTCCGGAAGGCCGGCTCTGCCGGCGGTTGATGTCGAATGGTCTTTCAGGTCCGCCGGCGGCCGCGCCACAGGCTGGCGCCGACCGCGGCGATCAGGATCACCCCCTGGATGCTGTCGCGCAGCGCCTGCGGCAGGCCCAGGAGGTTGAGCAGGGTGAAGAGCGCAAAGAGGCTGAGCGCGCCGAAGACCGCGCTCCAGATCGAGCCGCGCCCGCCGAGGAGCTGAGCGCCGCCGATGACGCAGGCGGCGATCGCCTGGAGCTCCAGCCCCTCCCCGGCATTGACGGAGACGCCGGAAAAGCCGCCGAGCAGGATGCCGGCCGTCACCGCGGAGACCGCCGACACCACGAAGGCGAGGATGCGCGTCGCCGCGACCGGCGTTCCGGCAAGCTCGGCTGCTCGGGGGTTATCGCCGACGGCGAGCGCCCGCTTGCCGTAGAGCGTGCCGTTCAGCCCCCACCAGGCAAGCGCGACGAAGCCGGCGAGCACGAGCACCGCGAGCGGCAGCGTTCCGACGAGGGGCACATCGCGCCAGACGAGGCGGCCGAGATTGCGGAAATTCTCCGGCAGGTCGCCGCGCGCCGCCCCGCCCGACCAGGCGAGCGCCAGCCCGTTGACGGACAGCATCGCGCCGAGCGTCGCGATGATCGAGGGCACCTTGAGGAAGGCGACGACGAGACCGTTCACGAGGCCGACGGCGATGCCCATCACGTAGAGCGCGCCGATGACGGCCCAGGTGGCGTCCGGATCGCCGTTGATCAGGATCGACGCGGCCAGCACCGCCAGGGTCGCGACCGCCCCCATCGACAGGTCGAAGCCGCCCGTCAGGATGACGTAGAGCTGCCCGCAGGCGAGGATGATCAGCGGCGCGGCGCGCCGCAGGAAGTTCATGAAGAGGCCGGGCTCCAGATAGTTGGGCTGGAGGACGGCGATCGCCGCGTAGAGGGCCACGAAGATGACGAGGCCGGCATTGACGGCGATCCCGGCGGAGCGGCGGATGGCGGCAGACCCCTGCGGAACGGTGCTCATGCGACGTGCCCCTTGTAGCGGACGGCGTGGACGGCGACGGCGGCGATCACGATGGCGCCGCGCAGCACCTGCTTCAGGAAGGCGTCGATGCCGAGCATGTTGAAGCCCGCGTCGAGGCTGGCGAAGAGCAGGACGCCCGCAAGCGTGCCCGCCACGCCGCCCTTGCCGCCGGCGAGGATCGTGCCGCCGATGACCGTGACGGCGATGGATTCGAGGTCGTAGATCCCGTCGCGGCCGATCCAGGGCGTGCCGGATTGCAGCCGCGCGGCGAGATAGAGCCCCGACGCGCCGGCGAAGAGGCTCGCGACCACATGGGCGGACAGGACGACCCTTTCCGTGCGGATGCCGGCGAGCCGGGCCCCGTCGGGATTGCCGCCGACCGCATAGATGCGCGCGCCGAACAGGGTGCGGCCGAGCACGAAGGCCGCGGCGAGCGACAGGAGGGCAAGCAGCAGGATCGAATAGGGCACGCCCAGCACGCCGCCATAGGCGATGACCTGGAATTCACGCGCGACCGCGCCCTGCAAGGCCCCGAACGACGCGGCGAGCACGCCCTGGATGATCAGCCCCGTGCCGAGTGTGGCGATCAGGGGGTTGATGCCGCCATAGGCGACGAGGGTGCCGTTGACGAGGCCGACCGCAAGGCAGAGGCCGAGGCACGCGAGCACGGCGGGCGCGATCATGGCCGCATCGCCCTGCATGATGTGGGACGCCAGCACCGCGACGGCGCTGATGAGGGCCGCGACCGAAAGGTCGATCGAGCCGACGAGGATCACGAAGGTCTGGCCGAGCGCCACGAGCCCGAGGGCGACCATGCGCTGGATGAGGCCGGCGACGCCCTGTCCGCTCAGCTGCGCCACCTCGCCGGTCGCAAGCGCGATCACGACGAAGAACGCGATGGAAAGCCCCGCAAGCAGGACGGCGATGGGCAGGCCCGCAGCGGCCGGCTTCGGCTTCACGATGTCCGTCGTCATGCGCCGGCCTCCTCTTGCGGCGCGCCCGGAAGGCCGAGGGCGAGATGCATGATATCCTCTTCGCCCGCGCCTCTCGGCAGTTCGCCGGAGATGCGGCCCTGGTGCATGACGAGGATGCGGTCGGCGACGCCGATCAGTTCGGGCATGTCGGAAGACACCACGACGATGCCGCGGCCGGAATCGGCAAAGCGGCGCATCGTCTCGTAGATCGCGGCCTTGGCGGCGATGTCGATGCCGCGCGTCGGCTCGACGAAGACGAGGATGTCGGACGCCTGCGCCAGCCAGCGCACGATGATTGCCTTCTGCTGGTTGCCGCCGGAAAGCGTGCCGACCTCCTGCCCGAAATCCGCCGCGCGCACGTCCATCGCGCGCAGCCTTTCGTCGATGGCATCGCCGGCGAAGGCGCCGGCCCGCGGCCGGGAGAAAAGGCCGGCCATGGCGCGCAGCGTCAGCAGCGCGTTGTCGCGTACGGACTGGCGCAGCGCCAGGCCCTCGCGCTTGCGGTCTCCCGGCAGGTAGCCGATGCCGGCCGCCGTCGCCTGCCGGGGCGAGCGCAGGGCGGCGGGCCTGCCGCGGAGCGTGACCGTGCCTTCGGAGAACGGCGCATCGCCGACGAGCGCCTGCGCCAGTGCTCCCTTGCCGGAATCCTCCAGGCCCGCGATGCCGACGATCTCACCGGCACGGACGTCGAAGGCGATGTCGCGCACCGCCGCATTCCCCCCGCCCCGCACGTCGAGCAGGACCTCGCCCGGCGCCGAGGACGGCGGAGGCGGATAGAAGTCCTTGAGGTCGCGGCCGACCATGGCCCGAACGATCTCGCCGATGGGCGCGGCATCGCGCGGCCGCGTCCAGATCCTCTTGCCGTCCTTGAGGACGGTGATCCGGTCGGCGATCGCCGTCACCTCGGGCATGCGGTGGGAGATGTAGACGATCGAGACGCCCTCGTTCCTGAGGCCCTGCACCAGCGAGAGGAGCGTGCGGCTGTCGCGTTCGTCGAGCGCCGCGGTCGGCTCGTCCATGACGAGGATGCGCGCGTCGAGAAGGAGCGCCTTGGCGATCTCGACGAGCTGCTGCATGGCGATGGAGAGCGAGGAGACGAGCGCCTGCGGATCGATCTCGGCGCCGATGCGGCGCAGGAGCGCGGCCGCCTTCTTGCGCATCGCCGTCCTGTCGAGGATGCCGCGCCGGGCGATCTCGCGGCCCATGAAGATGTTTTCCGCCACGGTCCTGTGCGGCAGCAGGCTCAGTTCCTGGTGAATGATCGAGATGCCCGCCTCGGCCGCCTGCCGCGGATGGGTGAAGTGCACCGTCTCCCCGGCAAGGCGGATGTCGCCGGCATCCGGCCTATAGCTGCCGCCGAGGATCTTCATCAGCGTCGACTTGCCCGCGCCGTTCTCGCCGCAGATCGCGTGGACCTCGCCGGGCAGGCAGTCGAAATCGACGCCGTCGAGCGCGCGCACGCCCGGAAAGGCCTTGCTGATGCCGGACATGCTGAGGGCGGGAACGGCCGTCATGCCAGCCGCTCTCCGGCCGCCGCCCATTCGCGGCGGATGAAGGCGACGCTCTCGGCAAAGAGGCTGTCGAGGTCGTCGAACAGGTCGCGCCAGACGCGGGTGGCGCCGGCGAGCTCCGGCAGGGCGCGGCCGAAGGACTCCACCGTCAGCCAGCCGTCGTAGCCGCAGCGGCGCAGCGCATCGAAATGCGCCGCGAAGGGCACGTGGCCGGAGCCCGGCACGCCGCGGTCGTTCTCCGAGACATGGAAATGGTTGATCTCGCCGTGATAGCGCTCATAGGTCGCCGGCGGGTCCTTTTCCTCGATATTGGCGTGGAACGTGTCGAACATGTAGCCGTAATTGGGGTGGTCGACGGCGCGGTAAATGGCCGAGGCCTGCGCGATGGTCGACATCATGTAGCATTCGAAGCGGTTGACGGCCTCCGCCGAGATGCGGATGCCGGCCGGCGCCGCGTAGTCCGCGATCGCGTGCATGGCCTCGACGCACCGGCCGAACTCCTCGCCGGTCGGCCCGAAGCCGGTGAAGACGCCGACGGGCGAATGGATCGGGCCGGCGATGATCTCGCCGCCCATCGCCGCCGTGCAGTCGACGATCCAGCGGTGATGGTCGCGCGCCCTTGCGCGTATCGCGGGGTCGGGGCTGACCGGGTTCGCCTCGGGCGTGGCGACGGCGGCCGCTCCCGCCGAAAGGCCGATGCCGGAAAGCAGCCGGCCGAGGGCCGCATAGTGCTCCGGCGTGCCGGAAAAGACCGGGACCTCCACGGCGTCATAACCGAGCGCCTTCAGCCGTTCGAGCTGGCGCGCATGCTGCGTGCCGATGTCCGCGCCGATGACGAGCAGATTGAATGCGACCTTCACGAACGTCCTCCCTGCGCCGGCCACTTCCGGGGCCGACCGCGACGCAGGCACAATGGCAGGCTTGACTCGGCAATTCTTGCGGACGACAACAGTGGTAAATTTCTTAAGTCGTTGTGTTGGGAGGCGCAAAGTGAACAGACATGCGGTGATTTCCCCGGCCGGCTGCCGGCCCTCGGTTTTCCGCCAGCCCGATTCGGTGATGTATGCGGACAATTGCAAGGAATTGCAGGCCGCCGCGAGGCGGGGCGAGGTGGAGCTCCACGCCTGGACGCGCGGCAGCTATCCCGGCATTTCGCTCGGCGAGCGCCTGCCGGGCATCCGCACCGTCGGCTTCTGGGACGCGCGCCACGGCCAGTCCTGGGGGCTCGGCCGGCACTGCAACGAGGGCTTCAAGATCGCCTATCTCGCCCGCGGCAGCCTCGACCTTGCGGTGGACGAGAAGACCTACGCGCTGAAGCAGGGCCAGTTCATCGTCATCCGCCCCTGGCAGCTCCACTCGATCGGCAGTCCCAATGTCGGCCCGAGCCGGCTGCTCTGGATCATCCTCGATGCGGGCCTGCGCCGGCCGAGCGAGACGCCGGACTGGCCGGACTGGCTCGTCTTCTCCAAGGACGAGGCGGCGCGGCTCGGGGATATCCTGACGCAGAACAACCAGCCGGTCTGGGACGGCGGCGCCGAGCTCTGCCGCGCCTTCGAGGCGATCCCCTCCATCCTGCTCGACCGCAGCCCGCAGGACGGTGAGACGCGCCTGAAGGTGGCGATCAACGCCGTGATGCTCAGCCTGATCGACCGCATGAGCGAACAGGTTCCGACGCTCGATCCGGACCTCTCCACCTCGCAGCACACCGTCGCGATCTTCCTGCGCCGGCTCGCCTACGCGCTGGAGGAGGACTGGTCCCTCGAAGGCATGGCGGAGGAATGCGGACTCTCGCGCACCCGCTTCTCCGACTATTGCAAGAAGCTCACCAACATGGCGCCGCGCCAGTATCTCCAGCACCTGCGCCTGGAAGAGGCCTCGCGCCTCCTCCAGGAGCCGCGCAGCGCCAGCGTCACCGAGATCGCGCTCAGCTGCGGCTTCAACTCCAGCCAGTATTTCTCCAACGCGTTCAAGAAGCGGTACGGATATCCGCCGAGCAGCCGCCGCTGCCCCGAACGCGCGGCGGCGACATTCAGTTGAGGGCCAGCCCGCCGCCGGCGAGGGCGGCGGTGAAGATGCGGCCGTCCTGCGCCGGGCCGAGGGCCGTGCGCTCCTTCAGGAGCTCAAGGAAGTCGTAGCCGGCCGGCCAGCGGCCGAAGCCGCTTGCGACATTGATATGGCCCGCCTCGCCGATGTCGACGAGGTCGCTGCCCCAGGCGCGCGCCGTCCGCCGCAGCCGGTCGACGGGCATGTAGGGATCGTTGAGGCTGCCGACGACGAGCGAGGGAAACGGCAGGCGCTTCAACGGCATGGCCCCGAACTTGACGATACAGGGATGCAGGTTCTCCGTCGCGTCGAGATCGCAGGGCGCGACGAGCAGGGCGCCGCGGATGCGCGCGGCGAGCCGGCTCTCGGCGAAATGCGCCGCCAGCACGCAGCCGAGGCTGTGGCCGACGAGCCAGACGCCCCTGCCGATCATGTCGACCTGCCGCTCCAGCTGCGCAAGCCAGAGCTCGCGCTCGGGGCAGGTCCAGTCATATTGCTCGACGACGCGGCTTTCCGGATTGTCGCGCGCCCAGTGGCGCTGCCAATGGGCTTCCGGCGAGCCGTTGAGGCCCGGCAGGATGAGCGTGTCGACGGGTATATCGATTGACGGCATGGCGGCGGCCTTCCTTCGCAAACCGGATATGCCCCGGATGATGCGCGCGCCGGGCCGGAATCGTAAGGAAGACGCTGCTACAGTCTTCAAAATCCATAAAAATTCTTTGCATCGCAGGCCGGGATGCGGGGCATCGGGCGGGCCAGCCGCCCGATGCCTCTATCCGCGATGGTCGAGCCGCGCGACGAGCCGGTCGCCGAGCCACTGGATGCCGCAGACGAGCACGATGAGCACGGCGACGACCGCCACCATCACCGCCGTCTCGAAGCGCTGGTAGCCGTAGCGGATGGCAAGGTCGCCGAGCCCGCCCGCGCCGATCGCGCCGGCCATGGCGGACGCGCCGATCAGCGTCACCAGCGTCACGGTGAAGCCCGCGACGATGCCCGGCAGCGCCTCGGGGATCAGCACCTCGCGCACGATCGTCCAGCGGTTGCCGCCCATGGCGCGCACGGCCTCGATGAGGCCGCGGTCCACCTCCCGCAGCGACACCTCGGCGATGCGGGCGTAATAGGGCGTCGCCGCGATCGACAACGGCACGATCGCCGCCCAGGTGCCGATCGACGTGCCGACGATGAGGCGCGTGACCGGGATGAGCGCGACGAGCAGGATGATGAAGGGCACGGAGCGGAAGCCGTTGATCACGGCGCCGAGCACCCGGTTGACCCAGAGGTTTTCCGCGATGCCGCCGCGGGCGGTCGCCACCAGCGCAAGGCCGAGCGGCAGGCCGAAGACGAGCGAGATGATGCCGGAGGCGGCCGTCATCAGCACGGTTTCCCAAAGCGAGCGAAGAAGAAGCTCAAGCATGACCGGCGACATGGCCGAGGACCTCCACCTGCGCGCCGAGGCGCTCTGCGAACGAAACGAAGCGCGCCGCGTCATCGACCAGCACCGCAAGGAAGAAGCGGCCGACAGCCTGCTCCTGGATATGGTCGACGCCGCCGTGGATCAGGCGATAGCCTGCCGGAAACGCGGCGGAAAGCTCCTGGAACAGCGGCCCCGTCGCCGCGGGACCGGCTATGTCTATGCCGAGTACCGCCTCGCCGGCCACATCCGCCGAAAGCCGCTCCGCGATATGGGCCGGAAGCTGCGGGCGGATGCCGCTGAGCAGGCTCTTCGTCGTTTCCGCCTGGGGCTGCGAGAAGACCTGCCAGACCGGCCCCTCCTCCACCACGCGGCCGGCGTCGAGCACCGTCACGCGATCGGCGATGGTGCGCACCACCTCCATCTCGTGGGTGATGAGCAGGATGGTGAGGCCGAGCTTGCGGTTGATGTCCTTCAGCAGCGCCAGGATCGCGCGGGTCGTTTCCGGGTCGAGCGCGGAGGTCGCCTCGTCGGAAAGCAGCAGCGCCGGGCGCGCGGCAAGCGCGCGGGCAATGCCGACGCGCTGCTTCTGGCCGCCGGAAAGCTCGGACGGATAGGCCTTCGCCTTGCCGGAAAGGCCGACGAGGTCGAGCAGCTCCGCGGCCCGCGCAAGACGCTTTTCCTTCGACCAGCCCTCGATCTTCAGCGGCAGCGCGACATTCTCCTCCACCGTCTTGGCGGAGAGCAGGTTGAAATGCTGGAAGATCATGCCGATGCGGCGGCGCAGCGGCTGCAGTTCGGCTTCGCCGAGCCCAGTGATCTCGCGCCCCTCGATCTCGATCCTGCCGCTGTCCGGCCGTTCCAGCCCGTTGAGGCAGCGGATCAGCGTCGACTTGCCGGCGCCGCTTCGCCCGATGATGCCGAGGATCTCGCCGCGGCGCACATCGAGCGAGACCCCGTCCAGCGCCGCCGTCTCGCCGAAGCGCCGGCGCACATCGGCAAGGCGGATGACATCCTGTCCGGCATCCGTCGCCGCCGGCCTCCAGGTTACATGCTTGTTCATTCAGTCTTCCTTCCGGAAACGGAAAGACAGCCCGCGACGGCCGGAAGCGCGTCGCGGGCTGTCCCGATCGATCGTTGCATGCCTCATTAATAGGCGCTGATGCCCGTACCCTTGTAGACGCGGTCGAATTCAGCCTTCACGGCATCGTTCTGGTAGGCCGCGACGAGCGGCTTGACCCAGGGCTCGTCCTTCGATTCCTCGCGCACCGCGATGAAGTTGCGGTACGGATTGTCTTCGACCGGCTCCTGCGCGATCCGGTTTTCCGGGGTGAGGCTGCTCTTCAGCGCCCAGTCCGTGTTGACGATGGCCGCATCGAGGTCGTCCACCGAGCGGCCGACGATGCCGGCGTCGAGTTCCTTGATCTCGATGTTCTTCGGGTTCTCGGCGATGTCGGCGATGGTCGCGAGAATGCCGGTGCCTTCCTTCAGCTTGATCAGGCCCTCGTTCTCGAGCACGCGCAGCGCGCGGCCCTCGTTCGACGGATCGTTCGGCACGCCGATCACGGCGCCGTCCGGCAGGTCGGCGACCTTGGCGTGCTTCTTCGAGTAGAGGCCGATCGGCCAGACGGCGGTATAGCCGACCGGAACGATCTTGTAGCCGTGCGTCTTCACCTGGTTTTCCAGGTAGGGAAGGTGCTGGAAGGCGTTTGCGTCGATCTCGCCGCGCGCCAGCGCCTCGTTCGGCTGGGTGTAGTCGTTGAAGACGACGGTCTCGATGGTGAGGCCGTTCTTGGCGGCCTCGGAGGTCACCACGCGCCAGACGTCCTCGTCCTCGCCGGAGATGATGCCGACCTTCAGTTCCTTCTTGTCTTCGGCAAGGGCCGGCCCCGGCGCGGGGAACGCGGAAAGGGCGACCGCAGCCACCGCGAATGCCGCGAGCGCGGACCGCCGGGTGAGGAGCGTCGTTTCGAGGAGGGTTTTGCTGATTTTCGACATTCTGGCCTGCTTTCGCGATTGGGAGGATCGACTGCGAAACACCGTTGTTTCTGAAAGCAAAATCGCAAATGCCGCTTTTCCGGACAACGAATGGCGATTTATTGGGCAGGAAGAACGGGAACTTTCCCTCTATCGCGCAGGCACCGGGCGGAAATATTTTCCATCGCTTTTATGGATTATACGCATACCCGCGTCGCCGCGGAACGCCGCCCGCTCAGCCCGTCCTGCCGAGCGCGGCGACGCGCTCGAAATGCCCGCGGCCGAGATGGCCGGCGCCATCGCGGATGTCGGCGGCGATGGCGGCCTTCAGCGCTTCGGCGTCCCGCTTGAGGATGGCGGCCAGCGCCTCGGCATGGCGATCGACCTGATAGGTCTCCGACAAGGTCTCGCCGGCCCGGCGCATGAAGGGGCCGAGCCGCAGCCACAGGGATTCGATGAGCGGCAGCATGACGGTGCCTGGCCGCGCCTCGTAAAGACAACGGTGGAAGTCGAAATTGGCCTCGACCAGCCGCCCGAAATCGCCGGCCGCCAATGCCTGGTCGGCCTGCTGGTCGAAGGCCCGCATGCGGGCGAGCCGCATGTCGTCGACGAAGGGCATGGCCCTTTCGGCCGCACGGGTCTCGAGGGCGACGCGCGCTTCCAGCACCTCCTCGAAACTCTGGGGATCGAGATCCGGCACGCGCACGCGGCGATTGTCGAGCAGTTCCAGCGCGCCTTCCGAGACCAGCCGGTGCAGCGCCTCGCGCACCGGCATGGCGCTGACGCCGAGCGCTTCGGCAAGGCCGTTGATCGTCACCGGGTCGCCCGGCTCGAACTGGCCGGTCATGATGCCCCGCCGCAGGACGCGGTAGACCCACTGCTTGGCGGATTCGGAAGCCTCCCGGCCGGTCGCAACAAGCATGCTGAAATCCTCCCTCCGCAGACCCGGTCTTGCGCCGGCTCGTCGTCCCTGGGCTGAATTGCACGGGCGCCTGCACGCAGCGCGGTTAAATTCGCAAAGCCCAAAATCGCCCTTTACAGATTTGATCAAATTATGGTTTGTTGTGATCATAAGCAAGACAAGCCTATCACATAAGAGCCGTGATCAGCGGCCGGACAGAAACAGCCGGCGGTTTGGGCAGAGGAAGCTCGGGACGCCGGTCGAAGAACGGGGAAGCGATGACTGATACCCGAACGACCGCGCCCCATGGCGGCGCCATCGGCATGCACGGCATCAAGAAATGGTTCGGCACCTTCCAGGCCGTCGACGACGTCACGCTGGACATACGCTCGAACGAGTTCTTCACCCTTCTCGGCCCTTCGGGCTGCGGCAAGACCACCCTGCTCAGAATGATCGCCGGCTTCGAGCTGCCCACCGAGGGACGGGTCCTGCTCGACGGGACGGACATCTCCCGCCTCCTGCCGAACCAGCGGCCGGTCAACACGGTCTTCCAGAACTACGCCCTCTTCCCGCACCTGACCGTCGCCGAGAACATCGGTTTCGGCCTGAAGATGCTCGGCAAGCCGAAGGCGGAGATCGACCTGGTCGTGAAGGACATACTCAAGCTCGTGCACCTCGAAGGGCGCGGCAACAATCCGGTGACGCAGCTTTCGGGCGGCCAGCAGCAGCGCGTTGCGCTCGCCCGGGCGCTTGCGCCGCGGCCCAAGGTGCTGCTGCTCGACGAGCCGCTCTCCGCGCTCGACCTCAAGCTGCGCAAGTCCATGCAGATGGAGCTGAAGCGCCTGCAATGGGAAACCGGCATCACCTTCGTCTTCGTCACGCACGACCAGGAAGAAGCGCTCACCATGTCCGACCGCATCGCCGTCATGTCGACGGGCACGGTCCGCCAGGTCGGCTCGCCCTGGGACGTCTACGACCGCCCGGCCGAGCGCTTCGTCGCCGACTTCATCGGCGAGACGAACTTCCTGGAGGCCGACGTCGTCTCGGTTGCCGGCAACAGGGCCCGCGTGCGCCTGTCCTCCGGCGCGGAAATCTCCGCGACCTATCCGGAAGACATCACCCCCGGCGGCAAGGTCACGATCGTCATCCGTCCCGAGCATGCCCGCCTCGGCCCGCCGGGCTCCGGCGTGCTTGAAGGGGTGCTGGACGACATCGTCTATCTCGGCACGGACAATCATTTCCACGTCAAGGTGGATGGCGGCGGCACCTTCATCGTGCGCCAGCAGAACGCCAAGAGCGGCCCGTGCGGCTTCTCCGAACAGGAACGCGTCGGTATCGCCATCAACGACGACGTCGCCCAGATCCTGAGGGACTAGACATGACGGTCAGCGCCCGGGACGTCGACGAACAACGGCAGAAGAAGGACATCCGGGATCGCTGGCTGCTCAGCACTCCCGCCCTCCTCCTCATCCTGGCGGCGGGCGTCGGCCCGCTCCTCATCGTGGTGCTCTATTCCTTCCTCGCGCCGGGCAGCTACGGCGACGTGAAATGGGAGTTCTCGACGGAGGGCTGGTTCAACGTCCTCTTCACGCGCGACATCTTCGACGAGACGGTCTCGCTCGCCGACGCGCATTTCTCGATCTTCTGGCGCAGTGTCAAGCTCGCCTTCGCCACGACGGTGCTCTGCCTGGTCTTGGGCTTTCCCACCGCCTATTTCATCGCGACGCGCGCGCCGCGCAACCGCTCGCTCTGGCTGTTCCTGATCACCATCCCCTTCTGGACGAACATGCTGATCCGCACCTTCGCGATCCAGGAGGTGATCCGCAGCGAAGGCATCGTCAACTCGCTCCTGATGAAGATCGGCATCATCTCGGCGCCGATCCAGATGATGTTCACCGACTTCGCCATCATGCTCGGCATGACCTACGTGTTCCTGCCGCTGATGGTGCTGCCGCTCTACGCGAGCCTCGAAAAGCTCGACTTCCGCCTGATCGAGGCGGGCTACGACCTCTATGCCTCGCGCTTCGGCGTGCTGCGGCGCATCATCATCCCCTTGGTCAAGCCCGGCATCATCGCCGGATCCATCCTCGTCTTCGTGCCGGCCCTCTCGTCCTACGTCGTGCCGCGCGTCCTCGGCGGCGGCAAGAACCTGATGATCGGCAACCTAATCGAGCTGCAGTTCGGCCAGGGACGCAACTGGCCGCTCGGCGCCGCCCTTTCCGTCACCCTCGTCATCATCGTCCTCTTCGCCATGCTCTACTACGTCCGCAACGCATCGAAGACCGGAGGCGGCGCCCATGGCTAGGTCCTTCTCGATCAAGCGCCAGCCGGGCTTCGCGACGATCGCGATGTTCTGCTTCTTCCTGCTCTACCTGCCGATCGCGACCCTCGTTGTCTATGCCTTCAACTCGGGCACGTCGATCGCCACCTGGGAAGGCTTTTCGCTTCGCTGGTTCGAAAGTGCCTGGAACAACCAGCAGGTCATGGAGGCGTCCTGGCGGTCGCTGCGCATCGCGGCCGTCGCCGCGGTCATCGCGACGGCCTGCGCGACGCTGGCGGCCATCGCCACCACGCGCACGGCGCCCTACCGGGGCCTCACCTTCAAATATTCCATCATCAACATGCCGCTTCTCGTGCCGGAGATCGTGACGGCGGTGGCGCTGCTCATCCTCTTCTCGCGCGTCAAGGTGTGGACCGGCTATTCCGGCCTCGGCTACCTCATCGTCGCCCATTCGGCCTTCTGCGTGCCCTTCGCCTACATGCCGATCCGCGCGCGCCTGGAAAGCATGGACCTTTCGCTGGAGCGGGCCGCGGCCGATCTCTACGCCTCGCCCTTCCAGACCTTCCGCTACGTCACGCTACCGTTGCTCTGGCCCGGCATCCTCGCAGGCCTGATGCTCGCCTTCGTCATCTCGCTCGACGACGTCGTCATCACCGAATTCGTCAAGTCCGGTGGCCAGGACACGCTGCCGACCTACATGCTCGGGCAATTGCGGCGCGTCGTGACGCCGGAGATGAACGCCATCTCGACGGCCTTCCTCGTGCTGTCGCTGGCGATCGTCACCCTCTTCTTCTTCCTGAGCCGTCCGCCTCAGGGAGACAACGAATAGATAAAGGAGAACAGCCGATGAAAACGAAACTGGGACTGATCGCGCTCGCCGCCGGCTTGATGGCCTCCACCGCCATCGCGCATGCGGAGGGCGAACTCAACATCTTCAACTGGGGCAACTACACCAGCCCGGAGATGATCAAGAAGTTCGAGGAAGCCCACAAGGTCAAGGTGACCGTCACGGACTACGATTCGAACGACACCGCGCTCGCGAAAATCCGCCAGGGCGGCCACGGCTTCGACATCGTCGTGCCGTCGGCAAGCGTCATGCCGATCTGGATATCGGAAGGCCTGCTGCTCGAATCGCGGCCCGACCAGATGGAGAACTTCAAGAACGTCGATCCGCAATGGGTGGACGTGCCGTTCGATCCGGGCCGCCACTATTCGGTCCCGTGGCTGTGGGGCACCACGGGCGTGACGGTCAACAAGTCGATCTACGCGGGCGACCCGAACACGTCGGCGATCTTCCTCGATCCGCCGGCCGAACTCGTCGGCAAGGTCAACGTCGTGCCGGAAATGTCGGACGTCATGCACATGGCCGTGACCTATGCGGGCGGCGAGCCGTGCACCGGCGACCTGGAGGTGCTGAAGAAGACGCGCGACATCCTGACCGCCGCCAAGCCGAAATGGATCTCGATGGACTACGGCAACATCGAGAAGTACACCAAGGTCGACCTCGGCGCCGGCGTGAACTGGAACGGCGCGTCCTTCCGCGCCCGCCTGCAGAACCCCGACGTCATCTACGGCTACCCGAAGGAAGGCTATCCGGTCTGGATGGACAATGCCGCCATCCTCAAGGACGCCAAGAATGTCGAGAACGCCAAGCTGTTCCTCAACTTCATCATGGATCCGGAAAACGCCGCCATGCTGTCGGCCTTCGCCCGCTATGCGAACGGCATCAAGGGTTCCGAGCCCTTCATGCCCGAGGACATGAAGGACGCGCCGGAGATCGTCGTTCCCGAAGAGCTGAAGGCCGCCGGCAAGTTCAACCTCGCCTGCCCGCCGGAGGTGCAGGAGCTCTACACCAGGATCTGGACCGAACTGCAGAAGTAAGCGGCCCAGCCCGCAAGAAGAGGACTGCCGGACGCGGGAAGGCATCCGCCTTCCCGCGCTCCGGCTGGAATGGCAATGATCAGGACCTTCAAGGACAGGCACGGCTTTTCCCGCGCCGACGTCACGCTCGCCAACTGGCGCACCGCTCCCTATAGCCGCTGGACCTTCCAGAACGTCCGCGACCTCGTGCCGACGGCGGTGATCGCCGCGGAGGTTCCGGCGCCGGAGGTGCCGCTCGTCAGCGACGCCTTCCTCGACGCGCCGATGGAGACCGGGCTTGCCGGCGCGGAAAACGCCCGCGCCTTCCTGGAGTCCGCCCATACGGACGCCTTCGTCATGATGCGCCGGGGCGAGATCGTCGCGGAATACTATGCGCCGCATGCCGATCCCAACGCGCCGCATCTCGTCTTCTCCATCTCCAAATCCCTGACGGCGGTGATCTCCGGCATCCTGGAGGCCGACGGCCTCATCGACCCCGGCCGGCCCGTGACGGACTACCTGCCGGAGGCAAAGGGCAGCGTCTACGGCGACTGCACCTATCGCGACGTGCTGGACATGCGCGTCAGCCTCGATTTCGAGGAGGCCTATCTCGATCCCCACGGCGCGTTCGCGCGCTATCGCCGCGCCATGCTGTGGAACCCGCCGATCAAGGACGCGGAGCCGGAGACGCTGGCCTCCTTCCTGCTCACCCTTCGGAAGGCCGAGCGGCCGCATGGCGGGCCGTTCTACTACGCCTCGCCCAATGCCGACCTCCTCGGCGTCGTCATCGAGCGCGTCACCGGCGCACGCTTCGCCGACCTCGCCTCGGAGCTCTTGTGGAAGCCGATGGGCGCGAAGGGCGACGCGGACGTCACGGTGGACGCGGTCGGCACACCGCGCACGGCCGGCGGCGTCTCCATGAGGGCGCGCGACCTTGCCCGGCTCGGTGAACTCCTCAGGAACCACGGCGTCAGGGGCGGCCGGCAGGTCGTTCCCGAAGGCTGGATCCGCGACATGCAGGAGAACGGCGACCGGCAGGCCTGGCAGGAGGGCCGCAATGTCGACCTGCCGAACGGACGTTACCGCAGCCAGTGGTACCAGTCCGGCGAGGCGGACGGCGCCTTCTGCGCGATCGGCATCCACGGCCAGTGGCTCTATGTCGACCCGAGCGCGGAGACCGTCATCGTCAAGCTCTCCTCCCAGCCCGAGCCGCTGGGCGACGAGGAGAACCAGGACATCTTCACCTTCTTCCGGGCGCTCTGCCGCCGGTCCATCTGACAACACCGAGGGAACACGCCATGCAGACCGAAGCGAGCTTTATCATCCGCAACGCGCGGGTGCTGACCATGGACGAGGCGAACCCGCGCGCCGGCGCGGTTGCCGTCTCCGGCACCCGCATCCTCGCCGTCGGCTCCGAGGCCGAGATCGACGCCTTTTCCGGCCCCGACACCCATGTGATCGACGCCGGGGGCGGCACGGTCCTGCCCGGCTTCAACGAGGCGCACATGCACATCTTCGGCGGCTCGGCCGAGCTGCGCGAGCTCTCGCTCATGGGCGTCAAGGGCTTCGACGCGCTCGCGGCGGCGCTGAAGGCCTATGCGGCGCAGTATCCGGAGCGAAAGCTGCTGATCGCCCAGCATGCCGACTACACCATCCTTTCCGACGACGAGCGCATGACGCGCCACCACCTCGACCGCATCCTGCCGGACCGCGCCGTGCTGATCTTCGCGCCCGACCACCATACCGCCTGGGCCAACACGCTGGCGCTGAAGATGGGCGGCATCCTCGAAGGCCGCGACGTCGGCGTCGGCAACGAGATCGTCATGGGCGAGGACGGGCTCGCCAACGGGGAGCTGCGCGAGAGCAACGCTATCCGCCCGGTCTCGGCGCTCGGCGAAACCGGCGGGCGCGAGATGCTCGGCGTCGGCACGGGCGGCGACCCGGAGCACGTGACGGCGGCGGAGCGGGCCGGCGACATCGGGATCCTCAAGGAGGGCCTCGCCTATGTCGCCTCGCTCGGCATCACCTCGCTGCAGAACATGGACGGCAGCCTCTACCAGCTGGAGATGCTGGACGAGATCGAGCGGACGGACGGCCTGCCGGTGCGCGTGCGCATGCCCTTCCACATGAAGAACTTCATGCCGCTGTCGGACCTCGAGACCAAGGCGGCGGCCTGGCGCGCACGCTTCAATTCGGATCGCCTGCGCTGCGATTTCGTCAAGCTCTTCATGGACGGCGTGACGGAATCGGGCACGGCGGTCTTCGTCGACGACTATTGCCACCAGCCGGGCTGGAAGGGCGAGCCGCTGTTCTCGCAGGCGCACTTCGACGAGATCGCCATCGCCGCCGACAGGCTCGGCCTGCCGGTCGCGGTCCATGCCATCGGCGACGGCGCGGTGCGCATGGTGCTGAACGGCTACGAGGCGGCCATCAGGGCGAACGGCAAGCGCGACAGCCGCAACCGCATCGAGCATATCGAGGTCGTGCACCCGGACGACATTCCCCGCTTCAAAGAGCTCGGCACCGTCGCCTCGATGCAGCCGACCCATCCGCCGGGCAGCGCCGGCCTGCCGACCGAGCCCTACCTCTCCTATATCGGCGAAGAGCGCTGGCCCTATGCCTTCGCCTGGCGCACGCTGGTCGACGCGGGCGTGCCGATCGTCTTCGCCACCGACTGGCCGGTCTCCCCGCTCGACCCGATGCACTGCATCGAGTGCGCCATGACGCGCACGGTCTGGAAGGAGGGCATGAAGGATGAGCGGCTTTCCCTGCACGAGACGCTGGCCGCCTATACGAGGAACGGCGCCTGGGTCGAATTCATGGAGGACCGCAAGGGCGTGCTGAAGCCCGGCTATCTCGCGGATATCGTCGTGCTCTCCGACGACGTGGAGGCGGCGGACTTCGCGAACCTTTCCGCCATCCGCCCGGTCGTGACCATGTGCGACGGGCGCATCACCTACCAGGCGTGAGGCGGTGCGGCGAGCGCCGCCCGCCGGATCCGGCAACACCACCACCCACGCGGCGGTTGCGCGCGCCGCGCCGTTCGATAGGCCCGAAACCTCCTCCCCCCGTCATCCTCGGGCTTGACCCGAGGATCCCCACAACCGCGGCGCGTCTCAAGCTTGGCGGCCGAGGTCGACGAGGTAGGTGTTTTCGGCGCGGGACCTGGCGTAGTCCTCGGGGCGGATTTCGGCGAAGAGGAGGGTTTCGCCCTCGGCTGGCGCTTCGGCCAGGAGCTTGCCATCCGGGGCGGCGATGCGCGAGAGGCCGGCATAGGTGAAGCGGTCGTCGGCGCCGCAATGGTTGATGTAGGCGACGAAGACCTGGTTCTCGAAGGCGCGGACCTGGATCATGTGGCTGGCGATGAAGGTGCCGGACGGGCCTTTCGGCAGGGCCGTGGGCACGACGACGAGATCGGCCCCGGCGAGCGCCAGGCGGCGCACGTTTTCCGGAAACTCCACGTCGTAGCAGATCAGCATGCCGAGGCGGATGCCGCCGAGCTCCACCATGACGGAGGCCGGAACGCCGGGATGGAAGGCGTCGCGCTCGTAATCGCCGTAAAGATGGGACTTGCGGTAGACGGCGTTGGTGCCGATGCCGTCCGTGAAGAGCGCGCTGTTATAGATATGCGTGCCCTCCTTCTCGGCGAAGCCGGCGATGATGGCGAGCGCATGTTCCCGCGCGATGGCGCTGAGCCGTTCCGCCACCGGACCCGTCGCGGGCGAGGCGAGCCGGCCGAAGGCCGCCTCCCCCGCCCCGTAGCCGGTGACGGCGAGCTCCGGCACGATGAGGAGCCTTGCCCCGCCCGCCGCCGCATCGGCGGCAGCGGCGGCGATACGCTCGATATTGGCCTCGCCGTCGCCGGCGATCGCATGCATCTGGAGGGCGGCGATCCGCATGGTCTGTCTTTCCTAATCCCGCGACGACATGGCGCCGAGCAGCTTCGGCAGGTCGCCGAAGCGCGCGACGAGGCCGAAGACCACGGCGGCGATGCCGACGAACAGGACCGTGACCGAGGCCATCGTCGGCGTGTAGCCGTAGCGCAGCGCGTTGAAGATCTTGATCGGCAGCGTCTCCATCGTGAAGCCGACCGTCATGTAGGCGACGATGTACTCGTTGAGCGACAGCACGAAGGCGAACGCATAGCCGGAGACGAGATAGGGCAGGATGAGCGGCAGGACCACGGTGCGGAAGACGGTACGGTCGTCCGCGCCCATCGTCGCAGCGGCTTCCACCAGCGAGCGGTCGATGGAGGAGAAGCCGAGCGAGAGCGTCACCAGCGGCAGCGTGACGAAGAAGATGGCGTGGCTGACGACCGCCGTCGCCGGCTGGCCGTAGAAGCCGGTCGTCGCCCAGAAGGTGAGCAGGCCGAGCGCGGTGATGACCGGCGGCAGCGTGAAGGGCGCGATGCCGAGCACCTGGAAGACGTTCGCCCAGGGCGCGTGGCGCCGCCAGAGGAACCAGGCGAGCGGCAGGGCGATGGCAAGCGCCACGGCCGCCGACAGCGCCGCGAGCGTCACCGAGGCGACGAGGGCATTGCGCCATTCGGCATTGGTGAAGATCTCGCCGTACCAGCCGAGCGAGAAGCCCTGCGGCGGGAAGGCGAGGGTCTGCTTCTCGTTCACCGAAACGCCGGCCACCACGATGATCGGCAGGGAAAGGAATAGGCCGACGAGGCCGAGATAGAGCCGTTGCAGCAGCGTGTTCATGCGGCTTCTCCCTTGCGGCCGGCATAGACGGTGAGCGCGACGAGGCCGAGCGTGACCAGCACGAGGAACACGGCCATGGCGGCGGCGAACGGCATGTTGGACTGGTAGATGGCCTGGTCGGTGATGAGCACGGAGAGCGTCCAGTGCTGCGGCCGGCCGAGGATCTGCGGCAGGAGGTAGGAGCCGAGCGCGAAGATGAAGACCATGATCAGCGTGGCGACGATGGTGTTCCTCAGCGCCGGCACGACGACGGTGAAGAAGGATTTCACCGGAGAGGCGCCGAGCGTGCGCGCCGCCTCCGTCAGGGTCGGATCGAGCCGCACGAGGGCGGGGTAGAGCACGAGCACGGTATAGGGCAGCGCCTGGTAGACCATGGCGGTCAGCACCGCGCCGAGGCTCGGGTTGAGCGCCACGGCCTCGTTCATCAGGCCGAGCGTGACGAGGAGGTTGGTGATGCCGGCGGTGCGCGAGAAGAGCGTCGACCAGGCAAAGCCGATGATGACCTCCGAGAGCGACAGGATGGAGAGCAGCGCCACCAGCCAGAGCACCTGCGTGCGGCGCCTCGCCCGCGAGAGCAGGTAGGTGAAGGGCACGGCGATGACGACGCACGCGATGGCGACCGCGACGGCGAGGAACAGCGAGAAGCCGAGCACCTTGCCGAAGAAGAGGCTGAGGAAGCGCGCATAGTTGTCGAAGACGAAATCGGCCGAGTAGAAGCCGGCCGGATCGCGCCGGAAGAAGGAGACGGCGATCATCGTGGCGAAGGGCACGACGAAGAAGACGGTCAGCATGCCCGCCGGGAAGACGAGCGGGCCGTAGTCGGAAAGCTTCTGCGGGGCCTCGCGCCTCATGACTTCAGCACCACGCAATCGGCCGGGTCGAGCCGGATGCCGACGGACTGCCCGACGGAGACGTCCGGCCGGGCGTTCGGCATCGAGACGGCGACGATCTGCTTGCCGCCCGCCTCCACGAAGGTCTCGATCGTGCCGCCGAGGTCGCGGATGAAGGTGACGGTGCCGGTGATCGCGCCCTCGCCGGGGGCGGCAAGGTGCACGTCCTCCGGGCGGACGGAGAGGACGCCGGAGGCGAGGCCGGCCGGGACGGGAAGGCCCGGGACCGACGCGCCGAGCACGCTCGCGCCCGCGCCCTCCGCCTTGAAGTCGATGAGGTTGGTCATGCCGATGAAGTCGGCGACGAAGGTGTCGGCCGGGCGGCGGTAGATCTCGACCGGCGGGGCGGCCTGGCGGATCTCGCCGCCGTTCATGACGACGACCGTGTCGGCCATGGTCATGGCCTCGCGCTGGTCGTGGGTGACGACGATGGTGGTGATGCCGAGGCGCTGCTGGAGCTGGCGCAGCTCGACCTGCATGGCCTCGCGCAGCTTCGCGTCGAGGGCGGAGAGCGGCTCGTCGAGCAGGAAGAGCTTCGGCGAGATGGCGAGCGCGCGGGCGATGGCGACGCGCTGGCGCTGGCCGCCGGAGAGCTTTGATACGGGGCGGTCGGCATAGCCCGTCAGGTGGACCATCGCCAGCAGTTCGTCGACGCGCTTCTTCTGTTCCTCCCTGCCGACGCCGCGGATGCGCAGCGAATAGGCGATGTTCTCGCCGACGGTGAGATGGGGGAACAGGGCAAGCGACTGGAAGACCATGCCGAGGTCGCGCTTGTGGGTCGGGACGTTGGTGATGTCCCTGCCGTCGAGCCGGATCGCGCCGCTGGTCGGCAGGTCGAGGCCGGCGACCATGCGCATCAGCGTGGTCTTGCCGCAGCCGGAAGGGCCGAGCAGGCAGACGAAGGTGCCGTGCGGCACGGTCAGCCGGACATCCCTGACGGCCGTAAACGTGCCGAATTGCTTGGTGACGTTCTCAAGGGTCAGTCCGGACATCGGGTCTCCGCTCGGCGCGCTTCACGTTTCGGCTCCGGCCGCCCGGATCAGCGGGCGGCCGGAGGTCGTATCGGGCTTTTATCAGCCCGCGATCATCTCCGTCCACTTCTGGTTCAGCCAGTCGGCCTTCGAGGTGTAGAGATCGTAGCGCGGGATGATCGGCTCGATGTCGGAGGAGACGGCGGCGAACTCCTCGGCGGTGAGGTCGAGCAGGTCGCGCTTGACGGTCGGCGCGGTGCCCACCTTGCGCGACAGCGTCGCCTGGATCGGCGGCTGGCTCATGTAGTTGATGAAGGTGTGGGCCTCCTCGACCTTCTGCGATGCGCGCGACAGCGCCCAGCAGCCCGAATCCAGGATACCGCCCTCCTTGGGGAAGGTGGAGCGCACAGGCTGGCCGTCGGCCGCGGCAAGGCCCGTCACGTCGTGGTAATACTGGCCCATCGGGATCTCGCCCGACTTCAGCGACTGCTCGAACTGCGCCTCATCGCGGTACCACAGCCGCACGTTCGGCTTGACCTCGGCGAGCTTCTCGAAGGCCTTGAGGAGGCCTTCCTCGGTGTCGAGCGCGTTGGTGCCGCCGAAATGGGTCTTGGCGGTCACTTCCAGCAGGAAGGAGTTGGAGACGAGCGCCAGAAGGCCGAGCTTGTCGGCGTTCGCCGGGTCCCACAGCGCGCTCCAGGAGGTCGGGGCCTCCTTGTAGACATTGGTGTTGGTGACGAGCGTGATGTACCAGGCGACGGCGCCGATGCCGGCGACGCGGCCGTCCGGATACTTGTTGACGAAGTGGTCGATGAGGTTCGAGGCGTTCGGGATCTTGGCGACGTCGAGCGGCGCCCAGAGCTCGGTCGACTGGCCTTTCAGCATGGCGACCTGCGACATCATGGAGACGTCTGCCGGCGCCTGGCCGGCCCTTGCCGCCTGCTCGAGCTGGACGAGCCAGGCCTCGCCGGTGGGCTCGGCGACCGATTCCACCGCGATGCCGGTCGCCTTGGTGAAGTCCGCGAAGATGTTCTTGTCGAAGGAATCCTTGAAGTAGCCGCCGTAGACGCCGACCTTCAGCGACTTGTCCTGTGCGCGCAGCACGGCCGGCATGGCAAGCAGCGAGGCGCCGGCGACGCCCGCGCCGAGTACGGCGCGGCGGCTGACATTGGTCTTGAGGATGTCACGCATCGTCATTTTCTCCTTTTTGCCGGCCGGTCGATCCGGGCCGGTTCGTTCCCTTTGGTGTATTCTACGTCAGGCCGTCCGCGCCACGGAAGGGCTGAATACCATGAGGCTCAGAATTTCGAAGAGCACCTGGGCGCCCGCCTGCGCGGTGTTGGTGGTAGCATCGTATTGCGGGGCGACCTCCACGACGTCGCCGCCGACGAGGTTGACGCCCTTGAGGCCGCGGATGAGCTCCAGCACCTCGCGGGTGGTCAGCCCGCCGATCTCCGGCGTGCCGGTGCCGGGCGCGAAGCTCGGGTCGAGGCTGTCGATGTCGAAGGAGAGGTAGGTCGGCCCGTCGCCGACGACGGCCTTCGCCTTCTCGATGATCGCCGGGATGCCGAGGCCGCTCACCTCCTCGGCGTGGATGACGGTCATGCCGGAATCGTAGGAGAATTCCCAGAGGTATTCCGACGAGCCGCGGATGCCGATCTGGATCGTGCGGGCGGGGTCGAGCACGCCGTCGAGCACCGCGTTGCGGAACGGGCCGCCGTGGTGGAACTTCGTCTGGTCGAACAGGCCGCCCGTATCGCAATGGGCGTCGATGTGGATCATGCCGACCGGCTGCTTCCTGCCGACCGCCTTCATGATCGGATGGGTGATCGAATGGTCGCCGCCGACGGCGAGCGGGACGATGCCGGCATCGACGATCTGGCCGAAGCGCTTCTCGATGTCCTCATGGCTGAGCTCCAGGCGGTAGCGGCTCTGGAACGGCACGTCGCCGATGTCGGCCACGCGCAGCTCCTGCACCGGCGCGCAGCCCAGCACGTGGTTGTAGGGGCCGATGCGCTCGATCGAGCGCAGGGCGCGCGGCCCGAAGCGCGAGCCCGGCCGGTTGGTGACGCCGAGGTCCATCGGAACGCCGGTGATCGCCACCTGGAGGTCGCCGAAATCCGGGTTCTCCGCCTCGACGGGCCTGTAGGGCGCGGACAGGAAGGTCGGCACGCCGGCATAAGGCGCGACGCGCGTCCCGTTCTTCGTGAAGATCTTGTCGGCGACCTTGCGGAAGGCCGGGTCGAACATCTCGCCGCCGCGGCTTTCGCCGTATTTCGCCCTCAGTTCATCGAGCTTGCTGCTGCCCATCGTCCTGCCTCATCCGTTGGAAATGCGGGCGGACCGGGGGCCGGTGCAAAAGCATGTCGATAGGTTCCCCCGGGGCTCCGCCCTCGTTTTTCGCAGTATCGTTGCAAACGGTCTGGAAAATCAATTGGCATTGTTATAGCACTCGCCGTGAGAAAAATTCACAATCCCGGTTCCGCCGCATGACGTCGCGCCTGCCGCCGCTCAATCCGCTCCGCGCCTTCGAGGCGACCGCCCGCCGGGGCGCCGTCTCGGCCGCCGCGCGCGAATTGAACGTCACGCACGGCGCGGTGAGCCACCAGATCCGCGCGCTGGAGGAATCGCTCGGCACGGCGCTGTTCGAGCGCGGCGGCAAGCGGCTGAAGCTGACGGCGCAGGGCGCGCTGCTGCTGCCGGCCGTGACCAGCGCCTTCAACGAGATCGCGGCCGCGACCGCGCTGATGAAGCAGCCGGAGACGCGCGGCGACCTCATCGTGACCTGCGTGCCGGCCCTGCTCTCGCTCTGGCTGATCCCGCGCCTCAACACCTTCACCGACCAGTATCCCGGCGTGCGCGTGACGCTGATCCCCTCCAACGATCCGGACCACCTGCGCTCGCTCGAGGCGGATGTCTGCGTGCTCTACGGCGACGGCAACTGGCCGGACTACTGGACGCGCCTGTGGTCGCGCCTCAAGCTCTTCCCGGTCGCCAGCCCGACGCTGCTCAACAGCCGGCCGCTGCGCTCCGTGCGGGACCTTTGCGATCACACGCTGTTCCACGGCGACGACGGGCGCGAATGGAACACCTGGCTTGCCGCGGCGGACGCGCTCGACATGGTGCGCGGCCGCCAGCACTTCATGAGCGACGCGCGCCTTTCCACCGAGGCGGCCCTGCACGGCCAGGGGATCGCGCTCGGCGACACGATCACCGCCAGCAACCTGATCGCCCGCGGCGAGCTCGTCGTACCCTTCGACCTGACGGTGCCAGCGAACGACGCCTTCTATGTCGCCTGCCGGCAGGCGGCGCGCCAGACGCCGATCGTCAAGGTGTTCATCGACTGGCTCTTCGCCGCGCTGGAGGAGACCCTTCCCGACCCGCAGGCCTCCGCCCGCATGCTGCTGCGCGGGCGCGGCCGCACGGCGGACGCCTTCCGTCCGGTCTCGGCCCCCGCCGAGCGCCGCACCACCCCCGCCCCGCAGCGCAAGTCCCGCGCCTGACCCTCCACGGAAACGACCATGCCCCGCTTCAACCCGCTCGTCGAAACCCTCGCCGCCCCGCCGATCCCTTCCGTCTTCGCCTGGGGCGCGGCCTATGACGGCCGCAGCGGGCCGATGATCGACCTGTCGCAGGCCGTGCCGGGCTATCCGCCGCACCCGGAGATGCTGCGGCTGCTCGGGGAATATGCCGCATCCCGCGCCTATACCGGCTACGGGCCGATCGAGGGCGAGGACGTGTTGCGCACGGCCTATGCGGCGCACCTGTCCGAGGTCTACGGCACTCCGCTTCAGGGCGGCAACGTCCATGTGACGGCGGGCTGCAACCAGGCCTTCATCTGCGCCGCCATGGCGGTGGCGGGCGCGGGCGACACCGTGCTGATGACCGATCCCTATTACTTCAACCAGGAAACGACGCTCGCCATGCTGGGCGTCGGGACGCGGTTCGCCCCCTGCGATCCGGCGAACGGCTTCCTGCCGGACGTGGCGGCGCTCGCCGCCGCGATCACGCCGGACGTGCGGGCTGTCGCGCTCGTCTCGCCGAACAACCCGACCGGCGCCGTCTACCCGCCGGACCTGCTGTCGGCGGTCTACGATCTCTGCGCCGCGCGCGGCATCTGGCTCATCCTCGACGAGACCTACCGCGACTTCCTGCCGGAAGGCGCCGGCCGGCCGCACGACCTGTTCGGCCGGAAGGGCTGGGAAGACACGCTGATCGGCCTTTACAGCTTCTCCAAGTCCTTCTGCATTCCCGGCCATCGCCTCGGCGCGATCACGGCGGGCGCGGCCGTGGTGGAGCAGGTGGCGAAGATCATGGACAACCTGCAGATCTGCCCGCCGCGTTCGGCCCAGGCGGCCGTGGCGGCCGCCCTGCCGCTGCTGGCCGGCTGGCGCGAGGAGAACCGCCGCGAGATCGCCCGACGCGTCGAGGCCCTGCGTGCGACCATGGCAGGCGTTCCCGCCTGGCGGGTCGGCGCGGTCGGCGCCTATTTCGCCTTCATCGGCCATCCGTTCGGCGGTGCCCCCTCGGCCCGCGTGGCGGAGAAGCTCGCCAGGGAAGCCGGCATCCTCTGCCTGCCCGGCAGCTATTTCGGCGCGCGGCAGGAGAGCTACCTGCGCTTCGCCTTCGCCAATGCCGACGCCGCGACCATATCGCAGCTGGCGGACCGCCTCGGCCGATTCGCGCTCGACTGAGCAGGCCACAAACCTTGATTGAGTGAAGCTGTCCTGAAATAAACTTCAGGGATCGAGCCCGACACGCAATCCAGCGAAATCATTCCTCACCTCATAATTGCGTGTGGAAAATTGTTGCAATCGTGCGAATCCGCTCTTGCGCGCATTCCTTCCGTTCTTATCGTCCGCCGGCAAGCCGCGCATCGGACCCTACTTAGATGCCGGGAGGGATGGCCAAGGCATGGGAAAGACAAACGAAACGCACGGAACCGCCGCGGCGGGCAATCTCGACGCCTCTGCCGTGTCGCACAGTCTCGCCCATCAGCTCCGGCGGGCGCACGGCCAGTTCCTCCAGCGTTTCCTCCTGCACTTTTCCCGGGTGAACCTGCGGCCCGCCGAGTTCAGCACCCTGGTGCTGATCGCGGAGAACCCGGGCCGCAAACAATCGGAGATTGCGGCGGCGCTCGGCATCCAGCGGGCGAATTTCGTGGCGCTGATGAACGATCTCGAACGGCGATGTCTGACCGAGCGCCGCAGGCCGCCGAACGACAGGCGGTCGCACGCGCTCTACCTGACGCCCGCCGGGGAAAGCCTGCTTGCGGAGGCGCGCCGCGCCGAGGCGGATTTCGAGGCGGACTGCCTGGAGCGGCTTGGCGGCGCGCGGGCACGCGACCAGTTCCTCACCCTGCTCGGACGCCTCTCCGCGTGAGCTTTCGTTTCGGCCCTTGACCTTGCCACGGGGGAAGGCTTCAGGAAGAAGGCATCGATCAGGAGACTGCCCCATGAGCAACGACAAGCCCCTTGCCTTCACCGTTCCCGACATGACCTGCGGCCATTGCGTCAGGACGATCACCGGCGCGGTGCTCGCCGCCTATCCGGATGCGAAGGTGGACATCGACCTCGCCGCCAAGCGGGTTTCGATCGAAAACGCCGGCGACCGCGCGGCCGTCGCCTCCATCATCGAGGCGGAAGGCTATTCGCCGGTCGATGCGGCGTGAGCGGCAAAAAGCCGCTTGACCTTGACATGGTGGGAAGGTGCACGATCTGTCCGACATAGGACGAAAGGTGCACCATGCTCACCACCACAGAGCCGAAGGACCGGCAGACCATCAAGCTTTCCATCTCCGACATGACCTGCGCCTCCTGCGTGCGCCGGGTGGAGAAGGCCATCGAGAAAGTGCCGGGGGTTGCCGGCGCGGCGGTCAACCTGGCGACGGAGAAGGCCGACGTGACCTTCGCCGGCGCGCCGGATGCCGCGGCCGTCGCCGAGGCGGTGCGCAAGGCCGGCTACGGGGTTTCGGAGGAGGTCCTGGAATTTCCCGTCGAGGGCATGACCTGCGCCTCCTGCATCGGGCGGGTCGAGAAGGCGCTGAAGGCGGTTTCGGGCGTGCTCGACGCGACGGCCAACCTTGCGCAGGAGCGCGCCCGCGTGCGCTTCCTCAAGGGCGCGGCCTCCTTCGAGGACTTCGCCGCCGCCATCGAGCGCACGGGCTACAAGGCCATCCGCGAGAGTGCCGGCGCGCCCGAGGAGGACCGGCGGGCCGCCGAGGCAAGGACGCTGCGCCGCGACCTCGCGATCGCCGCGGTGCTGACGGCGCCGCTCTTCGTGATGGAGATGGGCGCGCACGCCTTCCCCGCCTTCGGCCACTACATCCACGAGACGCTCGGCATGCAGGCGAGCCGGATCGTCCAGTTCGTGCTGGCGACGCTGGTGCTCGCCGGGCCGGGCCTGCGCTTCTTCCGCAAGGGCATTCCGGCCCTCGCGCGCCTTGCGCCGGACATGAACTCGCTGGTCGTCATCGGCACGCTCGCCGCCTGGAGCTTTTCCACCGTCGCGACCTTCGCGCCCGGCCTCCTGCCGGGAGGCACGGCGAACGTCTATTTCGAGGCGGCGGCCGTTATCGTGACGCTGATCCTCGCCGGACGCTACCTGGAGGCGCGCGCCAAGGGCCGCACCGGCGAGGCGATCCGGCATCTCGCCGGGCTGAGGGCGAAGTCCGCCCGCGTGCTGAAGGACGGGAAAGCGGAGGACGTGCCGCTGGAAAGCGTCGTGCCGGGCGACATCGTGCTGGTGCGGCCGGGCGAGAAGGTGCCGGTCGACGGCGAGGTGACGGAGGGCAGCTCCTATGTCGACGAATCGATGATCACCGGCGAGCCGATGCCCGTCGCGCGCAAGGCGGGCGACACGGTGACGGGCGGCACCGTCAACACGACCGGCTCGCTGACCTTCCGCGCCACCCGCGTCGGGGCCGACACGGTGCTCTCGCAGATCATCCGCATGGTCGAGGACGCGCAGGCGGCGAAGCTGCCGATCCAGGCGCTGGTCGACCGCGTGACGCAATGGTTCGTGCCGGCGGTCATCGCGGTCGCGCTCCTCACCTTCGGCCTGTGGCTGGCGCTGGGGCCGAGCCCGGTGCTCGCCCATGCGCTGGTCAACGCCGTCGCCGTTCTGATCATCGCCTGCCCCTGCGCCATGGGCCTTGCGACGCCCACCTCGATCATCACCGGGACGGGACGGGCGGCCGAGCTCGGCGTGCTCTTCCGCCAGGGCACGGCGCTCCAGACGCTGGAAGGCACCGACATCGTCGCCGTCGACAAGACCGGCACGCTGACGCTCGGCCACCCGACGCTGACCGAGATCGTGCCGGCGGAGGGGTTTGCGCGCGGCGAGGTGCTGGCGCTGGTCGCCGCGGCGGAGGTGCATTCCGAGCATCCGATCGCCGCCGCCATCCATGAGGCGGCGGTGGCCGAAGGTATCGACCTTCCGGCAGCGACGGGTTTCGTCACGGCCACCGGCCAGGGCATTTCCGCGGAGGTTTCCGGCCGGAAGGTGGAGGCCGGCTCGGCCGGCTTCATGGCGGCGCGCGGCCTCGACGTCACGCCCTTCGCCGCCCATGCCGGGCGGCTGGCGGCAGAGGGCGCCTCGCCCCTCTATGCCGCCGTCGACGGGCGGCTCGCCGCGCTCTTCGCCGTCACCGACCCGGTCAAGCCGACGACGAAGGAAGCGGTCGCCGCCCTCCAGGCGCTCGGCATCAAGGTGGCGATGATCACCGGCGACAACCGCCGCACGGCCGAGGCGGTGGCGGAGAAGCTCGGCATCGACCGGGTGATGGCCGAGGTGCTGCCGGACGGCAAGGTCGCCGCGGTGCGCGAGCTTTCTGCGGACGGCACCAAGAAGGTCGCCTTCGTCGGCGACGGCATCAACGACGCGCCGGCGCTCGCCGCCGCCGATACGGGCATCGCCATCGGCACGGGCACGGACGTCGCCATCGAAAGCGCCGACGTGGTGCTGATGGCGGGCGACATGCGGGGGGTGGCGACCGGCATCGCGCTCTCGCGGGCGACCATGCGCAACATCCGCGAAAACCTGTTCTGGGCCTTCGGCTACAACGTCGCGCTCATCCCGGTCGCCGCGGGCCTGCTCTATCCCGCCTTCGGCATCCAGCTCTCGCCGGCGCTGGCGGCCGGCGCCATGGCGCTCTCCAGCGTCTTCGTCGTCTCGAACGCGCTCAGGCTGAAGCGCTTCCGCCCGGCCTTCAAGGGAGAAAGGACATGAACATCGGCGAAGCGGCGGAGGCGACGGGCGTCACCGCCAAGATGATCCGGCACTACGAGCAGATCGGCCTCATCCCCGAGGCCGGGCGCACGGGCTCCGGCTACCGCGTCTACGGGCCGAAGGACCTTGCGACGCTCTCCTTCATTCGCAGAGCGCGCGACCTCGGCTTCTCCATCGCCCAGATCCGCGACCTGCTCGCCCTCTGGCAGGACCGCGCCCGCGCCTCGGCGGACGTCAAGCGCATCGCCAGCGAGCATATCGACGAGATGAGGGCGAAGATGCGCCTGCTCGAAGACATGGTGCACACGCTGGAGCACCTTTCCGCCCACTGCCACGGCGACGACCGGCCGAACTGCCCGATCCTCGAACGGCTCGCAACCGGCGGGACGGAGGCGTGCTGCTGACCTCAGGGGTCGAGCCAGTTCTCGATGACGAGGCCGGAATAGGCGGCGAAGTCGCGGACGTTGTTGGTGACGAGCACGACGTCGGCGGCGATCGCCTGCGCGGCGATGAGCTTGTCGAGATGGTCGGCCTTGCACTCGCGCGTCGCCATGCGCACCGGCCCGTAGGCGATGCCTGCCGCCGTGTCGAACGGCAGGACCGGGATCAGCTCGACCAGGCCGGAAAGGTTGTCCCGCTCGCGCGCCGGGTCCCGCGCGGCGGCGACGCCGTATTGCAGCTCCGCATGGGTGATCGCGGACATCACCACGTCGCCGACCTCGCAAGCGGCGAACCGGCGGGCGACCTCTTCCGGCTGGTTCTTCATGAGGTAGATGCACATGTTCGTGTCGAGCATGTAGCGCGGCATCAGAGCGGGTCCCGCTCCGCCTGCTCCTGCCCGCCCCGGCCTTCCGCCATGAAATCGGGCGCGAAGCGGGCGAACCGCTCGAGGACGCCTGCGAGCGAGCGCCGCGCCGGGCGGATGCGCAGTTCCTCGCCGATGCGCTCGATCTCGACCTCGATGTCGGTGCGCTCGTAGGCAAGGTCCGACGGGATGCGGACCGCCTGCGAATTGCCGTTCCTGAAGACACGCGTCCTGTGCATGGGCATACTCCTTCGACGGGAGGATAGCACACGGGCGGTCAAATGTACACACACAGTGTGTACCTCGGGCGTCAAACGGCCTTGACGGTGCTGATGAGGGCGGCGATGGGCTCGTGCTGGGCGTTGACGCGCGCCTTCAGCTCTTCGAGCGGCATGGCCTCCACCTTGCAGAACTCGATGAACATCATGTTGAGGTTGTTGAAGAACACCTCGCCCATGGCCTTCGCGTCGACGTTCGCGTGGACCGCGCCGCGCACCTTCAGCGTCTCGACGAGGCGCACGACCTGGGCGCAGAGCTGGCCGTCGAGCTCGGTGTAGCGGCGCGAGAGCGGCGTTTCCGGCTGCTGGATGGAGATCGCCATCGCCGCGCGCCACATCTCCTTGGAGAGATAGACGAGCGAGTGGTCGTAATATTGCTCGATCAGCGTGCGCAGCGCCTCGGCGACGTTGAGCGGCGGGTTGGCGACGATGCGCGCGCCGCCCTCCAGCACCTCCGTCACCTCCATCGCGACCGTGGCGACGAGGATGTCGCCCTTGTTCTGGTAGTAGTTGTAGAGCGTGCCGACCGAGACCTCGGCCATCTCGGCGATGTCCTCGATGCGGGCGCTGTCGTAGCCTTCCGTGCGGAACAGCGTCGTGGCGGCTTCGAGGATGCGGCGGGTCCTGTCCGCCTTCTGTTTCGCCCGCAATCCGGCCATCGGCACCTCCATTGGAATCCCCTCAAAAATGAGATTGACTTAAAAAATGAACTCGTTCAATCTTTTTCTCAAGGCACCGCGAACGAGTGCCATATGCCAAGGCCGAAAGCCTTCAGCCAGAGGGAAAGATGATGAAGAACACCGTTTCCGGCGGCCTCTTCCGCCGCATGCTGCTTGCCACCGCCGCCACCTTCGCCCTTTCGCCCGCCGGCGCGGCGGCGCAGGAGGAACTGAACGCGCTCGTCTGGTGCGACCACACCGACCCGGCGCTGGTCGAGCCCTTCGAGAAGGCCAACGACGTCAAGGTCAACCTCAAGGAATACGAGGGCACGGGCGCGGCGATCTCGATCATCGAGCAGTCCCGCCCCGGCGACTGGGACGTGCTGGTGATCGACGCGGTGGACGTGCCGCGCGCCATCGACATGGACATCCTCGGCGAGATGCCCGCCAACCAGCTGCCGCTCGCCGACCTCTTCCCGGAAGTGCGCATGGAGGAGACGACGACCAAGGACGGCAAGGTCTACGCCGTCACGGAGAAATTCGGCTACAACACGATCTCCTACGACAAGACGAAGGTCGACCCCGCCGACATGGAGGACCTCTCCGTCATCTGGTCGGAGAAGTACAAGGGCCGCATCGCGCTCTACGACTACTACCTGCCGATGGTCGGCCTGACGGGGATCGGCATCGGCAAGAAGACGGCGGACCTCACCAGGGACGACCTGCCGGCGATCAAGGAAAAGCTCTTCGAGATGAAGAAGGTCTCCCGCCAGGTCAGCGACGTGGTGGCCTCGCAGACCGCGCTGGCGACCGGCGAGGTCGACATCGTGGTGGGCGGCGGCGAATGGCTGACGGCCGGGCTTTCGGCGGAAAAGCCGAACCTCGACTGGACGATCCCGAAACAGGGCGCGCTGCGCTGGGCCCAGTCGATCGGCGTCTTCAAGGATTCGGAAAAGCAGGACCTCGCGCTGAAATTCGTGCAGTATATCGTCAGCCCCGAGGGGCAGGCGCGGCTCGCCACCTCGTCCTGCTACTGGGCGATGCCGGCGAACGCCAAGGCGGGCGAGCACCTGACCGACCAGCAGAAGACGGCGCTGCGCTGGGACAGGCAGCCGGAATACCTGAAGAACTCGCAGCTCTACCCGGTGGCGGATGCCGAGATGGACGCGGCGATGCAGGACGTGTGGACGGAGATGCTGCAGCAGTAGAGCTTCAGTCCGCCATTCAGGGATTTGCGCCAAGGATTTGCCCCTCACCCTAACCCTCTCCCCGCAAGCAGACAGAGGGGACCTGCCCTGCCAACCGGTCACGATCGGGGAAAAGAGTGCGGCATACCCCTTCTCCCCGCTTGCGGGGAGAAGGTCCCGGCAGGGGGATGAGGGGCGGCACCAGCATGAAGCGCGAACGGAGATCACCCCCCATGACCGCCACCGCCCTCGAACGCGCCGAACGCCGCAAGGCCTGGGCCTTTGCCCTGCCGGGGCTCATCTGGACCGCGCTGTTCTTCCTCGTGCCCTTCGCCTACATGGCGGCGATCAGCTTCTGGACGCGGCAGGGGCGCGAGATCGTCGCGACCTGGACGCTGGACAACTACGTCGCCTTCTTCACGAAGGCGCATTTCTTCAAGGGGCTCGTCGTCTCGCTGGAGATCACGGCGGCCGTGACAATTATCTCCGTGCTGCTCGCCTATCCGCTCGCCTGGATCATCGCCGAGCGGGTGCCGAGGAAGTGGCAGCGCTTCGCCCTCGTCATGGCGATCCTGCCCTTCTGGACCTCCTATGTGGTGCGCTCCTATTCCTGGCTGCTGGTGCTTTCCAAGGGCGGCGTGGTCAACCAGGCGCTGCTCTGGCTCGGCGTGATTTCTGAGCCGCTGGAGCTTTCGGCCAACCGCGCCGGCACGATCATCGGCTTCGTGCACTTCTTCGTCATGCTCCTGACGCTGACGATCTATGCCAACCTCATCCAGCTTTCGCCGAACTACCGCCGCGCGGCTGCGGACCTCGGGGCGAACGCCTTCCAGACCTTCCGGCACGTCGTGCTGCCGCTGACGCTGCCGGGCATCATGGTCGGCGCGTTCCTGACCTTCGTGCTGTGCATCGGCGACTACATTACGCCGCAGATCCTCGGCGGCAACAACGAGCTGGTGCTGCCGCAGGTCATCATGCTGCAGCTCGGACG
Source organism: Shinella agrisoli (assembly GCF_046557955.1). Lineage (NCBI taxonomy): Bacteria > Pseudomonadati > Pseudomonadota > Alphaproteobacteria > Hyphomicrobiales > Rhizobiaceae > Shinella > Shinella agrisoli. The sequence continues at coordinate 8,244 of NZ_JBJIEP010000009.1, read as the reverse complement.
GCGGGCGGATTTCCCGATGGCGGCGGCGCTCTCGCTGGTGCTGATGGCCGTCGTCACGCTCGCCTACATCGCCTGCGCGCGCTGGCTGAAGATGGAGAGGACGTGACCATGCGGCATTTTTCCACCGCGCTTGCCGTGCTCTATGCGGGCCTCCTCTATCTCTTCATCTTCCTGCCGGTCGTCGTGCTGGTGCTGTTCTCCTTCCAGGACGGCACGCTGCCGGTGCCGCCGCTGAACGGGCTGACGCTGCGCTGGTACGCGGCGGTCTTTTCCGACGGCAAGCTGATGGCCGCGCTCGGCAATTCGCTCGTCGTCGCCATTCTCTCCTCCGCCGTCGCCTGCCTCCTCGGCTTCCTCGCGGCCTATGCCTTCGCGCGCTACACGCTGCCCGCCTCGGGCCTGCTGCGCGGCCTCCTCGTCGCGCCGATGACGGTGAGCACGCTGATCATCGGCCTCGGCCTGCTCTCCATGCTCAACGTCACCGGCATGCGGCTTTCGCTGTGGACGGTCGGCATCGGCCATGTAGTGATCAACCTGCCGCTCTGCTTCGCCGTCATCTACGCCTCGATGGGCGGGCACCAGGTGAACATCGAGCGGGCGGCGCGCGACCTCGGGGCGAAGGACTGGCAGGTGATGCTGCTCGTCACCGCGCCCATGCTGATGCCGTCGATCCTTGCCGCTTTCTTCCTCTCCGTCACCTTCAGCTGGGACGAGTTCATCGTCGCCTTCCTGCTGTCGCGCTTCGACGTGACGCTGCCGGTGGAGATCTGGAGCATGCTGCGCTCCGGCCTCGACCCCAGGACCAACGCCATCGGCAGCGTCGTCTTCCTCGTCTCGGTCGCGTTCCTCGTCGTGATGGAGCTCGCCGTCTTCCGAAAAACCGGGAAATCCTAGATGACCGCCGATGTCTCCATCCGCAATGCCACCAAGGTGTTCGGCTCGTTCCGGGCGCTCGACGACGTCTCGCTCGACATCGCCGCCGGCGAGTTCATCGTGCTGCTCGGCCCGTCGGGCTGCGGCAAGACGACCCTGCTCTCCATCCTCGGCGGCTTCATCGAGCCGACCTCCGGCACGGTCTCGATCGGCGGGCGGGACATGACGCATGTGCCGCCGGCGAAGCGGCCGACGACCACCATGTTCCAGGACTATGCGCTCTTCCCGCACATGTGCCTGCGCGACAATGTCGGCTTCGGCCTCAGGATGCGCGACATGGGCAAGGCGGAGCGCTACGAGAAGGCGTTCTCCTATCTCGACCTCGTCGGCCTCAGGGCCTCGTCCGCCAAGAAACCGCACGAGCTTTCCGGCGGCCAGCGCCAGCGCGTGGCACTCGCCCGCGCGCTCGCCGTCGATCCGGACGTGCTGCTGCTCGACGAGCCGCTCGGCGCCCTCGACCTGAAGCTTCGCCGGCAGATGCAGGACGAACTGAAAGCCATCCAGAAGCGCGTCGGCACCACCTTCGTGCATGTCACCCACGACCAGGAGGAGGCGATGGCGATCGCCGACCGCATCGTCGTGATGAACGGGGGGCGCATCGAGGACGTCGGCACGCCGGCCTCGATCTACATGCGGCCGCGCTCGCTCTTCTCCGCCGGTTTCATGGGCGAGGCCAATTTCCTGCCGGCCAGGGTGCTTGGCACGGCGGGCGGCGAGACGGAGGTCGAGACCGCGCTCGGCCGGGTCGCCCTGCCCGCCTCCGCCTTCGTTTCCGGCCTGCCGGCGGCGGGGTCCGGCGTCACGCTCTGCATCCGGCCGGAGCATTTCCGCAGCGCCAGCGCCGCCGTGCCGACCGTCTCGCTCGGCCGCGGGCGCATCACGGGCAGTGCCTTCTTCGGCACGCACCACCGCTGCCATGTGGCGGCGGGGGAAACGGTGCTGACCGCGCACCTGCCGCAGACGGACGATCCGCAGGCCGGCGCCGAGCTTGACCTGCGGCTGAAGGCGGATAGCATCGTCGTGCTTCAGGACGGAGCGGGAACGGTAGGGTAAGATGGAGCGCATCCGCCCGCAGGACTGGTACAGCGTGCGTCGCCTCGACGACGACGTGACCTTCATTTCCGAGCCCTATATCCAGGAATTCTACCGCTGCAACATCTGGCACGTGCGCGGGCGCGACCGCGACATGCTGGTGGACAGCGGCATGGGCGTCGTCTCGCTGAGGCAATGGGTGCCGCTCGTGACGGAGCGCGACCTGATCGCGGTGGCGAGCCACACCCATTTCGACCATATCGGCTGCCACCACGAATTCGAGTGCCGGGCGGTACATGCGGCCGAGGCCGACCTCCTCGCCAACCCGACGCGGCAGAACACGCTCGCCGACCCTTACGTCACCGACGAGATCTTCGACGCGCCGCCGCCGGAGCCCTACTGCTCGAAGTGCTATGCGGTGAAGGGGGCGCCGGCGACGCGCATCCTTCAAGACGGCGACGTGATCGACCTCGGCGACCGGCATTTCGAGGTCGTCCATACGCCGGGCCACTCCCCGGGGGGTATTGCACTCTACGAGAAGGCGACCGAAATTCTCTTCTCGGGCGACATCCTCTACGATGGCCCGCTGATCGAGGACACCTACCATTCCGATGCGGCGGACTATATCGCCTCGATGGAGCGGCTCATGACCCTGCCGGTGCGGCTGGTGCATGGCGGCCATTTTCCAAGCTTCGGCGGGGAACGCTACCGCCAGCTCATCCGCAGCTGGCTCGATGAAAAACAGAAGAAGTGACGGGAGAAAAGCATGCTCGACAAGCGCAAGTTCTACATCGACGGCCAGTGGGTCGACCCGCTGAAGCCCAACGACCTTTCCGTGCTCAACCCGGCGACGGAAAAGCCGATCGCGGTCATCTCCATGGGCACCGCCGCCGACATCGACCGCGCCGTGGCCGCCGCCAGGAAGGCGTTTGCGACCTACAGCCAGACCAGCGTGGAGGAACGCCTGGCGCTGCTCGAAAAGCTGCTCGAAATCTACAAGCGCCGCTATGACGAGATGGCCCGCACCATCACGCAGGAGCTCGGCGCGCCGATCACCATGAGCACCGAGCAGCAGGCCGATGTCGGCGTCGGCCACCTCCAGGGCTTCATCGACGCGCTGAAGCGCCTGAAGAGCCGCGAGGTGCTGCCGAACGGCGACGTCGTGCGCCGCGAGCCGATCGGCGTGTGCGGCCTCATCACGCCCTGGAACTGGCCGATCAACCAGATCGCGCTCAAGGTCGTGCCGGCGCTGGCGACGGGCTGCACCTGCGTGCTGAAACCCTCCGAGTTCACGCCGCTCAACGCCATGCTCTATGCGGAGATGGTGGACGAGGCCGGCTTCCCTGCGGGCACCTTCAACCTCGTCAACGGCGACGGCGCCGAATGCGGCGCAGCGCTCTCCAGGCACAGGGACGTCGACATGATGTCCTTCACCGGCTCCACCCGCGCCGGCATCGCCGTCAGCAAGGACGCCGCCGACACGGTCAAGCGCGTGACGCTCGAGCTCGGCGGCAAGTCGCCGAACATCGTCTTCGCCGATGCGGACCTCGAGGACCGCGTCGCCGGCTCGATCCGCGAATGCTTCAACAATTCCGGCCAGTCCTGCGACGCGCCGACCCGCATGCTCGTCGAGCGCTCCGTCTACGGCAAGGTGCTGGAGATCGCCGAGCGGGTCGGCCGGGAGGCGAAGGTCGGCAATCCGGAGGAGGAGGGCGGGCACATCGGCCCGCTCGTCTCGCACATCCAGTTCGGCCGCGTGCAGGCGCTGATCGAGGCGGGCGTCACCGAGGGCGCGCGCCTTCTCGTCGGCGGCCCCGGCAAGCCGGAGGGCTTCGAGACCGGCTATTTCGTCAAGCCGACGATCTTCGCCGACGTCAAGAACGACATGCGCATCGCCCGCGAGGAGGTGTTCGGGCCGGTTCTCTCGATCATCCCCTTCGACACGGAGGAGGAGGCGATCGCCATCGCCAACGACACCAATTACGGCCTTGCCGCCTATGTCCAGACCGGCGACCCGGAGCGGGCCGAGCGCGTCGCCGCGCGCCTTCGCGCCGGCATGGTGCACATCAACGGCGGGCCGCACCGCTACGGCAGCCCCTTCGGCGGCTACAAGCAGTCCGGCAACGGCCGCGAGGGCGGCATCTTCGGGCTGGAGGATTTCCTGGAGGTGAAGACCGTCCACCGGCCCGAGGCGGCGTAAGGACGCTGCCGGCGTTCCGGGTGTGGGTGGGCTCCTCGGGGCAAGCCCGAGGATGACGAAAGAAGAGAGGAGCGGGCAAGCGGCAATGGCGTTGCCGCGTGCCTTACCGTCCGATAGGCAGGCCGCCTCTCCTCCCCGCCGTCACCCTCGGGCGCTTGCAGCCGAAAGCACGCAAAGTTTTCCTCTAATTTAGCGGCGCCCGTCTGGTTCAAAGCGGCGCGGTCTGATAGCTGGCTGGCGTTTGCCTTCTCCGGACCGCTCCCTTGTCGCCGATCGCCGCCTCCCGCCATGCCCGCCTTGCCCTGATCGCCCTCCTGGTCGGAGGCGCCGCCATCGGCGGATCGCCGATCTTCGTGCGCCTTTCGGAGGTGGGGCCGATGGCGACCGCCTTCTGGCGCGTCTCGCTGGCCCTGCTGCCGTTTCTCCTGATCTCGCGCGTGGCGAAGCAGGGCGACGAAACGCCTTCCGGCCTGCGCGACCATCTCTTCCTGCTGCTGCCGGGCGTGTTCCTGGCGGTCGACCTCGCGGCATGGCACATCTCGCTGCACATGACCTCCGTCGCCAACGCGACGCTGCTCGCCAACCTCGCGCCGGTCTTCGTGACGCTCGGCTCCTGGCTCATCTTCCGCACGCGCATCACGCCGGTCTTCCTGACGGGCCTGACGCTCGCCCTCCTCGGCGTCGTCGTGCTGAAGGGCGGGCCGGCGGCCATCGGCGGCGGGCAGCTTGCGGGGGACGCGACGGCCGTGGTCGCAGCGATCTTCTATGCCTGCTACATGCTGTCGCTCGGCCATGTGCGCGCGCGTTTCTCGACCTTGCGCATCATGGTCTGGACGACCCTTTCGGCCGCGGTCTGCATGCTGCCGCTCGCCTTCTTCTTCGAGGGCGGCATGGTGCCGGCGACGCTCTTCGGCTGGGCGATGGTGCTGGGCCTCGCCTTCATCAGCCATGTCGGAGGCCAGGGGCTCGTCACCTATGCGCTCGCCTATCTGCCCACCGCCTTCTCCTCGCTGACGCTGCTTCTCCAGCCGGTCGTCGCCGCCATCCTCGCCTGGCTCCTCCTGTCCGAGCCTGTCGGCATGATGCAGGCGGTCGGCGGGGCGATCGTGCTACTCGGCATCCTCGTCGCCCGGCGGGGCTGACCGCCCTCAGTGATTGTGCCGGGGCGGCGTTTCCGCGATCCTGCGGAAATCGGCCGCGCCGTCGATGACGGCGCCGTCCGAAAGCTGGGTGACCGTCCGGCGGTAGAGCCGCTGCCACGGCGTCGCATCCGCCGGCACCGGCGGAATGCCGTCCGCCTTTCGCCTTTCGATCTCCGCCTCGTCCACCAGCATGTCGCAGCGCCCCGTGTTGAGGTCGATGCGGATCGTGTCGCCGGTGCGGAGCCAGGCGAGCCCGCCGCCGGCCGCGCTTTCCGGCGAGGCGTTGAGAATCGACGGGCTGTCGGCCGTGCCGGACTGCCGCCCGTCGCCGATCGTCGGCAGGCTGGCGATGCCGCGCTTCAGGAGGTGGTCCGGCGGCTGCATGTTGACGACCTCCGCCGAGCCCGGCCAGCCGAGCGGGCCGGCCCCGCGGATGACAAGGATGGTGCGCTCGTCGATGCCGAGCGCCGGATCGTTGATGCGGCGGTGGTAGTCCTCCGAACCGTCGAAGACGACGGCCCTGCCCTCGAAGACGCCCTCGCGGCCCGGCTCGCTGAGATACCGCAGGCGGAATTCCGGCGAGATCACCGACGTCTTCATGATGGCGAAATCGAAGAGGTTGCCCTTGAGCACGAGGAAGCCCGCCCGCTCCTTCAGCGGCTCGCCGTAGGGCCGGATGACCTCGCGGTCGGTCGCTCCGCGCCCCTTGAGGTTCTCCGCGACGGTGCGGCCCGTGACGGTGGGACAGGTGCCGTCGAGCTTTCCCGCATCGAGCAGCTCGCGCATGATCGCCGGCACGCCGCCCGCCCGGTGGAAGCGCTCGCCGAGGAAACGGCCGGCCGGCTGCACGTCGGCGAGGAGCGGGATGTCGTAGCCGTGCACCTGCCAGTCCTCCGGCGCGAGCTCCATGCCCGCGTGCTTCGCCATGGCCATCAGGTGCGGCTGCGCATTGGTCGAGCCGCCGATGGCCGAGTTGACGCGGATGGCGTTGAGGAAGGCCTGCCGCGTCAGGATGTACGAGGGGCGGATGTCCTCCAGCACCAGCTCCACCGCGCGCCGGCCGGTGCGGTAGGCCATCTGGCCGCGCTCGCGATAGGCCGCGGGGATCGTCGCGCAGCCCGTCAGCGACATGCCGAGCGCTTCGGCCAGCGCGTTCATGGTCGAGGCGGTTCCCATCGTGTTGCAATGGCCGATGGAGGGCGCGGAATCCATCGCGGCCTGCAGGAACTCCTCCTCGTCGATCGCCCCGGCCGCGAGCTTGCGGCGCGAGCGCCAGATGACCGTGCCGGAGCCGGCAAGATCGCCCTCGTGCCAGCCGTCGAGCATCGGCCCGCCGGAAAGCACGATCGCCGGGATGTCGACGGTGGAGGCGGCCATCAGCGCGGACGGCGTGGTCTTGTCGCAGCCCGTCGTCAGCACGACGCCGTCGAGCGGATAGCCGTAGAGGATCTCGACGAGGCCGAGATAGGCGAGGTTGCGGTCGAGCGCGGCGGTCGGCCGCTTGCAGTTCTCGAAGATCGGATGGGTCGGGAACTCGATCGGGATGCCGCCCGCATCGCGGATGCCGTCGCGCACCCGTTTCGCCAGGTCGACGTGATGGCGGTTGCAGGGCGTCAGGTCGCTGCCGCTCTGGGCGATGCCGATCACCGGCTTGCCGGAGCGCAGCTCCTCCGGCGTAATGCCGTAGTTCATGAAGCGCTCGAGGTAGAGCGCGGCCATGTCGATATGGTCGCGGTTGTCGAACCAGTCCTGGGAGCGCAGCCGCCGCCTGCCTGTCTTTCCGTTGGTCATCGAATATGCCTCGCAAGATGTCCGGGCCACTCTTTCACCGCTGCCGCCCGGGTTCAACCGGTCAGATACCCAGTGTTCCGCTTTATGCAGCTATCAAAATTGCTGACTGGATCGGCCGGATGGAATGTGTCACAGCCTCCCGTATCCTGAGCCGAGTTTCCGCCATGACCCACATCGCCGCCTCCCCGTCCGTTTCCGGCTCCGCCCGCCTCGGCGTTCTGCTGATGCTGCTCGGCATGGTCATGTTCTCGCTGAACGATGTGCTCGGCAAATGGCTGGTGGCGACCTATTCCGTCGGCCAGCTCATGCTGATCCGCAGCGTCGCGGCGATGGTGGTGCTCGCGCCGTTCTTCTGGCGGGTCGGCTGGCGCCGGCTGGTCGATGTCGAGCGGCCGAAGCTGCACCTGCTGCGCTCCGCCCTCTTCGCCTTCGAGGCGTCCGGCTTCTATTTCGCCGTCGCCTACATGCCGCTCGCAGACGCCATGACCTACTGGCTCGCCGCGCCGATCTACGTCGCCGCGCTTTCCCCGCTCATGCTCGGCGAGAAGGTCGGCTGGCGGCGCTGGACGGCGATCGTCGTCGGCTTCGTCGGCGTGCTCATCGCGCTGGAGCCCTCGAAGGACACGTTCACGCTGCCCGCCCTCATCGCGCTCGCCGGCAGCCTCGCCTTCAGCCTTGCCATGGTGCTCGGCCGGTCGCTGCGCGCGGCGCCGGACACGACGCTGGTCTTCTGGCAGGTGGCGGGCGCGGCGGTCTTCGCCGGCATCTGGTGCCTTGCCGACCCCGCCGGCTGGGCACCGGTGAGCGGCGTCGATTTCGGCCTGCTCAGCCTGCTCGGCATCGTCGCGATGAGCGCGCACATGCTGGTCAACCGCTCGCTGAAGCTGGCGGACGCGGCGACGGTCGTGCCGCTGCAATACACGCTGCTGCTCTGGGCGGTGATCTTCGGCTGGATCTTCTTCGGCGATGCGCCACGCCCCGCCATGCTGGTGGGCGCCGGCTTCATCGTCGCCTCCGGCCTCTTCATCTTCTTCCGCGAGCAGCAGCTGAAGCGGCGCAGCCGGAATACCTAGGATGAGGACTCATTCAAACCCATGCGATGACTGCTGAAACGAGAGCGATGGCTGCGAGATAGTTTGTTGCTAG